>JAUQYW010000606.1 GCA_030587525.1 Candidatus Sigynarchaeota archaeon | reverse complement strand
CGATGGCACGGGTCGATGAAAGAAGAATCCACGTCCTTTAGGGCGTGGTAGTACAATAGATAATGGTGACAGATCATACTTGAGCACAAAATTTTTGAAATCATTAGAATAGTATTGGATCATGATTATCATCCAGTGAAATGACATGGAACAACCTCAAGGCGATAAAGCTGCTTACGAATATTTGCAGAAACGCATTGAAAAGGGTAAGGATGCGTTCGGCAAATTGATGAAGGAGATCGTGAAGGCGGGTATCTGCACGAAATGTTCCGCGTGCGTCGCCGTGTGCGACGTGTTAGACTGGGTCGACGGCGAGCCTAAACTCGTGGGAAAGTGCAGCGGCTGTGGAATTTGTTACAATCAGTGCCCACGTACAAAGACAGTGCCCGAAGATCTGATTGGATCGGTCAAAGTTGCATATATTGCAAAATCGAAGATTCCTGACGTTAAAGGGCAAGATGGCGGCACCGTCACGAGCCTGCTGTTGTACCTGCTTGAAAAGAAGCTCATCGACGGCGCCGTGGTCACGAAACACGATGCATCGTGGCGCGCGCAGCCCGCGTTCGTGAAAACGCGCGAGGAAATTCTCGCAGCATCGGGCTCTTTATACGTGCATTCTCAAACGGTTCGGGCGTTGTTCAAGGCATTGCACGAAGGAAACCATGCCATCGCGTTCGTGGGCACGCCGTGCAACATCGATGCAATCGACAAGATGCAGAAGTCACCGTTTGGCATGATCTTGTACAATTTACGGGCGCAAGTCATCAAGATTGGCTTGTTCTGCATGGATAGTTTTTCGCCAGAGACATTGTACGGCTTTTTCGAGCGTGACGGGATCAACCTCAACGACATCAAGAAGATGAGCATCTCATCGGGTAAGTTCAATATTTTCAAGGAAAACGGCGAGAAAATCAAGGAGTATAAAATAGCTGCTCTCAACAAGTACAAGTCCTCGTCGTGCAATTTTTGCACTGACTTGACTTCTGAAAATGCAGACGTGTCGGTAGGATCCGTCGGTTCACCTGACGGGTACAACACGGTCCTGTGCCGGAGCCCGCTTGGTCAATTGCTCGTCGAAGATGCTGCGGCGGCAGGATACCTGGATATAAAGCCGATGAGCCGCCAGGACCTAGACGTCGTGTTAAAACTCGCCCGGACGAAAAAAGTATCAATGTACAACGTGAACGTGCGGACGCAATACGTTTTCACGCCACCAGAGACGCCCGGCGAATCGGCAACTCCTAGGACCGTGCAAGTTTCTAACCTTCCCCGGACACCGTTTTTGGCCAAGAAACTCAAACTTAAGAATGTCAAGCTTTCCAACAATCACAAGAACGTGAAATTCACCTTGGAAAACGAGTCTGGATTTGCCATGGAAAAACTTGACGTTCGCATCAGCTTGTCGATCGACGTGTTCGAAAAAATCGCGTGGCGCACTTCGGTGGCGGAACTTTTTCCTTACGAGTCGATGGCGTTTGACTATCCGCTAACTGTGCCTCAAGACCAGCTCGCATCGTTGGAAATCATGGTGGATGTTCGGACACCGACGGATAACTTGCTGAATGAGAAGATCAGTATTAAAAAATTGATTGACGAAGAGAACGAGGAACAAGCAGCGAAAGATGCAAAGAACAAGGAAAAACCAAAGGCTTAAAATTTTGCCTAGCCTAAATTACAAACAATGTAAAGGTGGAAGGAAATAATGAAAATTTCTCTGATCGGACTTGGCGGGTGTGGAAAGACTTCGATCTATGCAACCACGTTCTCCATGAAGACACCAGAAAGCACGCAGAGCTTGAGCCCTACGATAATGTATGAAGTTCGACGACATCCCTATCTTGGCCTCGAGGTTTCCATATTTGACTTCGGCGGACAAGATCAATACCGTCAGAGTTATATCGACAAGCCTGACGTTTTTAACGAGACTGACGTGCTCGTGGCTATCGTCGACATGCACGAGCCAGACAAGCTCGAAAACGCGAAGAAATATTTCGAGAAGGTCATTGATGCACTCAAAAAGAAAGCGCTGAAGCCCAAGATCTACTTGCTCTATCATAAATTTGACACGAGAAATGAATACCCGAAGGAATTGCTCGATGCCAATTATAAAAAGGCAAAGGCGATATTCGACACGCTGTTCAAGGGATTCGAGGTCCACCCGTACACCACGTCGATTTACGAGCAAGAGAATCTAAACCGGATATTCCGGGACATGCTCGTCGGGGCATACGACACCTTGAAATCCCACGTGGAGAAGGCAGAAAAGCAACTGAAGGAAATCGATGCGAAAATCATCGTCGCGGACATATCCGGGAACGTCATCGTTCACAACGTGGCTGGGGTCACTGCAGGATTGCAACTCCGGAGCGATTTTAGGGAATTCATCCATTCTTGCAACGTGATCCGAGAAAATCTTTTTATGGCAGAATCCGCAACATTCAAAGGTACCCCGATGGACGGCGACAAGGAGATAGAGTTGCACATTTTTAAATACGTGCTCGCAGTGCTTGTCATGAAATCGAAAGAGGCATCCACTACAATCGAAGAAAAAATATCGGAATTGCTACGGGACCTGCAATTATTTGCCGAGGTCGTCATCACCTCCCACAACGCGTGACCTTTCCGAGTTTCCATGTTTTTTTTACTTCAATGACTACCAATTATCAAGGATAACATTCGACCCGAGGATGCATCGTGGAAATCAAGGTTGATTTTCCCCACCAGGCCGTTATTGGCCAGCCAATCGTTGCAAACGTGAAACTAAGCATCAACGGCATATCAAGCATGAAATATGCGGGCCTGCGTCTCAGTGCCGTTCGTCCTTGCGAAAAACCCCTCGTCATCGAGCAAAAGGAAGTGTTTTGCCAGGGTTCCTTTGCAAAAGGCGTGTATTCCCGGGAAATACCAGTTTTCCTGCCAGCGAGGCTCGTTCCTTCATCATCGGAACGCGGTATCAAGTACAAGATCGAGTTTTACTCGCGGATACCAGTGAGCACGGCTGACGATAGCAGCGATCAAGAATACGCTGATGCGGGGGAAATCGTGCTGGTCGAGGAGCGAAACAAGAATAAAGCACTCGAAGTGAATCCGGTCATCCTCGCGATCAAGGGATTCAAGCTCAACTTGCAGAAGGACATCTATCGCCCAGGAGAAACCATCAAGATCAACTTCGAAGCCAAGGATCTCAAGGAATTGAAAATCCAGCTCATGGAACGCTCCAATTTGCTGTGCAATTGCACGCAATTCGGGCGAATGTGCACGCAAGTGCCATCTATTCCACCTTCCACGGCAAGCGCTTCAAAAGTAAGCAACCCAACCGCAGGATTCATGTTGTTGCAGATTCCCAAGAACGCTGAATTGAGCGCCCGCCACGAATGGGAACCGAAAGACAAGACAACGTGGAGCGACAAGTTCGGGGATATCAAAGAATGGTACCTCAGCGTTACCGGAATGAGATATTCCGGCGAGGACATCAATTTCGAGATTCCGATTGAAATTGGCGAGGGAAATATTGCCGGTGAAAAGCGAGAGAACGTGCAATTTTTCGAGACTTCTAGCTCAGCATTAAAATCAGAACCGGGCAAGCAACTTTTCCAGATCAAGAAACTCAAGATCGTCGCAGTAAAAACAAAAGCTGAAGGTATTTCAATCTCCGTGAAGAACGACGCATCGACGGTCTTTCACGGCTGCACGTGTCGGGTCACTGGATTACGCGATCAATTCTTCGAGACAACCCCGTATATGATAGGTTTTAGCACGATCGAGCCCGGTGCGGTCATGGATCTCGATGCTAAGCTAGCAAAAGGCATCACGGAGATCAACCTTGAATTCGATTCCAACGAGGGGAAGCTCGGGACGTACAGATCTAGCGTAAGCCCGATGTGATCATCGTTGGCACGAACAAGATCAGGGCAATCATCGTCGAGGGACTCAAATGGAATTTTTTGACCAGAAAAACGGCAACCATCGAGATGAAACGGCGACCATAAATCTCGAATCACAGGTCATCATTTATCTGGCATACTTTGACGAGGCCCGTGGCCATCAATTGCTGCTCGTGTATCCTTCCGAGCTGAAAAATGACACGGAATTCTTGCAAGCCGAGTCCAAAACCGTGTTTATCCACTCGATATGGTGGATGAGCGTCGACGTGCAAGCCGAGTTGAGCCACGTGGACTTGGAATTCGGCGGGCGGAACTACCTTGCAAAAAAGTTCCTCGCGCCCAGTCACCGTCCTAAAAAACGAAGCGGCATGGACGAAAACACGCCGGAAACCGTTGTCTTGATGCTGAGCATCCCCATCAACTTGAACCCGCTGGGTGGCGAGCTCTTGAACAAGCTCTACCAAGAACTGACGACCAAGCATCTCGACGAGTTTTCCAAAGCCATTGAAAAGTCCATCTGCGATGCGAAGATCATCAAGAGCCCGAAGGACAAGGAAATCTCGATCGCGGGAGATAAAATCATCGAAAAGATGACCGCCACGATCCATTTCGTCTTGCATGAATATGCCAAGCATCTCGAAGTGAACGTGAGCAGCGAGGAGGATAAACGGAAGGCCTTGGCCTATTTGTTATATCAAGATATCAAGAAAAAGTCGCCTGTAAAGGTAAGCAAGGATGTATTTTTCGAAACAGCGAGCAGCGCGCCTATCGTTGATATAGGCGCGGTCATCCGTTCCAAAATAAGACTTGCCGATGCCTCGGTGAATAAAAATGATAACCAGATCAACGTCACGCTCATCAACGCGGCTTCGGGAGATATCTGCAACTGTGTTGTGAGCATTGCATATATCGAGGATTTCTTTGAAAAATATTTTTATGACGTGAATGTGGATTGCTGGTTCCAAGGCGAAGAATTGAACTTTCAATTTGAACGCATCGCGGCAAAACCTAAGGAAGAGTATCTCGTTTCCGTCAAGGAAGAAGGTAATGTGATTTTCCAGAATCGAATTCTCACAAACAAGCTCAAGGTGATTTAAACATGGTCGATCAAATCTACAAAGGACCAAGACTTACCTACATGGATATTGCAGAAGAAAATGTATTCATGGCGTCTCCCGATGCGACAGTGGCTGAGATCGCAAAAACAATGGTGGCACATTGGATCGACAGCATTTTCATCGTCGATAAGAATGAGCACGTTCTCGGAATCGTCACGGATGGGGTTCTCTTGACGCTCATAGCGAAGGAACAAGATATGAAGGATTTGACCGCAAAAGACATCATGGCTACACCCGTGTATTGCGTGCGAGCAAATGAGCCGGTCGTGCCCTGGGAAAAGCTTAAGGAGACGTTTTCGAAAAAACATAACCGCGTCAATCGCGTCGCCATCATCGACGATAACGACAAGCTCATCGGCGTCTTGAACACCAATTTCGTGAAGAAGATAGGCCATTTTTCCCGATCATTCGACATCACGTTAAAAAAGAAGGAATCTTGATATGACCGATGTTGACAAAATCGCCAGCAAGGTGCTCGTGCGGAATTACCGGAAAAGCGATTACGAGGAGACCTTGAAACTTATGGAGGAAATGAGCGTGCTCAACGATCTTTCCTTCGACAAGGATAAATGGACAGAGTCTGCTGGTCTGCGTCTTTTCCAACCTGGATATAGTAGAACAACCCTCGTCGCCGAAATAGATGGCACGCTCGTAGGCATGGGATTCCTCGAGCTGGTCTCAAACACGCCTGATGGCCTATCGATCGGGTATCTCTCCAACTGGGGCGTGAAAACAGGATACCGGGGCTCGGGAGTCGGTAAGGCACTCGCTGATAAGGCAATCGTGATGCTGTCTGCAATGGGCGCAGACCTGGTCCGGATCAAGATCGCCATGAAGCCTGACCCTACGAAGATGCTCGCTATCGTGAAATCGATCGGTTTCGAGCCAAGATATATCACTGTCGAGAAGAAAATCGATAAAGCGCCGAAAAAATAAAAGAAATCCATAAATGTTGCATTATTTCTCGTTCTTAATGGTAATACTTGATACTGGATGGGCACGCGACCAGAGAACAGAAACCACGCCATCCCGGGCTTGCGTGACGTGTATTGATGCCGGGTCACACGAGACCGTGCCTTTATCCTTGAATGATTCCGGCAATGCTATTTCGAGCATCACGTCTTCCTTGAAATGAGTGCCCGGCTTTATCGTGATGCACCCGGGTTTCTTTTCAATATCAATGATCCGTGATCGAAATGAAAATGTTGCATCGATCGACACGTCGACACGGATTTTTTCGAGACTTGCCTCAATACCGGCATAATGAATGACTGCAGCCAAGAAACCACCATGGAGGTTGTTATTCATGAACGGGAAATCGCACATTGGGGTCGACGCGTGGAAAAATGCCTCGCCCGGCCGCTCGGCATCGTCGGCATTGTAAGCATCAGGAGCGCTCCATTGGCCGTACCAGCAATCGGGATATTGCTCGGCACGGTTGTGCATGCTCATCTTCGCGATGAAATCAAGGGCCGCGACCGGTGCTCGGAAACGTAAGCCCCACGCCAGCAGTGAGTTCAGTGCGTGCCACGTGCCGCCGTTGATGTCCCAGCCCGGCGGTAATATCGAAGATTTCGGGTTTGGCGGCTGCATGATGACTGCTCCGACGCGCGATTTGGCCATTAAGATATCACGGACGTTTTTAAGGAGAATGTCCATCTTATCACCGGGCATCGCCGGGTTCTGGAGCATCCAGATGTGGTGGTCGAGAAATAGTGTCGAGTCCCCCAAGGGATTCCCGCGGCCATCATAGCCCCGGAAATACCATTTGCTGTTCCATGCTTTATCGATGGCAAGCGATACTTGGTCCATGGTGTCTTTCATACGTCTTGCCAAGTCATTGTCGAAGCGTTCGATGACTGGCAAGATTTTGGAAAATGAAAGCAGTAACATAGCTGAATTGAAGGTGGATTCTCCTTCCTTGACGAATGCACCGCGATTCTCTGCCATTAACGTGATACCATCGTTCCAATCCCCATCGCGCACGCGGACCATGCCATGCTCCCCGAGCCCGACCTCGCTAGATAGCACGTAATCGATGAGCCGTTTGAGCAGCTCCTTGATCGTGAGACTCGTGCCCTTCCCCTTGTTGTCCTTTAACGTGATCCTTTCGTCGAGAAATGCGAAATCCCGGGTTAAATAGATATACTCGGCGGTCGCCCACGCCACGAAGAAATACTGGTCCGATGGATTAGCGTGGATGCCGGGCACGAGCAATCTCTTACCGAAGCCAGTCAAGGCATAGGTTATCTTCCCGTGCTCGTCCATACACGTGAATATGAACTTTATGTGTTCCCTCGCTAGGGCGGGATCCATGAACATCAACGGGTAGGAAAACAACGAGAAATCGCGGATGGAGCCATCGAACGCGTGTCCCATCAAGTACACGGAACCTTGGGGCACGCGATGGTAGCCGTGGTACTCGTCCTTGAACATTGACGAGAACATGTATGCTCCGTGCCATGCAACCTCGTTTTGCATCCATGGAATCCCTTCGATATTGAAGGTGATCGAGCGTTCCTTAAACCAGGATGCAGCTCCGTCTTTAACGCTGGCGCCGTGAAATTGCGCCTTATATTTCTCGATCATGCCGCTGATGGCATCCGCCTCCGTGCAACCGAATAGGAACCGGATCGATCTCGTGGTACCAGCGGGAATCGTGATCTTCTTCACCATGGCAATGCAAGCATCCTTGTTCTTCAAGGACTTGGTCTTGGCTTGTTCATAGCCGGGCACGAACAATCCCGCGAGGCGGTCGGTTCCGGTTGTTCCACCGAACGATGGTTTCTTTACACGGATCGTGTCGACGACATCATCGAGACAAGCAACGAACACGGGCTTGTAATGATAGTTGATATCCGATGGCGCGATCGGGTCGTGCTTAGCAGCGCCTTGGAAAGAAGGATCGAGGATGGCGAGGGATGGGGAAGTTTCTTTCACGCGGAAGGAAATCTTGCTGGCATGGCGCCTCCTCGAACCGTCCGTGTCTGCCCGGAAGAGTTTCTGGATGCCGACCGCTGCCCGCAGCAGCGTGTTGAAACTTTTCTTCGTGGCATACCATTTCCTGCCGCCTGCGCTAACGATGAGCGACTTGCTCATAGGCAGGTGGAACAAGTTCCAATAGGAACACATTTCGATGGTTCGTTCAGCGGGGCTCTCGTTCGTCATGCTGCATTCTGCTACGATGGCGGGGTCACCCCCGGCGGGAAAGCAGTTCACGACCGTGATGGAAAGATCTCCGGCCTTGAATACCTTTTCGGCATAGCCGGCACCAAAGATGCGACTTATTAACGGCTGCGCCGCGACATCATTCACCCCTGCAACGATCTTGCCGTCCTTGTCCTTGAACACGAACTCCCCGACGCCCAGGTCCCCGTCATCATGGTTCGTCGTTGTGTCCGTACCGATCATGGTGAACCCGCGGCGGGGATCCAAGGCATATAGCTGCCCGTGATTCGTCGCGAACCCGAACCACCCAGTGTTCCCGAGCAGGTGATAATGCGTTCTGGAGCCTCCGAAGGTGGTGAAGTAGCGTGCATGCGCTTCAACAAACTCTTTGCATGTATAGTGAAAGGCTGGCATACCATTCGCGTCAGTTTGCCATTCACCGAAATGGCCAGCACGATCGGGGGATTTACAGGGCTGCATCGTTGCTTCACGTGTCCAATGCATAGCATTAAATCCAAATCACGTTCATTATCCTTATTTCCACGAAAATTTATAGCTATCCAGCCATAGATACATAGGAGCTGCTAATGCCTACCATCGAGACCTATTTGTCTACGAGGTTCCAAGGGCGTTGCTTGGCCAAGTTAGACCCAGTTGCATTCTCCCGGGAAAAACCGGCTGGCCGGTTCACCCTTGACGTGCACGTGGATGAAACGATAAAGTATCAAGACATCCTTGGCATGGGATACAGCTTCGAGCCAACGAGCTGCTGCAATTTGCTGCTGCTTCCGGAGACGGATCGCCGGAAGGTGATGGAGCTGCTCGTGCATCCAACGAAGGGGGCTGATATGAACTTGTGGCGATTATGCATCGGCTCGCCAGATTTCACGCCGGAATTCTACTCGTATGATGATATGCCCGCGGGAAAAACCGATCCCCTGTTGAAACATTTTTCCATTGAAAAAGACAAGCAACATGTCATTCCCGTTGCCAAGCTGGCGAGGGAAATCAATCCTGATGTCTTGTTCTTTGCATCGCCGTGGTCACCGCCTGGCTGGATGAAAATCCCGGAATCGACGTTTCGGAAGGGAAAGGCCGAGGTCGAGGGCGGCAAGGGTATGTGCAGCGGTAAGCTGAATCCGCAATATTATTCCGTGTACGCGGACTACTTGATCAAGTACTTGCAAGCGTATCACGACGAGGGTATCCCGATCCATGCCCTGACTGTCCAGAATGAGCCGCACCAGAACTGGTACCTCATGCCATCTTGCTGGTGGGACGCGGAGAACGAGCGCGATTTCATCAAGATCCATCTTGGCCCCAAGCTCGAGAAAAGTGGGCTGAAGACCAAGATCTGGTGTTTCGACCACAATTTTGGATTTTTCAAGCCAACGCCATATCCAGGCATCATCCTAAAGGATCCGGCAGCTGCGAAGTACGTTGACGGGATTGCGTTGCACGGGTACGAGAGCCTCCCGCGATACATGGGCGTGATAAAAAAGCGATTTCCGGAAAAAAGTTTGTATTTTACAGAAGGCTCCATCTTTTGGCTGATGGGCGCAGCCCGGATAATCACATTTTTCAAGTACGGGAGCAACTCATATAATGGTTGGGTCCCGTTCATCGCAACCGATGGCAGCCCGAATATCGGCCCCTTCCCGACGCGGCGCACGATCTTGCAGCGGATCGTGCCTGGGGCAGACTTGGAGATTCGCGAGGCCATACCGGAATCCTGCGCATTTCCAATTCCTGGCGTTCTCGCGCGGTTTGATTTTTATATCTTGTCGCATTTCACCAAGTTCATCCAGCGAGGAGCTTTTCGTATTGCATCAACCACGAGGACGCCTTTCCTCGTGTCGGAAGTGAGTTTCTTGAATCCGGACGGCTCGATCATCACGGTCATCGTGAATCGAAGGCATAAACCGATCCGGGCTCGCTTGACATGGAAGGAACTCCACGCTGCGATCGCGCTCCCCCGGCAATCCATTGCCACGCTTCGATGGCAACCTAAATGAACTGCGAAAGGTTAGTTGCATCATCCACCACGATATCGGCATCTGAGCGACAACCATGTGGACACTTTTCGCGGCTATGCTCGTCGGCGTGGCAGACTCGACGCAGCTCCACATCTCGAAAGCCATGGAGAA
>JAUQYW010000595.1 GCA_030587525.1 Candidatus Sigynarchaeota archaeon | reverse complement strand
CACAGTAATACCATCCAGGGCGCGATTGTGCCCGCGAGAGAATATAGCCGCAACTCGGGCATCTATCAGTCGCGGCAGGCTTGGTGTTCTCATCTGCAATCGCATACGTTGCATATGTTTCCACGAGGTCGTTAATGCCGGCGGGCGGCGCGGGTTCGATGATTTTACCACAGTCTCTACATCGTGTTTTTGCGAGGCCGTCCGCTCGGAATTCAACAGCCGGGCGGAGATGCGTGCATTCAATGGCGAGCGGCGCGGCATCCTTCGTGGAATTCATTAGAATTACCATCTCGTCAGTCATTTCCTTAACTGCTGATGACGGAACGAAAACAAACCATCTATTGACGATTTTCATTGCCGCTTCGTTGATGCCTGCGAGCCGCGTTATTTCGCACATGAGACAATTCATGTCATCGTGGTTTGGATGAATCCGGTCGTGCCAAACCCGGTCGAATCCATGCCATTTATTTTCAACTGTCATTCATTTTCATCTCCCAAAACCATCATAGGGAACACGCTCATCACTGTCGCTTTTCTCCGTTGCGGGCGGCGCCGGGTCTTGCCCCGTGCCAAGCATGTCGATTCGTACCGCGTGGATAGCTGGAACGGGTCTTCGTTCTCTATCGATCACGTCCAATTTCCTGATAATTTCAGTTTCGAGATCGATATTAAAGTGGCGCGCTGTCAATTCCAAGTAATTAAAAACATCAGCGAGCTCCGCGGGAAGGAGATCGATATAACGTTCTCCTTTTTTATTTCGTGCATCCATTCCATCCCGAACGAGCTTCTTGATGATGTTACAAGCCTCACCGACTTCTCCTGCGAGAGCACAGCCCCAATACGTCGGCTCGTTTTTGCCAAAATTCTTGATTCGTTTCGTCATGTCCTTGAAATCTACCATTTTATTCGACCTCCTCATCTTTCTTTTCCTTTGGCGGATCCCACAGCGTCATTATCATGTTCTCGCCATAACCGACTATATCGCCATGTTTCGGGCATCGAATGACTGGCTTCGGGGCATGCGTGACGAGATAACCGCCCATCTCTGGAATATCACGAATGGCATTGCCCTGGAATGGCGGCAACTCGTTTTTCATAACATCCACCACCTTGTTGATGATGCCCTCGAGCCGCGAATTCTCTACATGTTCACGTTCCAATGCGGATCTGACGTTCACGTTCGCTTCATGATATATCTCGTTCTCCGTGGTGAGTCGGGCGATCTCGTCCACGGCG
>JAUQYW010000614.1 GCA_030587525.1 Candidatus Sigynarchaeota archaeon | reverse complement strand
TCACGAGCACGCCGCCACCCCGGTTGATGATATCTTCCATCTTGGAATAATGGAAGTGCATCGGCGTAATTTGATTTTCGCTGGATATGAGAACCTTTTCCGCGTAGCTCTTGCCGCCTTTCGGAACGTCGGCCAGCTTCCCGTTGCGGATCGTGAACAAGAACAAACCGGATTTCGAAAAATCACCGCTCCCGAAATCGATGATGTCCCAACCAAGTTGATTCTCGATGATCTCGGCTACCTCAGGACCCTTCTGCTTCCACTCGTCCGGCGACCAGTATGCGAAGGGCGGCAAGCAAAACTTGTTCGCTGCCAAGAAGTCAAGCACGCTCCGCATGATACGGTTGATTTCCGATCGCTTCACTGCACATCACCACGCCTTGACATATGATCGGCACCCGCGTATACAAGCTTCGCGCCGAGTGAAAATCATTTAATGCGGGTTGCCAATTGCAAGCTGAACACGGATGAGCAAGGAAGAACGGGAACGCTTATGTTTCTTTTGCCAAGCTGCCGCGTCCGCGCGATGCGCCGCGTGTGGCAAGTGGTTATGCAGCAACCACGACATTGTCGACGACCCGTACCACACGGGCGGTTTGTTGTATCATCCATCGCACTGGTGCCGGGATTGTCATGCAAAGCGGCAAGGCAAGGGAAGCACGACCGGCGTCCTCGCGATCATCATCCTCCTGGGCGTGTTCATCGTGTTCTTGATATACGCGTGAGGAACGCCGCGTCGAAACATTGAAGTGCCGGCATACGATGATGTCCGTCAATCAACCACGGAATTGACCATTCATGGCTTTGAATCTCCGCGTTAACATTCCATTTGGCTCTAAAAACCTGGATATCGAGATCCCGTTGAACTGCAAGATCGAGGCGATGGCGCCGTTAACGAGCACCATAGCACGAGAAAAGGGCAGCGAAAATGCCGAGTCCGAGGCGGTGCACAAGGAATTATTATCGACTCTGGCACCGTTCACGAAAAGAATGCAAGAGGCAAGCAAGATCATCATCGCATGCGATGATAACACGCGCGTGACCCCCGTGCAACGATTGCTCCCGTCCATCCTTGGTAAAATTAAAGAAACGGGCAAGGACGTCTCGATCATCGTCGCGGGCGGTAGCCACCGGCACGTGACGAAGCAAGAAAAGGTGGCCAAGTTCGGCGCGAGCATCGTGGATGCCGTGCCGATCCTCGATCACGAGTGGGATCGCAGCGACGCCCTCGTCAATTTCGGGCGATCGGCGGGCGGGTATGATCTGAAACTCAACAAGCACGCGTGCGAACCAGGCACGTTTCTCATCGGCGTGGGCAATATCGTCCCGCATCGGGTCTGCGGATTTTCCGGCGGATACAAGATCCTCCTTCCCGGGCTCACGTGCCCCGACACGATGAACTCGATCCATTACATGAGCGCCCGCTACAAGTCTGAAGAGATCCTCGGCATCACGAAAAATCCGGTCCGCGACGCCATCAACGAGATCGCAAAGCACAGGCCGATCGACTTTCTCATCAATACCGTGCTCGATGGGAATTCGAAAATCTCGTCGCTGTGCCTTGGTGACCCCGTCACCTCACAATACCAAGGCGCTGAGATCGCCAAGCAAATTTACGGCGTGAAGGTAAATGTCCCCGCGGACGTCGTCATCACCGACGCCGTTCCAGAAAATATCGATTTTTGGGTGTGTGCAAAGGCATTGACGAACACGAAAAGCTTCGTGCGCCGGGGTGGCCA
>JAUQYW010000556.1 GCA_030587525.1 Candidatus Sigynarchaeota archaeon | reverse complement strand
TTCAGCGTGCTTGACGGGTGGTGGATTGATGGTTACGAGCGAGATTCCAAGGCTGGCTGGGTAATCGGCCCCGGTCCCGATGATCCCAAGGCTATGGATTCACAAGATGAGAAGGATCCCCTTTCCTTTTATGACGTGCTTGAAAATCAGATATATCCACTCTGGGCCAATAACAAGGATGATTGGGTCGATCGGATGAAGCATGCGATCACGTTAGGTGCATATTTCAACACGGGTCGGATGATCGATGAATATGCTGAAAAAGCATATAGAATGAGGAGAGCAAAACCCTGGGTCCGCTTCTGATCCGGATCAAAAAAGTTGATTCACGGTTAATAAGATTAAAAAAATGTTAGAAAAGCTTCCCGCTCGTGACCATCTGGATGATGTTCATGATCTTTCCCGATTTCACGAGGTATTGGCCGACGGGGTAGATGAAATCCAGGGCTTGGAAGGCACGGCGCACGTGGCCCGCGACCTCGAGGTGCTCGGGATCGGGCTTGAAATCGGATGCCTTCGCTTTTTGCACGGTCTCGATCCACGCCTTTGGATCCGGTTGCTGCAAGATGCCATCGAGAGCGTAGATGCCCGTAGTATTCATACCCGCGGCGAGGAGAGCACTCGCATCGAGGCGATAGATGTCGGGGTCGGTCTGGACTGCTCGGATATCCGTGATGCCCGTGTTGGTGATACCTAGCGTGATCGAAGGCTTGTCCTTTCCCCATTTTTCGATGAACTCTTTGGCATACAAGTAGATCAGATGACGATAATCCTCGTTCGAGACGATCCCTTTGGTCGTCGGCACGTAATCTGTATTGAATATCATAAAATTTATGATATCCCAGTCAACGCTGGTCACGGGGCATGACATGAACTGCTGGAGTAGCAATTTTCCATCGAAGATGTCCTCGTATGCCATGGGAAGGGCCACCGCGGCTGCACGCGTCCCGAACTCGTGCATCATATCTTGCATGGCGGTAAATTCCCGCGAGCCATCATCGAAGGTCGCAGTGTCGAGGCCTTCGTCGATCCTGTCGATGATCGCGGCCACGGTTTTCATGATATCCATGCCGCCTTTCTTCGCCTCTGGTTTCTTTCCATCCTTGCGGAATTGTTCGGCTTTCTTTGCCTCTGCCGGGTCTGTCGACGGCTCCAGGTCCACGAGCACCGCAGGTGGCATTTCGAACTTGTTATCGCAGTACCATTCCAGCGCCTTTTTCATCATTGCCGAAAACTTCCGGGCAGTTTTCACGTTGGCATAATAGCCGTCTTCCACGTCGAGCAAGGGCCACGGCACGAATTGCTTGTCAACGCCGTTGTCCTTGAACGTGGCGAGCATTGTCATGTAATCAGAACCTTTCTCGAGATCCCTTGGCAATGCGCGCAGGGCAATCCCGATACCCGTGTCTTGCATCAGCTTGACGACGCCCTTCTCGAGCACCTGCTTGGGCGTGAGAAACTCGCAGCTGATGATCATGCGCTCGAAGCTGGGCGCTTTTTTTATCTTCTTCGCCATATGGATAACCAGACAAAGATCATATTTGATATAGTATTTCAAAATCGGAAGGTTGGAGATCGAGGATCAATCGCCAGATCCCTGAAGCAAGTTCAAATTGAAACTGCTGTTCCACATCGCGGAGAGCAAGCTATCCACGGCGCTCAAAACTTGATATTGTAAGGTCGCGAGGTCGTCCTCCGCGAGATTCTTGCGCTGCTTGATGATCGTGAACACACTTTCTATCGGCTTGATGAATTCAACGTCGTTTGTAGCAAGCGCGAGCTCCATGCAGTCTTTGGAGAAATCCAGGAAAAAGTCGTAGAGATCCTCGATGTAGAGGTGCTCGACATCGTTATCTAGCGTGGCAGCGATCTCGTTGACCAGCTTGAGGGCTTTTTCTTTTCCCTCCGTCCCGATTTTCTGGTAATACACGGCCAGCTTGGACTTGAAGTTGATAGCGATGTTGGTCTCGTTCACGCGTTCCATGAGCGTCTCCACGCGTTCGAGCAATTTTAATTCCCCGGCATGCAGCCCGGTAAGGGCAAGGTTGTCGAGGATGCTCGAAAAGATGATAAAATCCATTTCCAGCTTGTCAAGCAGTTCCTCCACCTTGTGGTCATCAAGATCTTCCCGCGTGTTCAATTCCCGGTTGAGCGCGTGGATTCCCTCGACCATAGTATCCGTGATTTCCTTGAACGTGTCCGAGATGGCATCGAGGAGATCCGACTTGATGCCCGCCTCGATGCAGCCGCGCATCAAGAATGCGATGCTCACCTCTTTTTTCGGCGTTGGCAATGCCTCGCACGTCGACAGCGCCGCGGACAGCAGCTCCTCCGTGGCATCCATCTCGTTCCTGAGCGAGTGCCCGATAGCCACGTGGATCGTGCTCGTGAGCTTGATGAACGGGTCGTTGATGCGGTCGACCATGCGTCGCGCCCACGCGAACTGGTCGGGCGGCGATGCTTCCCCGTAATCCTTGAATGCCAGCGTGCGCACGCACAGCCCGATGGTCTCGTCACTTTGTGGTTCGTCACCCGCGATATCGTCGATGATGGTATCCAGCTTGCCGAGCAAAAACCCGAGCACGCCGGGATGGAGCTTGAGAGCATCCAGCAGGTGCGGCACGATGAGCGGGAGAGCTTTTTGCTTGACTTCGGACGTCGTTTCATTCAACTCCTGGAACTTGGCGTCCATGAATTCCTTGACCACGTTGGCGAGGTCATCGTCGACTTGCTTGATCGTGAAAATGCTTGTGAATTCGTTGAGAAACGAGAATGAAAAATAGTAGTGCAGCTCGTCCTCGAGAAAATCTGGCTTCAGCCCGTCGAGTATTTCCTGGAAACGCCTGCTGAGACGCTCGATCTCGGAGTGATCGATGTTGTTGTGCATGATGAAGTGTGCTTTGATGATAAGGATGAATTGGCCCGCGTTGATGAGCCAATCGTCGAATTCAAACTCGTCTTCATCGAACTCGTAGAAATTTAACTTGAGCTGGTTTATTTTTTCCCACGGGTCGAAAGTTCCTTCGATCAAATCGCACATATCATTGAACAGATCCGCAAGATCCGTGTCCTTGAAGTGCGGTTTGAACTTTTCTCGAAAAAATGCTGCCGGAAACCGTGTCATCGATCAGCTTTCGTCTGGAACGTTAAAAATATATGGCTTCCCGTGTTTATACAGTCGTTGTACGCGCATGACGTGATGGATTTGGCTCCGGATGGCAAGAAACCCGCATCGCCTTTTGATGATATAAAAGATGACGATGACAGCACGGAAGAAGACTCGCGCGTAGCATTGACCCACGAGGATCTTGCCCGGAGAAAAAAAAAAGTCATCATCCTTATCTTCATTCTTATATTTACCGCGATATCCGCATTGTTTATGCGGTTCATATTTTGAGCCTTGATACTACCATTTCATACGTTTTTAGTCTTTGGAATGATTGCAAGCTTTGCGAAGATACGGGCGACGATCCGCGCCTTGAAGCCAGGATATTGTGGTAGTTTCGTGCTCGAAACACGAAGGCCTTCAGCTCGCACGTATCCTTGCACGTGGAAGATACCGTTCACGACTTGCTCCACGTTCACAAGCAGCGGGTATAAGTACCTGAAAAAGTCCGTCTGGCTCTTGTGAAATTCCACGGCTCTTCTCCCGAACGCGGTGCTCGCCACGGGGAAGAAATAATTGCTGCGCATGGAATGATAGAAGATGACCTTTATGCCGGGCTTGTAGTGTCGTGCTGCAAGGAACGCGATCATGCCTGCATACACGTGATCGGGATGCTTGTAGTACCCGTGAGCGAATTCCGGCATCATGACGAGATCGGGATTGATGCCATGGATGATCGCGTCCACGTGACGATGTGCTATGAGCTTGTTGTTTGGAACCGTGGAGTCCTCGATGTCGAGGAAATGAAGCCGCGACGCCGGGATCCCGATGAACGCGGCCGCCGAAACCAGTTCCTGGGTCCGGATCCTGCCCAGCCGTGACCCGCGAAACTTTTCCTTGTCGGGATCCCGGTTCCCGCCTAGGCCGTGCTCGCCCCGGGTGAACGAGCACAAATATATTTCCTTTCCCGCCTTGACAAGAGCCGCCAGGAAGTTTGGACAATACGCGTCCGTGTCATCTGGATGGGCCAAGAACACCAATACTTTGTGAATCGCCATCAAGTATCAATCCCAATATTTTATGAATGTGGCCAGCCCGATGAGAAACCCTGCGTTATCTGTGATGTAGGGTTCGTTAGAGCGGAAATCGCCAAGTTCCACGAAACCGGGAATAGGACTCCGCATGTCGTACCAGGGAAGATCCTCGACTTGCCACCAATTACCGGTTTCGATAGGCGGTGCCCTGGCGATCCCGTTTGGAATACAGCCGGGTGATGCACCCCTCGGATTGCCGGGGATGCTCGCATAGCGGTGGTGGTAGATCGGCAAGTTATGCGTGCCGAGAGACTCTACCTGGCAAAGATCGAGCGGATTCCGGCCCAGCATCCAGTGCACGACGTTGTCAGCAGCCCGCAATTTCAGCTCCTGGTTCCCGGACATGTTGTAACCGAGCATGGCCACCGCGGCCGCGGTGGACGTCGCCCAGTTGTGGCCCCAGTAGTGGAAATAATACTCGTAAAAATACCATGTGCCAGGGGGATCCTCTATCCAGGTATTCGATTTATAAAACTTGAATACATTGTCCGTGCTGTTGGCTGCTGGGATAATCGTCTCGTTCGTGTATCGCCCGATCAAGTCCACGAGGTCGGTGCCGACCGAGCCGTTAACGACCGCGTCGTGGTGGAACAAGGCCATGACCGTGTCGTGGATGTTAGTCCACACCGAGCTGGAATTCGTGTCCATGCGGTTAATCAAGCGGGTCCGCAAGGTATTGCTTTCCATAATGTATCTGTTCCACGCGGCATCGTCGTGTGTGTAATTCGCCCATCTGGCAAGCTCGGTTATGCAATCGAGTGTTGTCCAGAGAGTCGACCAATCTTGGCTGCGATTGACGGCGTACGTGGCGTTGATGATCAAGCCGACGTGGCTGTCGTGCAAGGCCGTTGCATTCGCCACCAGGTTCGTTGCATTGTACGGTTCGTCGTTCCAATACGGGAAGTCCTTTTCAATCCACGCCGCCTTGGCCAGGGCTGCCGCGACCATCATTGCTTCCGCGGAGTTCACGAAGCAGATCGAGTACTCGTGATGCTCGGCCCACGTGTCACCGTCGGAAATGAAGAGCGATGCGGCCATGCGGTCATCGCTCGTGTTTGCCACGTTATCAGTATCAGCCCACGGCACGCCCCAATACCCCATCCTGTCGAATCGACCCTTTTCACGCCTGAAGATATTGCACAAAACCCGGGCATCGCCCAGGGAATCGGGCACGATGACTTTCTGCAAGTACTGCGCTCCCCACACGGTCTCGTCGACGATGTCGGGCGCGGCGGTATCGTACTTACTCTCCAAACCATTGAAGATCTCCTTGCATGTCTCGTACGCGTAGGCAAGCGCGTAGACCGTGTATTGCGTGTTGTATTCGGATTCCATGTATTTCCCGTAGTCGCCGGCGTCGTGCCACCCGCCGGACATGTTTTTCCAGTGAACAGCACCAGCCTCGTCGACCCAGTATCCATCATCCGCGTGGCAGATCAAGTGCCCTACGTAACCGGGGACGATCTCGGTGGGCGCATAGCCGCATCGCTGGTAATAATAGAACTCCACGGCCCGCTCGAATAAGATGTCATAGACGCCATCATTGATTGCGAAGCGCGGGGATCGCCAGGCAGCGCCGCCCCCGCGGACAACGACCTCGTACGTCCCGGGGGCTACAATGCTCGTGAAGTTGCCTGATGCGTAATGATTGTGCCACAGCAAGCCATCATAGGTCATGGGCTGGTCCTGGAGGATGACGGTACCATTGACGTTTACGACATCAAACACGGCACCCGCCACCACGGATTGATCGTTCGCTTGGAAGATGAAGACCTTTTCCATGTCCGGCCAGTACCCCACCTGGTTCACGAGCACCTTCGGTGTTTCCGGAACCGGCATTACACGGATGCCCGCGATGACGCTGGAGGTCACGAACAAGCCAATTGCCACCAGCGTGATGAGACCTGCGCTGTCCTTTCTCATGATTCTTTCGACCTCCCTTGCAGCGAAAAGAACGTGATAGTCGCGACCAGCGCGCTGCTGGCCCACGACAACATGTTCCTCGGAACGAAATCTGACCTGATTTCTATGCCGATATCCAGGTTCGATGTAAAATACAACCCGATTAGCATGAAGATCAAGAAAGCTGTGATAATAAGCAGAATTCCCAAGGCATACTTGTTCCGGCGACCGACCACCCGCCCATCCTCAGCAGTTCTCTTGCCCAAGACCACATCGCCAGAGCGGTGCAATTTACATTCGATGGATGCGACCATGAACGAGAACAATGGCACCGTGACGAAAAGAAAGCCGAAGACTCCAGGCAACGAGTATAGCAATGCGCCCAAGCTCTCTGCGTTCCACGTTGACACCATGACAAGGTGGAGCACGCACATCGAGATGACGAGCAAAACAGCCGCCATCCGCGTCGTTACCGGCGTTGTAATTCGTTCATTGGATAATTTTGATAGCCTTGGAAAGAGAAGCCAGAATCCCGAGCACGCGAGGAGGAAGAACAGCACTTGCCCTGGAAAATACGTGGGATACCACGAGAACGCAATGATGCTCAAGAAGGAATATGGCACCGGTGCTAAGGTGCTGCTTGCACTAAAAACGACCGCTATTACCAAGAGGCCAGCAAGCAAGATCAAGGGAATCTTCACCAACCGTGCTTTTTCCACGCGCATGGTTTCCGGGGCCGCGCCGAACGTGAAAAATGCAAACAGCCCCGTCCAACTACCCAGCACGCTCCACGTCTCGAAATTCCCCCAGAATCGTTCAAAATCAAGCCACCACGTGAAATATCCCTGGTTATACACGTCGAGATAGAAGATGCTGAAGCCCTCGTCAAGAAAATCATCGAGCAAGAAGAACACGAGATCCAAGGCAATAATCGCGACGGGAAAGAGCAGCAAGAAGTACCTGTAATTGGCAGAAGAAGCGGTTCCTCTTCCTTGTTTTGAATGCGCAATTTGCGAGGAAATCATGCCGTACAAAAATGAAAGTATAGTAAAAATGGTTATGCCTTGAATGCTTGCGTGTATTGCCGCGTCATGTCGATATAATACGTTCCGTTTTCCAGGCTCGGTTCGATCTCGGTGCCTTCATGCCATTCATTGAACGTGCATATCAGCGCCCAATCGCAGCGGGATCTCGTGGCCACGTCCCAGCTGTTCTTGTAGACTTCGCCTTCTTGCCGCTCTAAAGAGGGTGTTCCGTATCTGACCGACGTGTCGTTGTACCCAGGCAGCGTCGTGGTGCAGGCCATTTTCCCGTTGTATCGGGAGGATAACACGAAGGTTTCGAACAGCGCCAGCGCGTTTTGGGGCTCGTCGCGGAAGATACCGAGCGAGTTGTACGTGTGGAACCCGTCGAAGATCGGGATCAAGTCCGGATCGATAGGGCGGATCCCCACGTCCGCGATGAGGAACGGGTTAAGCCCATCGGCATGAAGCATCTGGACCACCGTGGTCCAGTTCTGGACCGAAACGCGGGACAAGGTTGCATAAACGAAGATGACAGGGCGGTCGCCTATGCGCAAGAACCGGGAATGGTTGCCGTAGTTCTGAATCACGTACTTGAGATCGTTGTACACGTTCGTGACCCCGTCCGTGCGGTTATAATAGAATCGGTCTTGCACGGTCTCGAAGTAAATCGTGTGGCGCTGCGTGTAATTGTACATCTCCGTGACGTTCAAGACTTGCCTGAAGTTGTAATTGGTGAGCGAATCTTGACTCCACCACGTGCAGATAAACGTATCGATGCCGCCAAGCGTCGCGCAGTCGAGATGGAACCGGATCGCTCGCGGGTCGCAGCTATCAAACAACACAAGGGATGAGGTGTTCAAGTCCGGGTGCTGGGATGCAGCGATGTCGTATGGGTTGATATCTGGATGGTGCCAGATGGGCGGGTCCAGCTCCGGGTGGGACTCGTCCCATGCAACGATGATGTTTGCGGTACCAGGACTCTCTCCGTAATAGGCAGTCTGATTTCCGTACCACGTGTAATAGAACGCGCACACCCGCTTCTCGTACAATGGGCCACCAATCATCAATGCAGACGGTACGTAATGGGCTAGGGGAATGACGATGGTCGCGACGATGGCAATGATGATGAAGACTTTCGTCGACAATTCCATCTTTGGACGTGTCGGGACGGCGGTCATGTTGCGGTCACCTCCACGGTTCTCCCGGCGGCCGATGCAAGGAGGGCTGAAACCACGGCAATGCCCGCGGTCGTGATATACACGACCAAGAACACGGTTTCGGCATTCGAGATTTTAAAGGCGATGCCGATGACCAGGAGCAAGAAGCTGGCGATCATCATGAAGCCTCTCCAGAAATGATAAGCGATTCCCTTGGCATCTGGCACCGGGATGCCGAGCATTGCCATGACCGATCCTGGCAGCGATCCCGCGAGTAACAAGTGTATCGCGAGGACCATGTTACCGTCCAGCAGCGTGCTCGAGAAATAAAAAAGGAGAAGGCAGGCCACGAGCACGGCGAGAAATGCCAGAGCCGTGATGATCACGGAACGTCGATTCCGTAAAAAAAGCAGCACAAGCGCCGCGATCGCGGCGCCACCCGTGACTGCGAGGATGGAAAGATAGCCGACGGTTGTCGGGTCGAAGATGGAGCCAAAGCTCGACAGCATCGTTAGTTTCTTGAGGGCTAAGACGATCACGATCGGGAACAATGTCCACGAGAAGATGCTGAAGCCCGCCGAAACGCGAGCGGGGCGCTGTAAGTCCGCGATGTGTTTCGCATCGAGGGTACCACGGTCGTTCTCTTGCTTGCCGGCCACCATCACGGCGCGGATCACCATGTATGCACTGGTCACGACAAGGGCAATTGCCAGGGTATTGTACGTGATCGAGCACGTGTAGAACGCAAGCTTGTCCGTGATGAGCAGCAAGATCGCGGCACTAGCCCCAAGGATCACCGCGATGCGGCCACCCTCGTTTATATCTAGGAGGATTTTTGTCCACTTGTCCGTTTTTGCCGGGTTGACAAGGATCATCGCGCAAGGCGCGAACGCGGCAATGCACAGTACGAAGTACGGGGAGACGTTGATGAGTAGACCGCCAAAACCCGCGAGCAGCGGTGCAGCTGCGACGGTCACCAGCCAACCACGTCGTCCCGATACCGAGATGAAATGAAATGCGATCGTGCATGTGATCACGGTGCACAACGCACATACCCCTAGGATTATCGCGGGGACATCGTTGCCCTTCACATTGATGAAATCAGTGACCGTGATGGTTATACTCGTGATGGAAATATACAGCCCGCCATACACGATGACGAAGAGGGCAAGCTTGTTCACCAAGCTTGCGATGCCATGTTCTGCACTCATGATGATTGATAAGGTCCAACTAAATTTAAAGGCTGGTGCGATCGAAGGATTAAATTTAAATGGGAAAATGGCCATGAGTTTAAATAACAATAAAGTTAAAAGCAACGATCGCGACGAGCCACGCCACGTTGCTGGTGCAACGATGCTGCACCGGGAACGGGGCTCGATCGTCGTGCTCGAGCGGTGAACATTGCATGGAAAGCGTCCAGCGTCTTTTTACCAAGGTTATCAAGAAAATGAACCTTCCGACGCCCGTGGAACCCACGAGAAAGGAAGATGCCGTGGATCCAAAGCAGCAAAAGGATCTCCAAATTTTCAAGGACTTGCTCATCAGCAACATCGTTGGCGAGTTGAAGATCTGGGGCGGGCGTTACGACGAGGAGCAATTCAAGCAAGCAAAGCTGAAACTCCCCGAAGTCTTGAAAGAACTCCAGCTCGAAAGCAAGGAGAAGGAGATCAAGTCGTATTTCGACAATTACATCAAGGTGATGAAGAAGTTCCTCGAGGTGTACTTGACCGCAAGAGCCGAGGTCAAGACCATGCCGTTCAAAAACGTGTACCTGGTCAGAGTGCCGAAGATCGACGAGACCGAGAAAAGCCTTGAGATCAACGATAAACCCGTGGGCTTCATCGCCGAGCTTCCATACCAGATCGAGCGCACGTGTGCATACGGGGAGATGAAGGAAAAGAAGCCCCTGTTCGCGCCCATCATCGGCAACATCGATATGAACTGGAATCCGCCCTCGGACAAAGCGCCAGCCGGCGAGAAGGAATACATCACTGATTTCACGCTCCAGGCCAGCATTTTCGAAGCCATGGACAAGCAGACCACGATCAATTCCGTGTGGCGTTACGAGAATTATGGCAGGAAAGGCGAGCCCGTGTGCGACAAGCTGATGGACAACCAGGACCTCATGGTCGCCATGGAACGGGTGAAGACCGAGGTTCAATCCAAGGAATTCAAGGCCAACGCGTCGGTGTGTGCGCTCATGTATGCCATCGATGGCCGCACGATCGTCGCGGTGGTCGATTTCGAGGGTGTCCAGAAGAACGCGTTCGAGGCATTGTTCAAGCTCTGCGCATACCTAGAGGACGTGCCCCGCGTCGCGGGAACGACCCCCGCGGCCGCCGGCCCTGCAGCCGGAGGCCCTGGCATGATGTCCGCGGGTGGGCAGACGAACCTTCCCACGTGGACCGAGGAGGAGCTGGCCGCGCAACCACAGTTTTCAAACCCGGCCTCGAACCTTCCTATGTGGACCGAGGAGGAGCTCGAAAACCGGGCCGATAAATACACCGGCGGGGGTGGCGGCCCTAATCTCCCTGTCTGGACCGAGGAGGAGCTCGCCGACCTTAGCAAATCCGGCGGGGCTCAAGGCATCAACTTGCCCGAGTGGCAAGAAGAAGACCTCACGGCGTGTCCAAAATGTGGGTACACGTGCATGCCCGACTGGGATGAATGCCCAATATGCTCCGCCAAACTCACACCCAAGGCTGCTGCTGAAAAACCGGCGGCTGCAGCGAAGCCTGCTGCAAAACCCACCGCGAAACCCGCCGCGAAACCAGCTGCCAAGCCTGCAGAGGGGCCTCAATAGCCGGGCGCTCAAACCTCCCGCGGACGAGGATTGGGAAGTCTGATACCTGGAATATCCTTCTTTTTTCATTTTCCTTGATTTACTCAGATTGGCCTTTAGAAAGCCTATCTTCCTTCTTTGTCGTCGTTAATGCAATGCTCTCCAGCATGGCCTGGCGCCGGGCGAGCAAGTACGAGCTGAAAATGATGAGGCCGATCGCAATGAACAAGAACGGGAAGGTGAGGATCGACCGTGCCTTCGATGAAAAGACCCAGAAGAACACGAGCACGGGAGCGACGTTGACCGGCACCTGCTGGATGGGGATGACAAGGCTCGCGTTCCCCCCCTTGAATGCCTTTTGCGTCACCGCGACGTTGCAGATGTTGGCCAACACCAAAACGATCGCACCAATGATGCCAAGAACTAGTTCCCAAGGCATTACTAATGTGCCGGTGACGAGATGTACGACGGAAACAGTTACCGGGCTGATCCAGTAGTTTGCCAGGGCAAGAAAGCAACCCGCTTGGCATGCCAGGGCAATTGCTCGGTTTTTTTCATTTTTTCGCTGGATGATTTCTGTCACCGCTATGATCCCGAAAAACACGGCCGTGAACTCCCACTCGTTCGCCAGGAAAATCGGGTCCATCGTGTTGAACGTGGCCGGGTCCAGTATCGGCACGCCAATGTCGCTCGCCGTTAACAAGATAGCCGCCACGATGATGAGCCCGATGGCCATGATTTCCGTGCGTTTCAATGATTCTCCGACGATCTTTGCTGCGCCCACCGCCATAAAAATCAGTCCGACGGCCAGAAGCCCGGGAAGCAATGCTGGACCGATGATCGCTTGCGCCGCGATGGAAAGCGTGGAGCCGAAGGCAATCTGGATGATAAAACCCAGCAGCCACGTGCGCCGGCTGACTAGGTTGCGGAAAAACTTGGCATCGCGCTTGTCGGGCGGGATCTCGTTGACCGCTTTCTTTTGAACCACGATGCCGATATTGATCGCGGAGCCGGCTCCGATCGCGCATGCGATCCCGAGGGGAGTGAGGTTTAATGACATGGTGCTCACACACTATACGCACTATACACTTTTTCGACGTGGACGTATAAAAGAGCGCACGTGCTGTTCACGAAAGCAAGCCAGTCCTTCAACACCAGCATATAAGCCCGGGGCAAAACCGCCGTCTGGGCAGCAAAAGCCGGCGCCAAGCTCTCAAGAACCGCTCAAGCCTCCAAAGGATGATGATGAGGAAGCTTAAAGCGGCAAATCTCCTTTATTATCCTTGTCGTATAACCAGAAACAATAAACGCGCTGTAAAACCTCCATTATTTATCGCGGGAAGGATAACTATTATTTCTAACGGTAACAATTTAATTCTTGGACGTGGTACTTAACATATAGATAATTTTCCAGATAATACAACTCTCGAAAAAAAAGAAATCTCGGAGATTATTCATGACCTCTAAGAAATCTCGGAGATTTTTGTCAAAATAATAAAAATGGTGATTTTCAGAATGATGAAGGGCGGATCGGAAATGGGCTATGACCGTGGTCTTACCATGTTTAGCCCAGAAGGCCGGCTCTACCAGGTCGAGTATGCGCTCGAAGCAGTCAAGCGTGGCACGCTTGCGATTGCCATAAAGGCGAAGGACGGGGCAATCATCGTCGTGCACAAGAAAATCTCGACGAAACTCATGGATCCAAGCCAGATCCATAAAATATACCTTGTCGACAAGCACGTGGGCGTCGCCATCTCCGGTTTGCACGCTGATGCCCGCGTCCTCACCGACCAAGCACGGATACAGGCTGCCATTCACCGGCTCAATTTTGATGAGGATGTGCCAATAGAGACGCTGGTCAAGAAGATCTGCGACATTTCCCAGGCATACAGCCAGCACGGCGGTGTCCGCCCGTTCGGCGCGTCCCTCATGTTCGTGGGCATCGACGATAGTGGGCCGCAACTCTTCACGACCTCGCCATCGGGCACCTATTTCTCGTGGATCGCGAAGGCGATAGGGGCGAAATCAGACGAGGCACAGGATTACTTGAAGGACAATTACACGGACCTGAAAACCTTGGAGCAATTGAAAGCATTTGCCGTGAAAACGTTGATCAAGTTCGTGGACGACGAGCTCACGCCGGAAACGGTCGAGATCGGGTTAATTTCCATGAAGGTCAAGGAGTTCACGCTGCTCGATGAGGCAGCGAGGAAGGTCATCCTCGACGCGGCGGCCAAGGACAGCCCGAAGGAAGCAAAACCCTCAAAATAAAGGAGAAACAAAAACGAATGCGCAACCCGCATGCGCTCATTTTTTTGCCATTTCTTTCTTCAATTCATCGATTTTTTCAATGAAGACAAACACTTCGTCGTCGAGATTATCTTTCCTCGCACGTTCAATGGCTATTTCATATTGCTCGATGGCCCCGGCAAGATCGCCCTTCGCTTCCAGGTCTGCTGCTTTTGCGATCGCGGTGAATTTCTCGTCTACCGGTTCCGTCGCCTTCATCTCCGATTTCGGCGCGGGGACCGCTTGCGGCGCGGGAGCGGCCGTTGATCCCGATGCCGTGGCCTGGCGGGCCCGGCGCGGCTTCCTGGAGAGGTCGATGTCGATGATTTCCGGCGGCCCCATGTGCATGAACGCGAGGCCACTCGTCGCCGCCAGCTCGCCCGTGTCGGTTACGTCTTGCTCGGCATCGGTTTCCAGCCGGACCTTGCCCGGATGCCCCGCATCTTGCTTGGCCTTGATGATCGCGATCTTCTTTTCTTCTTGATGTGCCTTGACCCGGGGGATCCCTTCTTTCACGAATAAAACGATGCTGATGGCGATCGCGATGATGACGATGACGATCGTGAGACTATACCGGCTCCCGAAATCCTGCACGATTGGCACGTTCACCACGCACGGGATCCCGGGATCTATCGCCTTGTCATTGAACGGCTCTACCCGTATCGAAATGCTCGCGGTGCCAATGATCTTCGGGATGACGATGCCCGTGATCGTGAATCGCCCCATCGAGTCGGTCATGATGGTAAAGGAAGTCGGGATCTGGATGGAGCCGTCGCTGACGGTCACATACACGGTCACATTCTTGAGGGCGTAGGGGTGCGTCTCGTTATTCCTGTCTATGAAGGTCAGGGTTATGTTGAGGTCGAGGAGCCGGTCCTCGATGATCTGTTCCGGCCACCCGTCGATGGCTGCTTCCAGCACGTATCGCTTGATGACATTCACGTGGATGGTAAAGTACGACGTGGCAATATCCCTGCCGGCCAGCGAAACTGTGGCATCGACGAGCCTGGGTGCGGCGATGCTGGAAAAGTTGATGAGGCCCTGATACAATCCCGGATTTCCCGGGCTCTCGTCGAGCATGAAGCTCTGGTTATCGAAACCAATATGGACTTGCAGCTTGCTCGCGTTGACGACTCGCGTGGTTTGCTCGGTGATGAATTCCTCCTTGGTGACCCGCAGCCAGGCTGCCACGGGCACATCGAGTCCTTCGAACTCGGCAACCGCCATCGATGAGAGTGTCTCGTTGAAGGTCGTGTCAAGCCGCACGACGTTCCATGACAGCAGCAGGGGCTCGATCTCGATGCCAGTGACGAAGTTTCGTGGCTGGTACCACGTGCCATTGTCCAGCTTTGCCTGGATGCCGAGCCCGAACGTGTAATTCCCGGCCTTGCGCGTCGCGGGTATATTCGTGCTGTTGAGATCGAGGACGCATGTCCAGGTCGCGCTTGGCAGGACGGCAAAGCCGAGCTGGGCAGGGCCCGACGCGTTCAATGAATAGGTCACGTTGAGGTGTTCCAAGCCGTGCACGCTCAAGTTCGTGCCAGCGATGTCGGTATAATTGATGCACACCGGCATAGTCTGGTTCACGTGAATGGTCGTGTTGGCGATCGAGACTTGCAGCGAAGTGGCGATCCACGGGTGCACGCACAGCACGAGCATTGCCGGGTACATGTCAGCACGCGTGAACGTGATCGTCGTGCTGTTCGAGCCGCCCGGCTTGCAATACACGATGCTCGTGTTGAAATGGAACAAGTATTCGCCCGGCGTCGCTGCTTCCTCGTACCACCATGCAACGCCCTGCGTGCCCCAGCTGGATGCCGGTGTGGCGCCGGGAATGCCCGATCCGGTCTTGTTGATTTCCAGGGCCACCCGCGCCGTGATGGTGCCCGCGTGCGGCCCCTCGATGTCATGGAGGGCCTTGTTGCCAGCCAGGTACGCGTTGGCAGCGTACCGGATCTGGACTGTCGAGACATTATACCCGACATCGGTTCCGTTGGTCAGCAAGACGAGACACGCGTAATAGCCCGAGGGCGCGACCGTGTCGTTCGGCACGGCTAGGTTGCTCGGGAACGAGAACGAAGTGCCAAAAAACGTGCCCATGACGTTCTGATGCTCGGTCGTTCTATCCAGCCAGAAGGAGGCGTTCCCCGTGTACGTGGCGGCATAGAGGTCGACCATGGTTCCCGAAACATGGATTGCATCCCCGCTGGAAAAGGTGGTGCCGTTCAACGCTACCGAGAACACCATCCACGGCGAGCTAGCAACGAACCGCCAAATCTTCTGGAGATAGGATGATGCGTTGTCAATCGTGATTGCATTAACGTCGCCTATCGATCGCACGTCCGGCTGCGTGATGTTAATGCTGGTCCAGCGGTGTGGGACATCGATCGTGAAGGATTGCGTAGCGGGGAGAGCATGCATCGTGTAGACCGTCCGGTTGATGATCAGCTCATTCCAACTTGGCAAGGATGCGTTATATGTCGCGTTCCACGTGATGCTCGCGAGATCGAGCCGGAAGGTGCACGCGGTCTGGACGAGATGGCCTTGCTTCCGGTAGGTGATGTCGATGGTCGCGTTGATCTCCATGGACTCGTTCGACTGCAAGATCAAGGGCACGCCGTAGTACAGTATGGGGCCGTACAGCCGGGAACCCGGCGCCCACGGGGCGCCCTCCGCGACACCGAGCACGACGTCGTGCGTGATCTTCGAGAAGTTCTTCCACGCGCCGCTACCCATTCGAGCCTTGATCATCGCGGTTCCGAGCAATTTTTGCGAGGAGCTCTCCACGCCGACCTTGATAGAAAAATCACCAGCAGAGATAGGTGCCCACACGGGACTCGTGTAGTTGTATCCGCCTTCCGCGGGATTATCTGTATCATTCACGATGAAGAAATCGACCTCTCCAGCCAATGCCATGCGAACAAGGTTCACGATGACGCTATGAATGCCGGGATTTGTTTGATTATCGGGAAGATCGAAGTCGTACCATTTTGGTCCAGAATTCGGAAAAGCATAAGGCAAAGAGAAATTCAATGCCGACCAGTCTTCTTGCGTCACGATATTCGTTGATGTGGGCAATCCACGGACAATCTTGATATGAACATCATATAAATCACTGATGATGTGGCCAAAACTTTTGCCGAAGAACGAGAAGTTCGTTATCGTGGAATAATTCGCGATGTTGAAGGTCTGCGCCACGGTCTGCCCGTCCATCGATTTGTTTTCACGAGAGACTGAATTGTTCCACGGAATGATCACCGGCGGCACGGTCACCGGATTCAGTTTAACCGAGACCTTGCTGATGTTCGCCGCGGGAACGATGGGAATGTGGCTTATATTAGGCGGCGCAATGATCGGCACTGTTGAGTTAAAGCCTGCTTGAAAAAGCAGTGGCTGGTCTTGAATCGTGCCGTTGAACGTGTCCACAACGAGCAAATTGCTTCCTTGGCTGCCAAAGGTGATGGACGGGGCGAATGGCGAGCCGGCAGATGCGATGGGCACGTGTTGCCCGTCTCCATCGAGCACCGCAGCATCATTACCGGTCACGGCTGGATTGTCGTGAAAGAACGGCAAGAATTGGAACGATAACGCGTTGAAAAGCAGACTCATGATGATCGCGTAACCGAATACCTTCGTGATTCGCTGCGGGGGCGTCATGGACAACACGTGTTTGATGCGAGCTGATATGTCTATCATAATAAGAGATACAAGCCTTAAATTTGGTGGCGCTCGGGCTGGATTTCACGGCAGCTTGGTCACTCGAACGCGGGCGGTGAAGGCATCGTGATCCGCCTTCGAGAAGATGCCAGCCCCGTGCACGAGAATCTTGGCCGTGGCGCTCGCGATGGCTTCCGTGAGCACGGCTGCCGGTTGCTCGCCGTGCAGCATGGCGTGGATCATCCCCGCGAAATATGCGTCGCCAGCGCCGACCGTGTTCACAACCTTGATGCCGGATGGGTCTTGGATCTTACCATGGTAAGCCCCGGCCTTCATGACGTACAAGCCGCCTTCCGCGCCGAGCGTGATCGAGACGCATTCCATGCGGTCATCCAGCAATTTTCTCGCGTCGCGGGCGATCGAGCTCAAGTCCTCTGCAGAAAGCGGCCTGGTATCTTCTTTTTTCTCAGTGTCGTCGGGATGCCGTCCCAGCAAATAATCGAGCTCGATGTTGTTGATCTTCAAGACGCATAGCTTGTGTTGTTCCATAATCTTCTTTAATGGCATTCCCGAAACATCAATAAGGGTTTTGAACCCGAGATTGTCGCAATAATTGACCAGCCTTGCATAAGTGTCGTCGGGGAGGCCCGGCGGGAGGCTCCCGGAAAAAAGCACCCAGCAAGGATTGACCCGTGGAAGTGATTTAATCGTTTTTTCGATGGCCTGCACGTGTTTCTTCCCCGCCGTGAACCCTGCCTCGCGCAAGTGGGTGACCGTGCCTTCCAGCGGGTCAACGATGGTCGTGTTGTGGCGAGTTGCGCCATCCACGGGGACCAACGTTGCTGGGATCGAATTGCTCTGCAAGAACTTGCGATACGTGTCGATATCATCCTTGCCGATCAAGGCAATGACGGATGGATGCTCGTCCAGCGTGCGCAGCCCCAGTGCGACCGAGATTGCTTTGCCGACGGGAAAGACCTGCGTCGCCTTGATCTTGAACGTGCCGCCCACCTTGAAATGCTCGACCTCATGCACGTGGTCGATGGTGGGGTTGAGCAAGATGCAATAGATGCTAGTTGCGCCCTGTGCTTTGCCTTTTTTCGCCGTGATCTGCTTCCCTCAAAGATGCTTGTAGGCGATCAAAAGGAGCATGACGGCGAAGGCGATGATGGGTGGCAAGAAGATTGCCCACACCAGCGGGAGCATGCCGGACACGCCGGTCACGAGAAACGCGACCTCGATCACGACCCAGAAAAAGGCGCACAGCAAGAGCCAGCCTGCCCACTCGCGCTTGTCCATGGTTGCCACACGACGTTCCACGTTCACTATCTATCACACGATAAGTGGCATATCTTATTTTCTATCCTATGAGAAATAGGTGTAAACAACATTTAAGAAAAAAGAGTAGCAGATTTTTTAGCCTAAATTGAAGGGTCCTACGGCGACTATGAACGGCATCAGGAAATAGATGATCGAGCCTCCAAACCCGTGCAGGAGGCCCCACAACAGCAAGTTGTTGCCGCGCATGGTACGACCCGTGGTCTTGTCGTAGTATTCCGCGTCCCAGTACTTCGCCCAGAATTGCCCGGCGATGAACGTGAACAGCATGAGCGGCCAATCAACCGCGTGTATCACGCCGAAGATGCACGAGGTCCCGAACGCGACCATGTACCCTTTCGACCGCGGGAATACCTTCCTCCACAAGGTGAGGAAGATGCTCATGAACAGGAATTGCTGAACGGTTCCCCACGTGATGTACCTGCCGAACCATTCCATCAAAAACACGCCGAGATCGAAGTTATCGACCAAGGTTTGCACCTCGTAGTCCGAACCGAGGTGTGTAAACGGGTAGCCGTAGTTGATGGGCTGGCCATCCACGCCGGTCATCGGCAGAACGAAATCGAATACCAGTAAGACAACCCACACGAGCACGATGGTCATGGCGATTTGGATGACGATTTCCTTTTTCGGCGCCCCGAGATTGTCGAATTTCACGATGAAGGGGATCACGAAAAAGATCAAGACGACGGCGGCAATGCCAAAGAATAGCACGGTTACGCCAATCGCCGTGAGAAATTGGAGGGACAGCAAGTTTACGGCACTCGTGATCTGCGGGATCTTCGTGATCCAGAAGAAGCACGCCACCATCACGAGGCCGACCAAGGCTTTGTTGAAGGTGCACCAGAACGTGCTACCCTTGAATTGGTCCTTGGTTTTTCCCAGCGCTGCGATGAAGGCGATGATGGTCAAGACCGTGTCGAAGAGCACGATGCTCAGCGCGACGTCGTTCGGCGCTGTGATGAAGTAGTTGGAGAAGTTAATGATGACGCCTGCAGGCACCGTGGAAGCATTCTCGAACACGGCTCTCCAGTTCATCATGGACAGCTTAAGCTCGTTGAAGTTGAATACGGACGTGAGCATGAGGAACCAGTACAGCGTCCAGAGCACGAGGCTCCGCTTCTTCTTGAAGACCTCGCGGAAGTAATACTTGAACGAGCCCAGGCCACGCTCGTCGAACATGGCATAGCCGATGTTGTGCTTGGCCGTCGGGTAATGGTAGCGCCCGTCCTTCTTCGCATGGTAAATGGGCGAAAAGATGATGTACCAGATGGCGATGAGCCCGAGGAGCACGTAGGAGGTTATGTTCATCCACTCGATGTCCATGATCTCCCCGCCCCATTTCATAAACAGCCACATAGCGAGGATGGCACCCACGCAGAAGATACCGATTTCCGCGAGGGCAACCTTCCGCGTCTTGATCTTGTCGGCGATCATTCTCGCCTGCCGTCGCGCGGTGGGCTGGAATTCCCAGTTCTTTTCGACGGGCTTGGTGCGGCTCCAATGGCGGTTGAGCCGGCCGAGCACGAGCATGGATTCCATGACCGTGAGGCCGGACACCGCCATGAACGCGAGGAACACCGCGCCGGCGTACACGATGCCGTAGTAAGTGAACACGGCGAGGCGCGCCCGGAACATGGGCTGCTCGTCGTCGAAGTAATAGAGCCAGCTCTCACTGGAGGGCGAGGGCTTCATGAACGCGGTGAACTCGGTGGCCGATGACATGCCGAGGATCATGAGCGCGATGACCGACGCGATGACGCAGATTAGGAGCAAGTTCCTCGCCATGGGCATCTTGATCTTCCGGCCAGTTCCCTTCTCGGTGCCCTCGTACTTGGCGACCAGGATGGCGCCGAACACGTTGATCACGAGCCCGATGATCACGACCCCGGGGACGAGGCTCGTGATGGTCGATAGCGGGTACTCTCCCCGGTCGAAGATGATGTTGTTGAGGTAGGGGAGCATGCGCGGCGTGTCAAAAACCGAGCAAATCACCATGAAGTCGAGCAGCATGTAGATGAGCGCGAGGATCTTGTACTTGTCATCCTTGAGGAACGCTTTCCATCGCTTCTCTTGAACGAGGTAACAGCGATATTTCACTAACAACTCGGTAGATGAAAACGCGTGGTGCCGGAGCGGGGAAATCACGAACCGCCAGAACAGCACGAACCACTGGGCGCCGATGTAGAGGTATATGAACGGGAAGATGCCAAGATACACGGTACAGAAGAGGAACACCAAGCAGAACGCGAACACGGAGATGCCGATGATGAGCATGTCCATGGCTTTCTTCGCAGCTTTCACGTCCGCTTCCCACGATCTATCCTGGAAATACAGGCTGGAACGCTCGTTGATGGTGTCGACCTGGTAATCCTTGAGCCCGAAGTCGTCCTTCAATTCTTTTTCCAATTCTTTTTCTTGTTCTCTTACTTCCATGTTTCTCAACCTCCGTGCACTCCTGGGCCAACACTCATGCTCATCGGAATGAGCCAATCAACGAGGGTCCCGTTGAAGCCATGCGTCCAACCAAGGATAAAGAGGTTGCGACGCTCGCCCCACCACATCGCCCAGAATAAAGCGCCTGCAGCGGTCCCAATCATCAAAGCTACGTTATCCCAGTGGAACATCATGAATAATAGCGCCGTTAGCACCGCGTTTATATATTTATTTGGCTGGATCTTATACAAGAGCCAGCAGAAGTACCCGAGGAATAGCATCTCTTGTACCCAGCCCCAGAAAAAGTACCCCCCGATTCCGTAAAATACCGAGCCTATAAGGAAGTGATCCCTGAGATATACTGGATCTTGCGTCGGCCCCGATAGCCAGGACCAGTGCAACCGCGGATCCGTGAGAAACCATTGGCACAAGTAATTCCAGATAGGCAGCAAGATCGACCCGATGAGCACGATCTTGAGCAAGTCGGGGATGGACTTGTACAAGTCCCCAAGCCGGACGAAGATCGGGAAGCAACCCAGGTTCAACGCGAGGATCACGCCACCCAATACCCCAATGCCCACGCCGGCAACCTTCAGCACGTCGAACGGCGTCGTCGACAGGAACAATATCGCAACCTTGTCACCAGTGCGATTGAACACGTCGGCGATGCCGAGCACAAGGCATGCCAGGAATATTTCGAGCAAGATGCCGTAAATGCGTTTTTTACCACGTTCAGGATCCTTTGGGTCGTTGAACTTGAGGATCGACACTGCATACAGCAGCAAGATCGGCGCGATGACCATGTATATGACCGCGAACATGCCATTGATGGCGGCGTTGGTCACGTGGAGGAAACCGGCGAAAAGTTCGTACACCGCTTGCTCGTACATGCCGGCGCCGCAGCCCCACAAGGCAAAGATGCCGCTCAGCACCCACGCGAGGCGTTTCGCGGGCAAGACCTTCGCACGCTCTGCCTCGGGGAGCCTGTCCACCTTCTTGACCTTCCAGTTTTTCCAGAACTTCCTGTCGTTCTTGATGAAACTGAACCGCACCGAGAGTGGCCAAATAAGCATGTAGAAGAGGATCACTATCGCGATGACCACAGCAAGCGGAACAATCGCATCGTCTATCAATGCATTCGTGTCATCGAAAGCATCGGAAATGCTCTCGTAAGCCAATGCGGCGATGGCTCCAATGGTCACGATGATTAAAAAGATTGCCAAGCCGACGAGTTGCTTGATACGACCCTTATGTTCGAAACCTCGCTTGCCAAGCACCATGTTCTTGTGCAGTCGTGAAAGCTCCAGGATGTAAAACAGCGCCACGAGCAAGTAAGAAACTGCAAATGCCGTGATGACATTATACGGTTCCCCTCCGAATACATCTGCAACTACGCCGGTGCACCCGAGCAAGCAGACCGTGGAAACGAGGAGCAGCACGGTAAGATGCTTCGCAATGTCGAGGGTCTTCTTTCGCTCGATCTGATCGTCCGGTATCCCCTTGCTCTCGTATGCCCCGACCAGTTTCCAGTATTTTTGCCACGCACCGATGCCGCGATCCTCGGACAGCACCCAGGCGACGCCCTTTCCCTGGTACGTCGTGTCCCGCTCGAGCTTGTGGTGCACGATCGGGGAAAGGATCAGCGCCCAGATGACCTCGAACGCCATGATGCCGATACCGATGTTCCGCATGAGCAGGTTCGGCAGCACGTCTGCCCAGTAGAAATAAAAGCCCCAGAATGACACGAGGAAGAGCCCGAAGAAGAACGCGAGCTCGAACGCCGAAAACTTGGGGATGAACTGCTTCCGCTTTTCGATCTCGTTGTTCTTCACCCGCAGCGGCGCGTGCTCCCACGGCGTATCGTATTTTTCGAGGACATTGTGGTATGCCCCGTCGATGATCTTGCGGAAGCGAAGGTTCTGGTAGGTCGTGCAGCACAGCGGGAAGAGCCACCCGCCGAGCGCGGAAAGGATCATGCCGAGCGTCCAGAACAGGACATTGTAATTGATGAAGTATTCCGGCCCCGTGTCGAGCGGGTTTTCGGGATAGCGGATCGCGTACTCCTCCCAGCGATCCACGAAGAGTTGCAAGCTGCTCGCGTTGAGCACGGCGATCAAAATCGTCACGAACGTGCACGCCCCGATGATCCCGAGCGTCGCGGTCTTCTTGGCCGAACCTGACTTGCTCCTGGGCTTGGCCATGCCGATGAACAGCGCGAACACGACATTGACGACCAGCAGCGAGATCAGCGCGATCGGCACGACCGGTGATGGCAAAGACGCCGTGGACCACGGGTGTAGCCAGTAATACTGGTGCTCGGCGATCCACGACCATTGGGGAGCCTCTTGTATCGTGCAGATGAGATAGCCAACGCACCACATGTAGAAGAAGCCAGCCCATCGGTACCGCTCCTCTTTCAAGGCTTTTTTCAAGAACACGCCGGGGTGCTTGGGCTCGTCGTAGATCATGTCGTGGATATATGCCCGCACATCGCGCTTGCCCATCTTCTCGTAGGGATTGATGAAGAACGCCCAATACAGCAAGCACGCGGCGCTGGCATAGCCAAACCACTTGTAGATGAATTGGCAATAAAAGTAATAGTCTAAAGGATTGGGAAACGTTCCCCGTATCTTGTCATCGAGATTGTATCCCTCGAACGTGAAAAATTCAGCGAGCGAGACGAGCCGGGCACCACCGAAGAAGGGGATCATGGGGATCGTGAAGAACACGAGCAACGCGATTGCCAACAGTGCTATCTTGAACTTTATTTTCGCGCTCTCGCGGCCGAGGCGCTTCGCCAGCATACGCTCCTGATCGTAGGCGGTCCATATCTCTTGCCAGTATTGCTCGTCGATCGGGTTCATTATTTTTGCCATGGTCTTCCGGCCTCCCTCAATCGACGTAGATCTTGGCAATGTCGGCCTTGTATTTTTCGATGATGTCCTTGCGCTTCATTTTCAAGCTCGGCGTGAGCATGTTGTATTCGTTCCATTCATCTGCCACGAGTGCGTAACGCTTGATTTGCTCGTACTCGCTGAGGTTCTTCTGGGTCTCCTTGAGGATCTGGTTGTAGAATTCGATAACCTCCGGCATCTCGATGACCTTCTTGCGCCGGACAAGGACTTCTTGGAACTGCTCCTTGGACATGCCCTTGAACACCTTGAAGTCGTCGGGCTTGAACTTGGTGAGGTTATTCTTTTCGAGCCACTCGCCGAGGTACTCGAAGTTGGGCTCCACGATGGCGATGAGATACTTCATGTCGTCGCCGAGCACGCACACGTGGGAGACGTGTCGATCGAGGGTGACCGCATCCTCGACAATCACGGGCGAAACCTTCTTGCCGGTCCGCATCACGATGATTTGCTTCTTGCGGCCCGTGATCTTGAGGTCACCTTCCTCCGTGAACGTGCCGAGATCGCCCGTGTGGTACCAGCCATCCTTGTCGAAGGCATCGGCCGTTTCTTGCGGCTTGTTCCAGTAGCCCGGGAAGACTTGCGGTCCCTTGCAGATGATTTCCCCGTCGGCGTCGATCTTGACCTGGGTGTCGGCAATGACCTTTCCAACCGTGCCGACGTGGATCGAATCGATGCGGTTGACCGTGAGCACCGGCGACGTTTCCGTGAGCCCGTAACCTTCCATGATCTTGAACCCGGCCGCGAAGAAGAACTTGGCGAGCACGGGGTTCAGCGCAGCACCGCCCGAGAACATGAAGCGGAGCCGGCCGCCGAGGATGTCACGGATCTTTCCGAAGACGAGCTTGTCGACCAGCATGTTCTTCAACGCGAGGGAGACCGGCACGTCCCCACCTTTTTGCACCGTGGTCTGGTATTCCAAGCCCCAGTCGGTCGCGTGGTCGAAGATCTTTTTCTTGGTCTCGTTATCCGCGAGATCTGCCATGATGCGGTTGTACAACTTCTCGTAGATTCGCGGGACGCTCGTGATGAAGGTGGGCTTGATCTGGTCGAGATTTTCCACGACGGAATCCGTGTCGCGTGCATAGGCAACCGTGAAACCGATATAGGATGCGAGGAATTGGCTGACCTGCCGCTCGAGAACGTGGGACAGGGGCAAGAACGACAAGGTGACGTCTTCCTGCTTGATCGGAATAGCTTGAGATGTCTGCACCGCGTTGTAGGCCATGTTGTGGTGAGTGAGCAGTGCGCCTTTCGGAACTCCCGTGGTTCCCGACGTGTAGACAATCGTGGCGATGTCCTTCTCCTCCACGGAAAGATAGCGGGAGATGAAGGGATCGTTGGTCGTGGTAGCGATTTCATTATCGAGTTCATGCAGTTGCGCGAGGATTTCCGCGATTTTCGCTTCGTCCCGGCTTTTTGCGAGTATTTTTTTCTGCTTATATAATTTCACGAGGATCTCTTTCGCCACGGGTTGTGCAACGTTGGCGAAGGCCTCCCCCTTCGAGACGAGGTCATCGAGCCCGATAATCCCCTTTCCCTTTGCCTCGTCGGGAATTGGCTCGATCATGATGATGTATTTCAAGCCCGGGCAGTTGGGCTGGGCCCTCAATGCTTTCCTGAGATTGCTCTCGTCATCGACAACGAGCATGGTGCTTTTCGAATCGTTGATAATGTATTCGACCTGGGCTGCTGTGAGCGAAGGATAAATCGTGACCGTGGTGCCACCGGCGAACATGATGCCATAATCGATCAATCGCCATTCATAGCGCGTTTTGGACATGAGCGCGACGCGGCCTTGGCGTTCCAGGCCGAGTGCTTGGAATCCAAGAGAAAACAGCCTCGTGATTGCGAGCACCTCATCCCACGTGATGCCCACGTACTCGCCTCGTTTCAGATACCGCATGCAATCAAGCTCAGCATACTTGCGCGCCGAATCGAGCAAAAACCGGATGATGCTTGTCGTATCTTTCGTTATTGGTTTCATAATCATCAATGCACATCGATATTCATGTTCATCCTTGGATACTGATAGTCAAAGGGAACCCTTTTTAAAATAAAAGGCGATAGCCTCACTAGGAAATATCACGGGTCATAGTATAGACGAAAACCATATTGGTGGATACCAATGCAAAGACGAAAACTCCTTTTTGCGATCATCGCCGCGGGCATCTTTATCACTACGGTTTATTTGGTTATTACAGGATTTCTAGGTTTGGAAGCATCATACCCCGGACAATTTACTTTCAACATAAACATGAGTGATCTGACCGTCCAAGCAAACGGATTAGCCTGGACGCTCACCATTATTCTCGTTCTGTTCTATTGGGTTTCCGGATTCTACTTGATTATGGAAGCAAGGGTGTCGACTACCCCGGTACAGAAGACGTTTCATAACAGCTTGGCAGCATTATTCTTGTTGATCGGCCTTGCGCAAGGAATCGTCGTGTTTTATTCGATAACGAGTCGAGCCCCTTTTAATTTCGCAACGCTCGTCATTCCCGACATGGCGCCTTTCGGTCGTAGTGATGCGTTATTTGCGATCGCGATTGCCTGCTTGAGCACGGTCCCGATCATCCACAGCATAGAGAAACATATCAAGAACAGCAAGAAATTCCCAATCACGACCATCATCGTGATCGGATCGATAGCGGGTCTTGCCGGCATTATCTGTTCTTTCATACAAGCTGCCACTTGGCCGACGCCCCCGCTCGGGGATCCACCCGTGCCAGAGTGGTGGCAATACGTGGGGTACGCAACGATCGGGCTCCCAGGAATCGGGATAATCCTTGCAATCATCGCACTGCCTGTTATCTATTTCTCCCTTGCGGGTCAATCGTCGGGTGCGTTACGCAAGAACTCGCTAACGATCGCCATTGGATTCCTCATCACGTTCGTAATGGTATTGCTACACTTGCTCCGGGATATGTTATTGCAGGATATGCCGCTCAACTGGATGGTGTTCATCTTTGGAAACATCATCGGTGCCGCAATCTTGATGGCCGGATACATCCGCTCCACCTATTAACCTTTTTTTTATTTTTCCTCGACCAAGTTACGTGAAGGACTAGCAGCTGCCGTAACACCAGTTCGTTCAGTTAAAAAATAGGAGATGATTACATGATTGGCATGATGTCGAGTTTATCGATGGTAAAGATCGCCTTCTCGTTCATCGTGGGAACGAGCGCGTAAGCGGGCCGCGGGAGCTTGACCCAGTACATGACCTGCGTCTTGGCGACCTGGATCCCGCGCATGGTGAAGAGGATCCTCGACGAGAAGCTCTCCGCGAACCGGACATGCAAGGGATCCATTTCCTTCGTGAGCAAGTTCGTGGCCAGCAAGCAATCCTCGTCGACGAGGATTCCCTCGCGCTGCAAGTTCTGGAAAAAACCCGGCAAGGTGTCGTGGTTGTACTTGATAAAGATGGAATCGAGGGGCATGATCACCAGGTTGCCGCGCATGCCGGAAACCTTCCGCAAGGATTCGAGCGCGGGCCTTGCGACCCGAAATTCCTCGAGGATGTCATCTGACTGGGACGTGAGCATGTACTCGGGCATCCACTCGGGCGTCTTCGGCGACGGGAAAAAGCCTACTTTAAAGTATTTCCGGAGCAAATCCTCCCCGAAAGCGGTTTTCAAGGCTTTGAGAAACCTCCCCACGTTCATGTCTGCTGGTGGCATGTAAACAACGCTGATCTTGTTCAGCAGCGCGACGACGACGAAAATCACGTGCCATAAGATCAATACCTCGTTGCTATCTGAGGTAATTTCCGTGTATATTTTCTTCGCTTGAAAAAGGTTCACGAAAAACATCTGGCTTAGCTGATTTCTTACCATCAAATCATACATGGTCTTGACCTTTTGATCCGCCGAGAGTAGGGCGAGCCGGGGCTTCAAGTAAGGAATGGCTCGGAACCTCCCTTGATACAGCGTGAACAGGATCACTTGCTGGTCGATGACGATGTTCCTGAGCTTCTGCACTTCCATCGTGCGCAAGATGCGATCGGGAACCGTTTGAATGTCCCGGTACAATGTCACGATGCCATCAACGAGATAATCGGTCTGGGATTTCTGGCTCGTTTCGGCGATGATGAACAGCTTCAAGCTAAACTTCCTTGCATAGCTAATAAGGGTCTCGTAGACCAGGACATCCGTGGTCAGCGGTTCCCGTTTCTTGATGGCCGTGATCATCTTCTCGATGGAATCGATGACGACGATGATTTTCTGGTTCGGCTTGGCGTTGATATCCTTGATGATCTTTTCAAAGTCAAAAAAGATGTTCAAGAGCTTGTCCGTGTCGACATTGAGCAGTTTCAGCTTGTCCTCGGTCATTCCCAGGGTATCAAGGTCCTTGATCTTGGCCTGGCCCATTTTCTGGACGAACGCGGTGTATTGGGTTTGCAGATCCTGCAAGTTGGCGCGGGTCGAAACGAAGACCAAGGCTGCCCGGTCCAAGTTCTGCATGCAGACTTCCATGGCAAACGTACTTTTACCTGTCCCTGCATCGCCCTTGATGTTCATGGTATACCCAAACGGGAGATCCATGATTTTTGCTACAAAATCTGGAAGTATTATATCATACACGATGGGATTCTTGTCTACCATGTCGAATATACTTGCCAACGCACGCGAAATATCAACCAGCCTCGTCTCGATCCATTAATCGTTAGCGATAGGTCATATCGCAACCCCAAGTAATAATAGACTTTCGGATCACTCCGGCGATGTCATGCGGATAATACCCGGGGCTTTATAGTTCGGATCGATTTTGTGGTTCATTAAAGCGTGATATCTTGTTGAATGCGTGAAAACTATGAACACCAGTAAATGTGCGATCCTTGGAGCCCCCGCGGTTGGTAAAACCACGTTGCTCAAGCTCTTGGAAGGAAAAGACATCACGGGGCAATATATCCCGACGCAAGGTTTCGACCGGGGTGCCATCAAGATGGGCAAGAATTCGACGGCGGTCTGCTGGGATTTTGGAGGGCAGGCGGCGTTCTACGAGTTCTGGAAGCAGTACATCCTCGGTTCTGACGTCATCGTGGTCGTGACCGATTCGACGCCGGTCAACGTGCTCCAGACCAAGCAGCTGATCGAGTGGGCCAAGCGGCTCACGGAGGACGACGATTGCAACATCATCGCCGTCGCGAACAAGCAAGACATCCCGGGCGCCATGAGCGCTGAACGGGTCGCAAACTTGCTGGGCGTTCCCGCGTATCCCCTGGTGGCGACTGATCCCGACAACCAGGAAAAGATGTACGCAATTTTAAAACAATGCTTGAAAAGAAAGTGATGAACAATGGCAGGAAACATCAACGATGACGTGTCGAGCGTCATGAACATTGGCTTCGACATGATTGCTGGACCCATGGTCCGGTGGAAGAAGGAAATCGATGCAAAAACTGGCTTGAATCTTGATTACGATCAATTTGCCCTCGCGACCTACCTCGCGTTCAAGGGTGGCAATGGTGGAAGCCCCACGCCCCAAGCGATCGTCTACGACTCGTTCAGCGTGGTCGGGTTCCCCAAAGGCATGGACCTCATCTGCTTGTTCTTGAAGACCACGAAAGCGTTGGAAGATATGACCCGCTTGAAATCACTTGCTGAGAGCATATCGGCGCAGATGGAAAAAGACGAGGGCACGGATGGTGAAGCTGCAGGTGCAAGCACTGACGCTGAGGATGACAACGTGAAAGAAATCAAGCGCATCATCTGCAACATGCTTCGAAAAAACACGTTGCCTACGCCTGAAATCCGCAGCCATTTCAAGATCGCGAGCTCGGAGATTTGGGCCATCATGAGTGCCTTGGAGCACGATGGTCTCGTACGCCGTGCGGGAAAGGCAAAAGATGGTCGATCCGTCGTCTGGACACTCGCTTAAATAATCCCTCTTTTCTTTTCTCCCTCTTTTCTCTTATTCTTCGTGATCATCGATAATCTTGTTGCATAATTGATTTTTTTTAAGAGAATAAAAAATGAGAAGAAAATTTGGTATTTTGCTAATTAGATAACGGGAGGATACTTCAACGCAACGCGCTCCTTCTTGAGCACGCGTTTCGCAGCTATTTCCTGAACATTACCGCCGATGCCCGCCTTAATGACGATCTCGTGTTCACCCTCCTTGAGGCCACCAGGGTAATCATAGATGAGGGCCAGCTTGCCGCCGACAGGGACGGTAACACCCGCAGCATCCTTCAAGTTCTTGAGCGTGACGCCCTTGTTCTCGAATCGCAATTCCAATTTGTTGATGTCGAATGGCACTGCCTTTCCATCAATGGTAATAGAGATCAGTTTCGAGAGGTCATCTACGCCCGCAAGCTTAGCGAGCTCCTTCGGGTCACTCGGGATCTCCGCAGGAACGGTGAGCGGGGATATCACGTTCACGATGTACAAGCCAATCGCGTCGGGCTTTCCCGCGGTCTTCTTGCAAACATTGAAGAACGAGTCCTCTGGAATCATCCGTTTGAGGATATATTTTGGAATATAAGACATGATATTTTCAACTCTTTACCTATGTATTTCAATGCCGTCGAAGATCGGAAGCTTTCCGAACACTACACCCAACCTTGACGGGCTATTTACCTAAAACAAGGTGCCGCTATTTAAAAAAATCTAAAAAAATTGTAATATCCCTAATAAAGGGGCAAGGTAAGGTTTCCGCGCTCGATGTATTACAATTTTTGGCGATATTTTTTAATAGTTACCAAGCCGAATCAAATCACACTACCATCGAGTAGGACGCGCGTTGATGGCAAGGACGAAATATCGTTGACCGCGCCATGAACGTGCTGGATTACCTAGAATTGCAAAAAAGAGCTGAATATGTTATGTCTTACATCCCGAAATACATTTTGAAAAGAATGATTCCTGAGGATTCCTTCTTTAACGTTTGCAAGAAAGTCGCAGGAAAACCCGACGCGTTCGGCTTCTATATCGTGAACGTGATATCGCCTCTCACCGTTCCTTCGGAGATCCCGAGTGACCCGAAGGAGCTCGCGAAATTGGCGGGCGTCGATGACCTTTCGAAGTTGATCACGGTAACCCTTGATGGCAAGGCATTGGCAGTCGACCTCAACAAGGTGGAATTGCGATATGAGAACAAGAGCGTCACGCTCAAGAACTTGAAGGATGCTGCGGGCGTTACCATCCCCGTAGGCGGCAAGCTGGCGCTCATCTACGATTACCCTGGTGGCCTCAAGGAGGGTGAACACGAGCTCGTCGTGAAAGTAGGCATCGGCGGGAACGTCCAAGAAATCTCCGCGAAACGCGTGCTCAAGAAGGAACGCGTTGCGTTGAAGTATCCCCCTGTACTCTAAAGACTAAAAATTTTTCCTCTTTCTTCACATTTTTTTTTGTTTCAATGCATCGCAAACGTGTATTATGAATAGAATCAAAGGTCCCCGAACACGTCGCCGATGATCGAGCCGAAGATCGCGTTGTCCCACGCCGCTCGGTACTCGGTTACCGTCGTTCCGCCGGCCCGGCAGAGCTCGAGCATATCGCGCACCGCGTTGAAGCCAGCTGTCTCATTCGCCTCCCGATTCAACCACGATTCTACACGGAAGATGCGAACCGAATCAACGCCTGCGGCGACGCTGAGCCACACGTCGTTCGCGATGTCTTCCTTCGTCTCGTACGCCGGGTAGCCGATGCATCCGATGCAGATCGCCGATTTTGGATATGGCGACACGGCGTCCAGCAAGTGCGCATACTTGTACACGTTATACGAGGAATCGTTGTTCCCCCCCTCGCAACTGCGGTAGACCATGGCGCTCAAATACTCGTAGCCGCGGATCTCGTAACTCTGCATAAAATCGATCGCGTAGCCATTGTAATCGCCGTCGAGTGCGTCAAGCACGTAATTGTTGATGGTGCCTCGCGGGATATAGCCGTCGGCGCGAATCTGGTCGATCAGCGCTTGTTGCTGGGCGATGAGCTGCGCCCAGTTCGACCTGTTTATTCTCATGAAATACTGGTTTTCCGCCATATCGTGGATGCCGCCCAATGCCCCTGAGAATGGCGACGCGTCGATCAAGGGTCGTGCTACCCAATCCTCGATATCGAAGGCGTAATATTGCACGGTGATGTTGTGCCGTGCCACCCAATCCTTGAAATACTGATAGACGACAGGCATGCAATCCACGCTTCGAAGCGACAAGGCGCATGAAAAGTTTTGGCTACCAACCGGCCATATCTCTACCTTCACGCCGGCGAGGTTGCACAGCTTCGTGAGGTTCGCGGCGATCTTCCCCCTCGTTTCCCAGCCGTTGATCTCTCGGAAGAGGTCAGGATTTCCTTGTAAGAGCAAGGTCGTGTTCGTGTCCTTGAGGATGTCAATGAAGGCTTGAGGATCGGCATAATCGTAACTATCTGCCAAGTACAGCCCGATCTCGGCATTTTGCATCGATTGCGTCGTCACGGAAAAACGCAACTCGGAGCGGGCGTCGAACTGCCACACTTGCGTCGATATGAGACCTGAGATGCCAAAGGCCAGGCATAATGCGAGCCCGGTGATTTCTCGCCGCGCCGGCTTTGGAAAGAGCAGCTTGAACGCCTCTACCGGCGTCATCCGCTGGCGGGGCAAGTGCCGGATAATATCGTGGCCAACGATAATGCCATACACGCCCTCGTAGCCGCAGGTGCCGATGAGCACGTACATGCCCTTGAACTCCCCGGCAATTGCAAAGATCACGCCTATCCCGAGCAAGGCGATCCCGAACACGCACAAGAACCACCTCGTGAAAGGATGCGTGCGAATCACGAGCAAAACATACGCAATTGCTGCGAATATGATCGATGCCAAGCCGATCGCGGTGGCCAGCGGGTACCCACCATAGCGCGATGCAGCCCAGATGGTCCGGCCCCAGAGCCATGCCATGATGGCGATGAACGGCCCGAAGCCGACCAGATCCGTGCGCATTCGTAGCATCATTCTTGACCTTCCGCGTGCAATGCCGGCTTCATTTCTTGGCGGTCTTCTTTACCTGGCCGGCGGAAATGACGTAAGTATATGCTTTCTTTGCCCCGCTCGTGAATGTCACGTCGGCGCTCCAGATGCCCGGCGCGGCAACGGGCATCTCGAAATAGTGTTCGTTGCCCGTGAACGTGGCTTCCTTCGCGACTTTTTCATCAGGACCATACACAGTGACTTTCCCTTCCGCGTCATTTTCCCAATAACCGCCGATCCTGAGCGTCTCGGCTTGGCCGATGTAGTAAAACACCTTCGACGACGTCTTCCCAAGGCTCGTCTGGCCCGCGGCGTGGCGCTCGGGCGCGATGTGCTCGTATCGCCCCCACTGGTCATAGTTGGCCAGCCACGCCGCCGCGTTCTTCACGTATCGACCCGTGCCCGCGCTGTCCCAGTTGCAATACAAACGCGTGAAGCCCCCGTCGAACAGTGCTCGCCGGCCGTTCTTGTCATAGAGAGCGGTGACGAGATTCTTTGCCGATCCGTAAACCAGGGGTGTCATGCCCGGGCTCTTCTGGATGGTGGCGATGGTGATGCCCTCGTAGAGCACGTTGAGGCCGGTCGTGATGATCGTCATAGGGGTTACCCAACGGTAAATACTAAGCGAAGGCTCGTTTTCGCAGTCCAACGAAGGCAGCTCTCCAGCAAGTCGAGGATTTCATCGAGGCTTTCTTTCGGGACTGGTGGGTCGCGCTCCACGTATTTCCGCAGTTTCTTATTCTCCTCTTCCTGCTGCCGAGGCGATATAACTTTCAACTTATCCTTGGCTGGCAAAAACGAGTCAAGAGGCTTCAATTCCTTAACATTAGTCGTGGGTTCGAGGTACCGGTCCTTTATTATCTGAATCACGCGAGCAAACGTATCGTGGTCGACGGGATCTCCCGTGCCAGATCCTTTAGGAAACTTCAAATCTTCACAAATTTCGTCATAAACACCATCTTCG
>JAUQYW010000529.1 GCA_030587525.1 Candidatus Sigynarchaeota archaeon | reverse complement strand
CTCGCGGACTTTAAACCGTGAATCAAACGACCGCCGAAAAATGAACCCTCATGGCCCATCCACCACGCAAAAATAGCATTCCCGACATCAAGGACGTGTTGCAAGGATTCAAGGATGGCACGATCTCGTTGCAAGACGCCGAGCGTATACTGAAGGGCCAAATGATGCAAGAAGTCGAGAACATGGCAATGCTCGACATTTTCCGGGAAGTGCGCACGGGAATGCCCGAAATCATCCTCGCGGAACCGAAGCTTGTCGAAGATCTGAAGAAAATCATTTCTGGTTTTCTCGAGACCAAGGGAATCGCAGTTGTGTCCAGGTTAACCGCCGAACAGAAGGAGATGGTGAAAGCCACGTATCCCGGTCTCGTCGATCTGAAAGAAAAAGCCAACATGGCGATCATCAGGAAGAAAGACTTCCGCATCGAGCCGTGTGGCGGCATCGTGGGTATCATGACCGCCGGCACGTCCGACATCGCCATTGCCGAGGAAGCCGCGACCGTGTGCGAGGTCATGGGGTGCACGGTCGAGCGGGCGTATGACGTTGGCATCGCCGGTCTCCACAGGGTGTTCAAGCCGATGAAAGCCTTCATCGAGAAAGATGTCGACATCATCATCTGCTGCGCGGGCATGGAAGGTGCATTGCCGTCCGTCATCGCATCGCTCACGGATGTCCTCGTGATCGGTGTGCCGATCGCCACGGGATATGGCTTTGGCGGGCAAGGCATCACGGCGCTCAGTTCTATGCTGCAAAGCTGCTCGCCCGGCCTGGTCGCGGTGAACATCAACAACGGCATCGGCGCCGGGGCAGCTGCCGCGATCGTTGCGAGGAGAATTGGAAAGCTCAAGAATCGATTGAAATAACATCCTCAGTGAACCGGTCCAAAAGAAAAATAAAATATTAAGAAGCTGATTCTCGGCGTCGTTTAAGTCTTGAACTTGAGCGTGACGATCTCGTCATGCCCTATCTTTTTCACCACGGCCGTGTTCTTGGAGAACGAAACCTCGTGCTTCTTGACAAGCGTGATCTCGTCAAGCTTGACTTCCTCGGCCTTGGCCAAGCCGAGCGCGGGATGCACCTTGATCGTTGCATCGCGATCGTCGCGGCACAAGTTGTAGAATCGCAAGATGTACCCGTCGCCCGCATCAGCCTTCTTGAACGACGAGAACAGCAAGCAAGATGGCTCGATGCTGATGAATCCAGCAACGGGATCGACGAGCTTTTCTTGCTTCAAGAACTCCTCGTTATGCTCGTCGACGAGCGTGATCTTGGGCATATCAATTCGCTTGTAATCCAGCAGCGCGGGCAATGGATCCGTGTTGCGGAAGTCGTTGAAGGTCCGCAACACGACCGGCAAGAGCGGATTCACGAATTGCTCGATGTTGGAAAAGACCTCGTCGGGAATGCAGAACTGGGCCTTTCCCGTCTTGCATGGTTCGAAGGGAAGGATGGCCATGTTGAATTCCATGGGGAACAAGCACTGTGCATCGGGTGTCGGCACGTCAGGCCCCGCGCCTTGCCCGGGCCGGCCAAGCCATCCAACCGCGCGATACAAGGTTAAGATCAGGCTGTTGATGCCGAAATCCTTCTCGTTCACCTCATGCTGCTGCGCGTCCCGGGAGATCACGACGAGGCCTGCTTCTTTCCCATCGCGGGTGCCTGCGACGCCGAAGAAGTGGTCGTGGAACTCGGTCGGTGCCGGCTTTTGCGTCCAGTTCTTGCCCTCGGGGATCTTGAGGGATTTCTTGAGCACGCAGAAGTGCTGCTGGAACAGCTTCGAATCCGTTGCTATTCCACTCGGCACGGCGACCCGCAGCCGGTGGTCCTTTGCCTTGTTGTTGACCACGATCTTGACGTCGACGCGCCGCGAGTTGTCGTTGAGCGTGATGGTGAGCTCGATGAGCAGATCGATTTTTTTCGCGGACTGTGCCTTTCGATCCGGGTTCAATGCATCGGGGATCGTGAACGGCACGGACACCGTTGCCATCACGCGCGAGCCTCGCACCACGATCTCCTTGACATCCGCTTTCGCTTGGCGTGACTGGTGGATCACATGATTTTCCGGCATACGGACGAAATCATACTCATCGCCGTAATCCGGCTCGTCGATGAACGAGCAGCAATCCTTGTACGTGAGGCCGGATTGCTTGTCGAGCAGGTCGAAGGTCCCGTTCGCGTTGATCGTCACGGCAAGCAGCTGGTTCTCGATCTTTGCCGCTTTTCCTTTTATGACCTTTGCCCAGCTCGTGTCGGCCTTCGCAGGCTCGTCTTCGACTGCCATCATATAATAGACCTTGAATCCGAGCGCCGGAACGTCCGATACCACGAACTCGTACTGGTAATACGCGTCGTTGGGTTTCCACTTTGCGAACACCGCGCTGATGTCCGGCACGCGCCAATTCTCCGCCGGCGTGGTCTTGCCA
>JAUQYW010000438.1 GCA_030587525.1 Candidatus Sigynarchaeota archaeon | reverse complement strand
GTCGTGCATATCCCTTCATCGTCATCGACGACGAGCACGCGTCGCTTTCCTCTGGCGGACATATCATCACTCGATTGCTACGTGTAGCAACGAAGTTTATCTCGAACCAATTGCACGACACGCTATTTTCACACGATCCTTCATGATTCCTCGGGTACCATGAACCGATCAAAACACGCGAAATCCAGGATGGAACCACCAATTCACTCCATTTAAACGTGCGCGTGCACCATTGTCTTGTTTTTGCACCCTCGTTTTTCGGCAAGGCTGAATCCCGGTTATCCGGCAGGAATGTTCCGTGAGCGTGCAAGGGGATGCAACCGGTGGAGTTAATGCCTGGTTAATAAAACTCGATATGCATCACGAGCATGATAGAGTGATGGTTGGGCGCGTGTTTACAATGGTGCACAGCAAGATTAATTAGTCGCCGGTGAGGCCGTGCAATGGCCAAGCGAGGGCTCGCCGATAAAGGCACGGAAGGCCTCGCTTCGGCAATTCGGAGGCGAAAAGGGCAATGAAAATAGATTTGAACGTCGTGTGGATCTTGCTGGCGACAGGAGGGGTATTCATTCTTGAAATCCTCTACTTCCTGTCAAGCGGTTCGTTCGCAGTACCGGCGATATTGGGTTTTCCGTGATCATCCCTTCATTCATTTTTTTTCAGGCATACCACGTGCATCTAACAAGCACGCGAAAGCAAGGCTACTTTGTGTACATGGTTAAATAGCGGGATCGGAGCCATCTCATGAAACTCGTGCAATGATGGTTCGGGACCTCTGGCTTTTTCGCGCTCTGCGGGTGACACGGGCACCCGGGATGGATCGCGAAGGGATCGGGAAAATCCAAGCCGTTTTTATAGATTCGTGAGATTTCGCTACCGATGCTAAAAATGAAAACGTCCAGAGCCGTGGCCATCGCGTTCGTCATTGCAGGAACGTTGCTTGCCACGGCTCCACGGATAGAAAGCGCGACCGGCACCGATTTCGGCCTGCTGTCCGCGCGGATCAACGACGTCAACATGTCGGGTAACCCCCCGCCCGTCGTGACCGCCCGGCTGCGTTCTCGCGTGACCGTCAATGCCACGTGGTACATGTACTACGAGGCCCCCATCCAGATAGGCTATGTC
>JAUQYW010000408.1 GCA_030587525.1 Candidatus Sigynarchaeota archaeon | reverse complement strand
ATCTCCTTCCATTGCTCGCGGACGACGTGAAGATCTGCATCGAGGTCATTCGTGCCCTTTCAGACTTTCAAGCTACCGAAAGCATTCCTTTCATCACAGCACTTCTCGTTCCAGGGATTAATATGGATGTTCGCATCGCCGCGGCTGGGTATCTTGGAAACTTCGAGGAAAAAGCTAGGGAAATCGTGCAAAACTTGCTCCCGTACTCCCGGGATCCAAACGTGCAGTTTCGAGAGGCGATATACCAGTCGCTCGGCAGGAAAGCGGGCATCACCAGGCACCCCGGGAGGCACGGCGAGTACATGGCTGCTCTCCTCGATGGCATCGCCGATCCTGGACGGGAAGTGCGCTACTGGTCGTGGTGGGGGCTCCAGTTGGTGGATCCCCGGTCCATGCTCACGGATCAGGCATCACGGCTTGGGGCAGCAATCGTGGCGGAAACAGAACCCCGGAACAAGTGCAGCATCCTTTCGACGTTCGTGGGCTGGAAGCTATCAATCATAGGCACAGAGTTGGAGGGAGCGATCCTTAGCATGATCGACAAGTTTGAAAAGTTCCCGTCAGACGATGGGGTTCCCTCGTGGCTCCTGGTCATGATCTCCGGTAATGGTCCAAGACTTGCGGTGAACCCGCTGCGGGAACAATATTGCCACGTCATCACGCGCGTCTTGAATGAAATGCGGCAATACAGCTGGATGAAGCATAAGCTGCAATGGCTCAAGGATGCGGCCGCCGAAGCGGGCATCGTGATCCCGTCGTCGACTGCACGAAAGAAAGGGAAGGTTACCAGGGAAAAATACAAGAATTAAACAACAATTGACATATTTAATCAAATCACTCTTCGCACGAGGTATTAAAATGAGAAACATTAGCACTCAGCGCCTTCCCGCGCTAAACGCTCTGAAGGTTGTATTGCGGGTTGGTGCATCAGCATCCGCGAGTTTTTTTACAGGGTTCTTGATAGTATCGCCGAACCTTCTCGGTTCCGGCGAGGATTACACGGCGATCGGGATCGCGTTGCTAATTGGCGTTTTAATCCCCTTGTTCCTGGGAATATTGAAGGTGGATAGGAGAGTTCCATGGGTGATCGCCAATTTCATCGTCGGAGCATCCTTGCTCCTCATGATCAACGGGATATTATACCAAATCACCACGTTTCTCGTCGTGATAGCATTTCCATCATCGCTGGTGTTTTCTTTTTTCCAAACCGAACCTGGCCCCGCATACGAGCAACGATGGCGGTGCGAGACCGTTGCGTTGATCATCGCTGCGACCATGATGACCCTCGGGAGATTTCTCAAGTTCGTTCCATTTGTAGGCTGGAATGCCTTGTACGCGTGCGTTGTCCTGCTTTTTGCATCATCCCTCGTGTTGATTGGTCGCGTTCCTGGCTCCAGTAACGACTTGGCTGCCCCGGAGCAAGATATGGTGCAGCAGCAAGAAAACTCGCAGCCAAGGGTAAATAACACGGCCGCGCCCGTCCATGGAACGAAAGCAATTCACTACTT
>JAUQYW010000401.1 GCA_030587525.1 Candidatus Sigynarchaeota archaeon | reverse complement strand
GCTGAACTCGTCATAGTAGGCCAGGAGGTCCTGCAGCAGCGTGACGTTGAACTTCACGACGCCGAGGTGGCTCATGACCTTCGATTTCTCCTGGTGCACGCTTAGCATGGCCAGCGTGCGCCGTTTCGGATAATTAACCGCGAGGATCTTCAAAAAATAATCGACCTGGGGGAGGTCGACATAATCTGGGCACAAGAAGATGAAATTCAGGCACCTGCGACCGGACGCGACGTTGATGGCGTTGACGAGGTTGTCTACCTCCTTCTGCGAACCCTCCTCGTGGAGCTGGAGCGTCTCGTCGTTCAGGCAGATGGATCCGGGGGGCATGGTGGCCAGCACGTGCCGCGCCTGGTCCAGCCCGTAGGTGAAGAAGATGTCCAGGAACCCCGTGAATTTCGGAAAAATCACGAATTCCCAGCTCGTGAACTGCGGAAAGATGATGAATTCCCGCACGTTCTCCTGATCGTTCGGATCGATGTGGATGCGGGGATTCAGGCCCGCGACCATGCAGATCAGCAGCGCCACGACGAGAGCGAGTCGAGACTTGCCAGTCCGGATGTGGCCGTTGATCTCGATGATCGCGTTCATCCTGATCTCGTCCGGCTTCCGCGTCCCGTCGTCGAAAAACAGGTTCTGGTGCAAGAACGTCAGGAACTCGTCGTTCTTCACGTTGTGAAAGTATAGGAAATCGTTGCACGCCTTCCGGAACCCGAGATTCTCCGTGTAAAGGTCATAGAGTTGCCTTAGATACGGGAGCTTCGTCGTGTAATGCTCCCGCGTGCCCTGGAAATAGTGATCGAACGGGATCTTCTCGACGGTCGTTGCATCCTTGTTGATGATGAATTGCGCACGTGCCAGCTCGTATGCACTAGGCATCCTGGCCACCTCAACCGCTGCTATCCGGCATCACGCCGAGACCATCATCGCTCGATTGGGCTGCTTTGCCATCCGCTTGCTTGACCTTGTCGGCCAAGGCGTTTTTCTTGGCGAACTTGGCCCGCAGCGCGCTGAGCAAGCCCTCCTTCTGTGCATACTCCATGGCCTCGTTCGCTTGAGGCAGGCCACGGTTTTCCACGCTGATCTCCCGGGCGAGCTCCGCTGCGAACTCGACGAACATGATCTCGACACGCGCCGCATCGATCAAGCCATCGATGTCTCCCTTGAACATCTCCATAAATTCCTGGTCATTATATTCGGGATACCGCAAGCAGTCAAAAAATTGGACGATGCCCGCCTTGATAGGGTCCATCATATGCCACACGGGCTTTGTTATCGCGAACGGGCACGCGCGCCCGATCTCGGTGATGTTGCCGAGCGATTCTCGGAGAGCCTCTTGCAAAGCGCTTTGCGCGGTGCCGAGCTTGTCATCCCTGTCAAGCGACCGCACCAACACGGCCTTGACGTTCTCGAACATGCGATCGACGGCTTCTATTCGCCTCTGCTCGACGCTCGATATAATCTATCCCCTCCAGAATATCAGCACGAGCACGAGCACGATGCCAAGGAGCGCCCATGCCCAGCCATACTTTTTCTTTTTCTTGTTCCCTTCTTGGTCATAGTTTCCAGGGCCATAGAGCGAGCGACGGATGAGATCGATATCCTTGCGCATTTGCTCGCCTTGCTGCCGCTTTCGCCGGCCCTCCGCGGCATTTTGTTTTTCACGTGCATCGTCCAATAGTGTCCGGAGCTGGTTGGAGCGCTTGTCTGCCCTCGTGTAGAGTTTTTGCATGATTTTATTCAACCCGTTTGCGAGCTCGTCTGCCGTTGGCGCTTTTGCCATGACCAGGTCATATTTCACGCAGCCAGTCACTATGAAGCAGGGAAAATCTCCCAAGAGCGTTCCGATGTGGTAGACGCGAG
>JAUQYW010000390.1 GCA_030587525.1 Candidatus Sigynarchaeota archaeon | reverse complement strand
GACATCAAGACAAAAGGTACATCCGCGCAATGCGATCATCCCAAGCTCGTCATCTTGAAGCAATTGCTATCGGAATTCCTGGGGGCGAATCCAAAATCCCGCATCCTGGTCTTCGTCAATTACCGGGCATCGATCAAGATGATTTGCGATTACATGGGGGATGGCGACAAGGTCATCAAGATCCACAAGTTCGTCGGCCAAGGGACGAGAAAAAAGTCTGATGAAGGTATGAAACGCAACACGCAAGGCAAGATCCTCGACAAGTTCCGGTCCGGCGAGTTCAACGTGCTGGTGGCGACCTCTGTTGCTGAAGAAGGGCTGGATATTGCCGAGTGCGACTTGGTAGTGTTTTACGAGACCGTGGCATCGATCATCAAGTTCATTCAACGACAGGGGCGAACCGGGCGCAAGCACGCGGGCAACGTGGCCATCTTGTTTACACGTGGCACCATGGACGAGTTCCGCATGAAGGCGCTCGATGGCAAGCTGTCGAAACTCCGCGGCATCTACTGCAACGTTAAAAGTGTGAAGCCCGGGGACACGAACTTGCTCGATACGGCCGAGCCATCGAGGCGGCCCGCGCTCCAGCAGCGCATCGAGTCGTTCTCCGCGCACAAGAAGGATTCGCCCGATAAAGGTGAACCACACGTGTCTATTACCGACCTCAAGCGGTGGCAGGACGCGATGCCTATCGTAATCGGGTCTGATTCCCAGCTCGCGAAGGATCTTGGAAGCTTGCTGAAGAAGATGCAAGTGCCCGTGTCGGTCGTACCGCCATCGGGGCTGCCCGACATAACGATCGGGAAGAGGTTGGGCATCAAGGTCTTATCACTCACCAGCGCTGCGAAAGAATGCCTGGAGAACCGCATCTTCGGCATAATATCGGGGTTGAAGGCCGCGTATGACCACGCGATCATCGTGGTATGGGACGATGGACAGCCGCTCGATGACGAGTTGACCCGGGACATCATCGTGGAATGGCTGGAGCGATTCGGCGAGAAAGACGGAGTGAAGGTGATAATCACGTCGAGCGTCGAGATCCTGGCAACCCTCATCAAGGATTTCCACGGGCGCGTGAAGGAAATCAATGGTGGGGCAAAAAGTCCTGATACGCACGCCATCGCTTGAGACGGGTGAAAAATAAACGGAAGATTATGAAATCAAGAGTCACACATTAGCTTCGGTGTAGGTCCCGTTCCAGCCGGCATCGCGTGCTGCGCCGATCAAGTCGCTTGGCTTGATGATATCGATCGGTGTTAACAAGCCCTTTCCAGTGATAGCTCCCTCCACGATCTTTTTTGCAGTTATCACGGGGAGATACGATGCGGCGGCGCCACCACCATCCGGAAACGTCATCAAGGCTTCCCAACGCCTCGTTCCCGCAATGGCAACGATCTTTATGACCGATTCGAGGCCCAAACCTTGGCTCTTGGCCTTTTTATGATCCGCCTTCATCGATGCTTTCACGATCTTGCTGACGAGGTTGTACGACCAATCCTTTCGATGCGGCTTGAGGAGCTTGATGATGGTGGTGAAGCCTGGTGGAATGGCGCCCATCGCCCAGTATGATCTCACGTTCTTGACAGGGCATAGCTTTGGGATCACGAGGGCATCGATGGTTGGAAAAGCTATCACGTACGTGTTGCCAAACGGGGCTGGCATGGGTTCGAACTTCTTGTCCTTTCCAAGAAACGTTTTCACGTAGGATCCATCCGTGAATTCGACGGGTTCGAATCCTGTTTCCACGATCGCGCCCATCACGCTGCCGAATGCCTCGTGAGGTTCCGATTTGCTCCCCGATGCGTAATACATTTCAAGCGACGAAACGTCCGGGAGCTTCTCGCGTGCCACGAGAAACAGCAAGGTCGACAAGCCCGGCGATGTTCCAACGGCCGTGACCATCGATAAATTTCGTTCTTTTGCTCGCGCATCGAGTGCCTGAAGGCAGCGGAAGTGGCTTTGCTCGTTCGCAAAATCGATGTAATCTTTACCCGCATCGATGACGACCTTGGTGATGCGATCCCCGTTTCGCGCGTACGGTCCAACGCAATTGATGACGAGATCCGCGGGCTCGCACGCGCGGCTGAGCGATGGCATTTCGAACGCGTCGAGAATCTCGGTTGTCAGGTTTGTTGAATGCATAGCAGCAAAACAAGCGTCGAGCTTTGCCTTGTCTCGCCCCGTTGCCACGATCGTGGCGTTCACGTGCTTGGCCAATCCCTTGACGATATAGCGCCCGGCGTGCCCGTACGCGCCCAATACAAGGATTTTTTTCATTGCATAAAGCCTCGTCGATTTTTCAATCAGGTTGATTTTTCATCCGAGTTGTTCCACTCACGTGAAAAAGCGCGAGCACGTTCAAGCCATGGTGTGAAGGCAACGGAGTTCATTCCTGTCAACTATGCGACGCTTGATTATATCGTCGAATTCGGGAATGTTGTCCCAGAACATTTTCCGCTCTTCGGACGCGCTTCGATAAATCCAAGTGTAGTGAAGCTTATCTTGGATGTATTCCCGGCTTGTTTTTTTGAAGATCATATTCAATTCATCGATTAGCGTTGTCCACCCGATTTCAGGATCTCCTTTTAACCACGCTTTTAGAAGGGTTCCATAAGCACAAGGATATCCCGAATGGATGTAATGGAAGAAAAGGCCGAACTTTGCCCCGTCGTTCATCCACAGGCGCTCCATGAAATAGAATTTTTGGATTTTTGGATTTTCGTATTGATCAAAAAACAGATTTTGGTTCCCTTTAGCCTCAGTAACAGCTTGGACAAGATACGCGAAGCCCTCATCTATAGCTATGTCGTCTACATGGCGATACCTTTCCTGGTCGTCACGCTGATAATAGTACGAGTTAGCATGCATCTGCTCATGTGCATAGTTTCCAGCTGCGAGTACTTGGCTAGAATTGAGCGGTATCTGGTTGGGGGCCTCCTTGGCCAGATAAATTCCTGGTGAGACTGAGAGAGCCAGTCTTTCTCCCGGCATGAAGCATTTTACTTCCTCCTTGAGGAAAAGGCCAGACGCATCATAGCGCGGTAACAACGAGGCCGTTTTATACTTGTCTTGGAAGGTGACGAGTACCTCAAATAACGTGGCGAGGTCCTTCCCCAGTCGTTTCACGTCCTCGTCCTTCGCGCCAGATAGGTTCCATTTCATGTTACCGACAAAGGCCTTGATCATTTCTACTGATTCTCGTTGAGTGACTTCTACCGATTTTCGGTGAGGTTTTTCTTGGAGTTTCTCCGAGGCATCCTCAAGAATTCGTGTAAATCTCCCCCCTTGCAAATCTCCGAAAAGCTTTGCCATCTGGTAGCAATCTATTACATGCTTGTCGACCACGGGCTTATATGTCATGACTTGGAAGGGTGCGAGGTAATCGACTAAAGTCCTATCTTGATAGGAAGAGAGCAAAGGTCGGAAGTCTTCCCCGCGCAGACGAATTGGAATCATAATCCCATTAGTCCGTACTTGGCTCGTTTTATCAACGAATGATTTACCATCTCTTTTTGTTTTACCACCTAATTAAGCCTTTGCTTGCACCTCTATGATGCAATTCGAATAATCCGCCTTGAAGTCCGCTCCAGCCATCCGTTTTCAAAAAACACGGGCGATATCGACTCTAAGGCATCCCGGAACCTTTATGGCACGTTTGTTGGTGATGTCCAAGTTCGTCCACGATTCATACTATTAGTTACGACTGTTTTTTCCTTTTTAATGGCTGCGGAGAACTCCCGGGGATACAACATGACCCAAGCTAGACTACCTTTAAACCGTCCGGCACCGATCGTGAAGGCGTTACTCTTCACCTCGAAATGCGAGATATGCGGCCAAGTGTTCAAGGCCCGCGTGTCGTCGGCGGAGCTCGCCGGTGCCGCCAAGTATCCCTTCTGCCACTTGATATTACACGGCAGCCCGATCCACGCGCTTGCCATCTACGTCGATAGTAATGGCTCGGTGCGGGCAACCGACTCGTCCAAGTCGATCCAGATCGACCGCACGTCAGCCACATTCCAGGAGCTCGTGCGTTGGTGGGGCATGCACGCGGAGGATGATGGCTGATGGTGCTCTTGTACAACATGCTCCGCGGGCGCATCGAGCCCGGCACCTACCACTTGTTCGGTCCTGCGGCGACTGGCAAGACCACGATTGCCTTGTGCTGTGCGGCATCCTTGGCGTCGTTCGGCCGGTGCTGCGCGTGGATCGACACGACCAAGGGCTTCTCGCCCAAGCGGTTCGCCGCTATATCAATCACCACGACAGGAAAGGATCATTCAAATCGGGTCTTGCTCAATACGGCCCTGACCCCGCTCGCGGTCGAGCATGCCATCGAGAGACTCACCGGGGGCATCAAGAAATGGCGAGTCGGCCTTGTCGTGCTTGACACCGCGTTCGGTGCCATGGATCAGACCGTCCAGGACCCGGCCATCCGACGCGTGATGTGGGTGCAGGCAAAGGATCACCTCGCGCGGCTTGCCTTGCTCGCAGCGACCAGTAAAGTGCCCTCCATCATCATCAATACTGTGGGATACAAGCCCGGCCAAGACCAGGAGCGACCGACCGGCGAGCAACTCGTCCGGGGGTGTATGCCCGAGGACGTGGTCGTGCGGCCGATCATCGGGACCGAGGGCTATTCGGGGCGGTTCACGTACGTGTCGTGCGACGACGAGACCGAGTACGAGATCGTGGCAGGCGGCATCAAGCAAAAGGCGATCCCCGTGGCGCCCGGCGGGACGTTCGACGAAGCGGAGGCGACCGATTGAATGGACGCATTCGGCTATCTCTCCCTCGTGGTCACGTCGTGTTTCGCGAACATCGTCGTGATCGGCATCCTTGCCTCGTTCATCATTATGGCGTTCGGCACGTTGCTCATGCCCGTCCGCCGCGATCACGGGGCGGGCTTCCTGCTCGATGGCATCATCATGTGCGGGGTGCTGTGCGGGCTGTCAGCAGCGCAGCTGGGGGCGATTCCCTTGTCGTTCAACGCCGTGGCGAGGGCGGGCTTGTACACATTCCCGGCGGGGCCTGCCATGGAGGCGTACACCGCGGCCATCGGTTGGATCTTGAAAGGTGTGGGCATCATCTCCAGCGCGTGCATGGGCCTCGGCGGGCTCATGCTCGTCGGGTCGCGCGGGCATTCTGGCTGGCAGCCGTTCATCATGGGCATGACAATGGAGGCCCTCGGCACGCTCGTTGGCGGAGGGGGCATCATCCGCGTGATTCTGCACGTCGCGGGTATCACGGTTCCCGTCCTGGTATAACTAGGTGCCCTCGATACTTTTATTGACACATCGCAATCTATATCAAACCGCGATTAGGCTAGCACGTGTGTGGAGAGTGACCTGGTGAAAAAACACGAGCACCCAAAAAATCGACAAAAGCCTACTTATCATTAGCCGGATTCGTACCGCCTTCATCGCGTTCGCAGCATTCCTAATCGCGCTCGCATCTTTCACGTTGCTATTCGACTTTGTAATCAATTACCCGTTCCAGGTCGGATTCGATGCATTTTGGCAAGATATACCGAACACGATCGCCCCCTCCAAAGTCTGAGGTGGGTTGGTTTCCCAGTCTTTCTTTTGAAGATGAATTGCTTCTGAAGGGCATACAGCGACACAATTTCCACAGCCGATGCATCCGAGACTGATCTCGATTTTGATAAAAAGTTTAAATCCCAATAAGGAACGAATTTGTCATACGTATTTCAAATCCCAACGAGGAACGAATGGCCGGCTATCGATTATGAAGTACACTAACAAGTGTTTAGTCTCGCCAAATGTTATCGCGCGGCTCCGTTTTCTCGAGGAATTGCAGGATGGCGGAGTGAACGCGTTCCTTGAAGCAATATCGAATCCGGGGGAATGGTTTTACCTCAGAGTTAACGTGTTGAAAGCAAAACGAGACGAGCTCGTGAATCGACTGCGTTCACGCCTTCCTAACCTCACTATCGAAGAAGATCCAAAGATTCCAGAGGCAATCAAGATCCATGTCGATGGCCCGATGGAAATCGATGAACAGGAGAAAAAAATCGACATCGACAAGTTCGCTGCGGAATCTGTCATCATAGCTGCGCCACTTTTCAGTGCCGGCTTCAAGGGTACCAAATCTTCTTTTAAGAAGGGCGATCTGGTTTCGATGCATCACCGGTTCAGTACCCCGTGGGATGGAACACAGCACGACATGTTTTGTGGAAACTGTAGCGCCCTCTATCATTCTGATACCATTTCAAGCATCGCGAAAACTATCATCGCAAGAACGGTAGAACCATGGTTTTACGTTCCAAGTTTCCAAGAATGGAACGAGTTCAAGCAGGGGATGCTCGTCGATCAAGCCTTCCCTTCCATGGTAGCAACTCGCGTGCTCGATCCGCAACCGGGTGATCAGGTTCTCGATGTATGTTGCGGTGCTGGCGGAAAATCCACGCATATAGCCCAGCTTATGCAGGACAAGGGATCGATAATATCGATCGACCGTAGCGGCCAAAAACTCGACCAACTGGCACGCAGGGCAGAAAGAATGGGAATCACGTGCATCGAACCATTGCAGGTCGCGGCTGAGCACATGAAATCGCATCTCGCTCGGTCTTCGCCGTCCAAGTTGTTTGTCGACCCGCCTTGCTCTGCTCTCGGGTTGCGACCGAAACTCTACGTCGATGACACGATATCGGATCTCGACAGCTTCGTGGCGAACCAGATCCGAATCCTGCGATTTGCTCTCGATTGCGTCGATCCAGGGACGACCTGCGTTTATAGCACCTGCACGGTGACTTACGAGGAAAACGAAGGCGTAATTGCCAAGGTGATCGAAAAGGATAACATGAAAATCGTGGATCCAGGCATCAAGATAGGCCATCCGGGTCTTGAAACCGATGTGCTTTCCAAAGCAGAATCGCAGAAACTCGTTCGGTTCTTCCCGCACCTCGATGGCGTCGAGGGATTCTTCATCGCCAAGCTGGAAAAGCAATGAACATTGATTTTTGAATAAAGAAATTAATGATGAAGCAGCAATAAGTGGACCTACCATTCGTTGGCACCTTATAGGGAAAAGGTAGGATTGCAAGAATTGTCAAGATCCCTAGTCCTCTCCAATTTTCTGTTTGCGTTCGGCATTGTATTGATTTTTTGTTTATAAAATTCTGTCTGGCAGTCTTGACATGAAGTCTACACCCAAGTACATCGACGTGGAGGACATGGTGCCGGGCATACCCGTGGGGAAGATGACCATGCCCGAGCTGCACATGCCGTCGGTAAACATCAAGTTACCAAAAATCAAGGCATTGTTTCTGCGGCGCGCCATCGCGGGCGGCTTGCTCGCGGCAAGCTCGTCATTGACAACAACATTATTCATCCTCGCCGGGATGGTGTGCGACGGCGCCGCTGGCCTCGTCGCGTGGGGCATGGCTTTGCTTGATGCGGGGATCGCCATGGCAATCGCCTTGTCGCGCCTCGCGGCGTTCACGACCACGAGGATCGGCATGACACGCCTCGAACAAGAATCCTTCCCCGCACAAACCAAGAAATGGTCATGGAAGGAAATCCCGATCGACACGCGGCTCAACCACCGGTTCATCATCCGGGCATTGAAGCAGCACCCGGCCGTCCGGTACAGGTACGCCCTCGAGTTCCGCGCCGTGAATTTCGGTCTCTTCACCAAGCGATCGAACCTGCAAGAGCGTGTGCTGTACGCGCTCGGGTTCAAAACCAAGGCTGAGCAAGCCGCGTGGTACGCGTCGCGGGACGGCGGGTGGAAGGTCGGGCTGAGGGCGGGCATCTCGGCGGATGATCCCGCGACAGCGGATGCATCCGCGACCATCATGGCCGCGGTGCTCGGCGGGCATTTCTCGGGGTTCACGTTCGAGCGCGCTGGCCGGTCACGCTGCCTCGGGTACTTCATGGGCGACGAGCTGGCCGTCGATGCGACCATCCCGAAGGAGATCGCCCCCGACGTGCCGGTCGGCACCGCGGTTGAGACGCACGCCCCCGTGTCCATGAAGAACGACGTGGTCATCGGGAAAGTCATCGAGCCAGAATCGCTGGCCGCCGTCGCCGATGCGGGCATCCGGTTCGAGCACTTCCGTGGCGGATGCTGCATCGCAGGCGGAAAGACGGCCGAGCGAGTCGCTTTGCTCAAGATATTGCTGGGCACCTCCAATTCCTTCTCCACGATCGTCATCGACGACCACGGCGACTATCACGTGCCGGGCGCGCGGGTGCTGTCCCTCGGCAGCTCGATCACGCTCAACCCGATGACACCTGCTTCGAACCACCAGCGGGATGGTATGCAGCACGCGACCTTGCTCGTGGCGGCGCTGTCAGCGATCCACGCGTTCTCCAGCGACCAGGAGGCATTCCTGGCGTCGCGGCTGGAAGAAACACTCAAGACCGCGGCGACGACAAACAAGATACCCGAGGTAAAGCTGCTTTACGAGCAACTCGCCTTCGATGCCAAGTCGGGGGCCGAGCGGTCGGTCGCGGGAGCCTTGACGCGCGACTTCAAGGGCTGGGCCGAGCAATGGTACAGCATCACCGACAACCCGGCCATGGACGACTCCGTGTTGACAAACCGCGTCATCGTGATCGACTTGTCAGCAGCATCTGGCATGGAAAAACGCGCGTTCAAGGCCATCTTGCTACTCAAGCTGCAGTCCCTCGTGGAGAACGCAGCGACATCCAAGCCAGTCTTGCTGGTCGTGCCCGAGATCGACAAGGTATTCTATGACGAGCGCGCCGAGAAGCCATCCCCGCGGGTAGAACAATGCGTGGGCAAGATCGTCAACACCATTGCTCGCGGGTCGAGCTATTTCATCTTATCGAGCCAAGACCCGGCCAAGTTACCCGACACGGTCTTGAACCACCTATCGACCATCATGGCGTTCCGGCTTGGCCAAGGGCAAGCCCGGGAAACCATGGCATCCACGCTCGGCCTGGAAGACGAGCAACTCTACGAGCATTCCCGCCACGCGTCGTATCAGCGCCGGTACTTGTCCGAGATGCCCGATGGCACCTGCTACCTCAAGCGGCCCGACGTGTCAACGCCATTCCTGGTCGCCGTGGACGCGAGCCTCGCCGCGGCGGTGCCCAGCGCCAAGCACGTGCCGGCGCCCGTGGCCACCAAGCCCGTCGATCCCGATCATTCGCTATTGGAATCGGCGCTTACCGACTTCGGCCCCGTGAAGCACGACGTGATCGAGATCCTCGACGCCATGAAACGATCGGGAAACCAGGGCGTGAAGCAAGACTGGATGAAGGACCTGGTCGCGGAGAAATGCAAGGAGGCCATCGCCAAGCGGGAGCAAAGGCTTGCGCAGAAGGATCTGGCCGCCCGATCGAAGGCCATGGCACAGCGCATCATGGACGTGCTCGCCCAGCGTGGGATGATGGCCGAGGACGGGTACAACCCCAGCGGCTTGAAGAAAGGCGTGACGATACACATGACCCAGTTCGGCGAGGCTGCCGTGGAGCGCGCGGCCCCCGCCATCATGGACGCGACGACCCAGGACATCCTGGATACCGAGCAAGCCATCTCGGAGAAATATCCTGACGGGGATCTGGCTGAGCTCGGTGAGCGGGTTATGGCCGCGGCTGCCTCGCTGTTCCAGGAACTCAATCGACAAGGCAAGCTCGGGTCGGTCGTCGAGCTGCTTGGTCGTAGTGGCAACCACGCGCGGCAATTAGCATCGAGCATCGAAAATAATGATGGTGAAGCGATTTCCCGGGACATCGTGCCCGTGATCAACGACTTCCGCGCCGTGGCGGCGATCATCCGGGGTGGCGCGTGATGGGGTCGAAGTTTCTCGAGCTGGTCCAGGCAGCCGACGTGAGTGACAAGGATTTCGCGGGCGAGGTCTGCGCCATCGACGGCACCGCGTGGCTGCACCAGTTCTTGAAGGTGACCTTGGCGAACCACAACACTTCCGGAAACCGCCTCGTGCTGATCGACAAGACGTGCCAGCTCATCAATCATCTACGCGGTTTCCTTTATCGCACCTTATATTTGCTCCAGAAGCAGATATGGCCGGTCTATGTGTTCGATGGTGCCGGGGAAACCAAGGAACGCAACCAGCTATCCAAGGCGGAGCTGCATGACAAGTATCTCCGCGCCCGGTCGATGCACACCGCGGCCATGAAGGACGGCGCAATTCCCCTCGCCAAGGCCATCGGGCAGCGCATGGATTTTGCGTATCCGATCGCCGACATGGAGTCAAGATTGCTCCTGCAGCACCTGGGGATGCCGGTGATCGCGGCACCAGGGGAAGGCGAGGCGCAATGCGCGTGGCTGCAGCGGAGAGGCATCGTGGATTTCATCGTGACCAAGGACGCGGACGCGTTGCTCTACGGGGCCGGGCGGATCGTGAAGAACCTTGCCGTGAAGCAGCGCATCGCCGAGCAATATACCCTCAAGGATGTCTTGCGGTCGCTCGGCATCACGCAGGAACAGCTCGTGGACCTAGCAATATTGGTGGGCACCGACTATAATCCCGGGGTACAAGGGTTCGGCGCGAAAACAGCCCTCAAGCTCGTGAAAATACACGGACGCATCGAGGACATTATCATCAACGGAGGTTCTCGGGACTGGTCATCGATCGGCGTCAATAGCCCTA
>JAUQYW010000330.1 GCA_030587525.1 Candidatus Sigynarchaeota archaeon | reverse complement strand
ACGAATGACATTGACTTGCTCGACGTGGATTCCGGCAGCAACACGATTGTTGGCGGGCATTGTGGATCCTGTTCCACGTCGCTTGCTGGAACCGGCGAAATAATCGTCGGCCCTGTTCGGCTCGCGAACCACGGGGCTTGCGTGCTTTTTCCCGGCAAACCCGGCGACGTGATCATCGCTAATCTCGTCGGGCGGTCGAACACTTACCGTGCTTGCGCGTTGAAAGGAACGGCAATGGAGGCGGGCCTTGTTTTTCCCGGGAATCCCGTGAAGATAAAATTAACCGGTATACCGGCCAAAAACTTTCTCGAACTCGTGAGTAATGAAGCATTCGGCCACCATTGGATCGTCGGTTATGGCATGCGCCATTTCGATGCGGTGCTGATGCTCTTCAAGTTGCTCGGTATCCCCCTCCACGAATATGCGGGGATGATTCACGAATGATCCACGATTATTCCAGAATCGGGATTCGCACATTTGTGCAAACAAATATGGACATCGACATAAATTTTTATCTCTACAGAAGTTATTTTTTATAGAAATCATCCGCCATGGATGCGGCGACCATTTTGCACGCGCGATGCACGTGCATATAACTCGCATTATTCATGGATGATGCAAGTGCCATCAAGATCCCGAGTGATGCTTGCATGGGAAAACCGAAAAATGAATACACGTTTATCCTCATCGACACGTCTGATACCATGAATCAAGAGACGATAGCTATATCAAAAGAGGAGGAGGATGACAAGAAAAAGAAAAAGGACAAGGACAAGAAAAAGGGGAAGGACTCGGATATCTTGTCCCGGTTTCATGCAGCAATCGAAGCAAGCAAGACCATCGTGCTCACCAAAAAACGGGTTGTCGAGACGGACAAGTTCGGCATCATCGAGTACAACAGTAAACAATCATGTCTCGTGCAAGAGCTCACGAACAATCATGACCAGCTCCTCCAGGCACTTGATAGACTGTCATTTAACCGTGCGGCTGGAACCCCCTCGAATAAGGGTGGGCTTGCCGGTGCTCTCGGGCTCGTCATCCAGGAATTTGCAAAGCAGTTGAAATTCGTCGGAAATCTCATGCTCCGGATCTTCATCCTCACCGATGATATGATTCGCGAGGGTATAACTCCGGAGGAAAAGAAATATACCGAAATTAACCGTGATATCGGGGTTTACGTGGATATCTTGTATTTTGGGCCGGATCCTGACAACAAGGGGACCGACGATGATGCAGATGCTGACGGGTATTTTGCCGAGGAGAAGGCCGAAGACGCCGGCGCGCTGCAGTTTGACCTCAAGCAAGGTGAAGAAGCGATGTCCCTCGAGGATCGCCAATTGCTCGAATCGGAAGGATTGCTCATTCCGGGACTAAAATCCGTAGCTAAAAAACCCGGGACTGCCCAAACCACGGTCAAGAAAAGAAAGCAGCACAAGGACATCCGGTTAATCGCCGAGCTCACCGACGGTACTTTTTTTAATGGCGAGCAAAACACGGCGACCATCGCCAAGCATGCCCGTAAACTCGGCGATATCAAGGACTTGGAGGAAGGCCTCGAAGTTTTCGAGAGCCCGCCTGTCCGGAAAAAGAAGCTCATGGCAGCGATCGCCGAGCAGCTCTTGCCGCTTGATATCTCGGAAATCCAAGCCATTAGCCAAGGAAAAGCGAAAACCGAACTCAAGTGCAACATTTGTTTCAAGAAGGACAACCCCATCACGCTTCGGCGCTGTTCGTATTGCAAGCGGGAGATGCATCTCGCGTGTGTCATGAAATGGGCCGAGCAAGATCAAGACAAGGAAGAGGCGTTCATCTTCCGCTGCCCGTTCTGCTTCCACCTGCTGAAAGTCGACCCCCAATTAACTAAGCTCATGGACCTCCAGACAATGCGCGCGAATGTCGCGAAGATGCAAGAATCGAAAGCAACCAAGCCGCGAGAGGCCGATGCGACTTGCCTTCAACCGGAAGCCATCTTGGCCATCGTGGATCCATGCGAGGTCTGCGGGATGCTGCTCGAGGAGGATGATTGCGTGTTTCAGTGTAGCAATTGCAAAGCGGCGTACCATAACCGATGTTTCGGCGCGACGCAAGAAAAGGGCGATCATTTCTGCCGAAAATGCGGGTTCAGATTCACCCACATCGATGCTCCCACCAGGTAACCGGCTTATCTTGTTTTCACTTCTTTTCTCAACAATTTTCTAACCGTGATGCTTCGTAACCTCAACCCTCACGAAGTTTCGCGCGTACCACCGGTGATAGATTGTCCCCCACGACCGAGGATCATATCGCGGACCTTGAAGCATTGCTCAAGTCCACGATTCCAAACAAGCACACGATGAAATCCATCCTCACGTTGCGTGCAAACATTGCGAAACTTCGTCGTGAACTCGTGAAAGAGCTGAGCTCGAAAGGTGGAGGTGGAACGGGCTTTTCCATTAGAAGAACGGGGGACGCGCAGGCCGCCTTCGTTGGATTTCCTTCCTCGGGTAAATCAACGTTGCTCAACATCTTGACCGAAGGGCATACAGACTCGAAGGTTGCGGCCTACGATTTCACAACCGTCGATTGCATACCTGGGATGATGAATTACGAGAAGATCAAGATACAACTGCTCGATTTGCCCGGGATCATCCTCGGCGCATCCCATGGAAAGGGACGGGGCCGGGAAATCCTGTCGGTCTTGCGATCCGTCGACTTGATCCTGATCCTTCTTGATTTCAACTACGAGGGGAAACTCGATCTCGAACGGCTGAAAATCATCAAGAATGAGCTGTACAACATCGGCATCCGCACGAATCGCAAGCCGCCGAACATCGGCATCAAAAACATGCACAAGGGAGGCATCGGCATAACAAGTGCCGTGAGGCTCACGGCACTCAACCCCGATTACGTCAAAACCATCTGCCAGGAATATTCCATCACGAATGCCCACTTTACATTCTATGAAGACTCGACGCCCGAGGATCTCATCGATGCAATACTTGGGAATTGCCAATACATCCCCTCTTTCATCATCTTGAACAAGATCGACGTGGCCGATCCCGCAGAAAAGGCACGACTACCCCAGCTGCTAGCTGGCGAGGATTATATCATTGTCTCGGGCATAACCCTTGTTGGCATCGACGAGTTTCGAAGAAAGATCTATACCAAACTCAATCTGATACGCATTTACCTTAAGCCGCGTATCAGGGACCCCGACTTTGAAAAACCGATGGTCTTGAAAAAGGGCGCCACGATTCAAGATGCGTGCATGAAAATTCACAAGGATTTCGTGCATCAATTCCGGTTCGCGAAAGTTTGGGGGAAGAGTGCTAAGCATCCCGGGCAAGTCGTGCATTTGAGTCACGTGTTGGAGGATGGCGATATCCTCTCGATATTTCTAAGAGCGTGAAGAAAGGCATTCCGCTTTTATGTCTGGTCTCATAGAATGGTGGCGATGCAGCTAGATGGGCGGCATTATTTTCTAGGATTACGCCGTGGCAATGTTAAAAAAATGCGGCAGCTTCAAATTCTTGACCCTTGTTGTTTCTCGGCAAGGATGTAAAACAACTTCGGAAAAAATTCGTAAGTTCGTTTTAACGAGGTAAAATTCGTGAGTTCTCAGAAAGTAGAAGACCTTGAAGACCAGTTCAATGAACTGACGAAAAATATCGCCGACACGCGGGCAAAACGTGATGAATTCAATCAAACCACGCAAGAATTGATCCGCATCATCAAGGAAACCAATTCCAAGATCAAGGATCACTTGAAGAAGGCGCAAGAATGCCGCGAGAAACGCGATAGTTTTAACGAGAACGTGCAGTCAGCGAAGAACAACCGGATCACGACGCAAATCGCGTTGGAAGAGCTTCGGAAAAAACTGAACGAGATCAAGGAAAAATACAAGGACCTTCCCACGATCACGAAGGACCAGCAGTTACAAATCAAGAAGCTCAAGAGCGCCGTGCGGGCTCGGAACATGGAAATAGAAACCGCCCCGACCTTGTCCATGCAAGAGGAGGATCGGATCATCAAGGAGATCGAGGAACTCGAATCAAAACTCGGGGAGCTCACGAAGGGCAGCGATGCGAGACGGGAATACGGTAAGGTGATCAGTCAATTTCCTGCATACAAGGCTCAGCTCAAGAAATACCACGACGAGGTTATCCTTAATTCGCAAGAATCTCAGAAATTCCACGAGATGATGCTCAAGGAATATGCTGATGTTGATGCGCTGCGGGAAAAGATCAGCCAGCTCGAAAAAGAATTGAACGAGAACCGCAAGAAGGCCGATGAATTTCACGCACAGTTGCTTGGCTATTACAAGAAACGTGATTCGATGCGTGACGAGATCATGTCCACGCAGCGCGAGATCCGGGTTCAACGTCGCAAGGAACGCGGGAATGTTGCGATATTGCTGCGCCGGATTGCCAAAGAACGCATGGAACGCGGCGAAAAACTGGATTTCATCGAGTTTCGACTGCTCCTGGAGAAGAATGAGATCACCGATGCAGACGACGAGTCGGACGCTGCTGAAACCGCGAACGCGCAATAAAACGACTTAATTTTACCGTTATTTCAAGCTATGATTCCGAGACTTAATCTTACATGATAATCCATCGCCCGTTTACATGGATTCAGCTCTATTTCTTTCCCACGACTTGTTTCGGATCTTGTCCGCGACGATATAGACGGCATCCATTACTAATGGCGAGTTTCTATAC
>JAUQYW010000300.1 GCA_030587525.1 Candidatus Sigynarchaeota archaeon | reverse complement strand
AACACCCGCAAATTTATCCGCGTGACAGTCCCGTTCCCCCGTCACCCGCGACCCGCCTTATAAATGTTCCCGTTTTTCATTACGCCGGCGATTTCCATGCAATGCAGCCCGTGGACAACGGTCGCCGGCGCCGTGTGACCATCGCGGATGACGACTGGCGGTGCAAGCCTTCATCATGGCGGGCAAGCCTTGAAGGTATCGCCGCGGCATGGACCGCAACACCCGTTTCCACGAGGATCGCGCCTCGGCCGCGGCACGGTTCCCGGCAGCAAGGTCGTTTCATCCTGGAAAGCCGCTGCGGTGGCACTGCGAGGATGCAGCCGGTCGTCGCCCGCCGCCAAGGACGAGGTGGCCGCCTACGGCGGCCAGGAAACGAAACTAAGGTTCCCGGTATCCAGCGATTCCGGGCATTCCAGATACAGAGGTCGTGCCACTACGCATATATGGTGAAGGATGGGGAGATTCACGCGAAGGATCGAATTCGCAATTGCCATGAAAACATTTCAAAAGAAACATCATGAAAGATGATACACGTGCTTGCAAAGAAAATGCGGGTATCGCGGTTGTATAAAGCAGGTTTAGCCATTACTTTGATTTCTAGCATCGTGCATTGCACGATGGCTTTCTTGTTCGGTATAGGTTCTTTTTTAAGCGTGTATATTCGCATTGCCGCAATTCCCATGCTTGTTATCATCTTGCTTGTAGGATTATTCATTTGTGATAGATTCGCGGAGAAGCGAGAGGCTTGCGGGATTCTTGCATTTAAATCCGCCAAGCAAGACGCGTGCATTTTTTTCTTGATTGGCACAACCGGCATTATGTGGTTAGTTTCCATTTATGTTATTATACCAATCGCCATTCTTGGTATTATATTGTATTGGTTCATAATGAACAGAGATAATATCCAGCAAAAGCGCACGGCCGCCATATTCCTGCTGGTTTTAGCGATTACTGCAGCTCTCGCTCCCGTGGTCATCGATCGGGTGATGTTGCGCTCTAAAACATCGAGCGTGACCATTAGCAGAAACGTGCCGGGTAACACCACGAGTAACATCATCGATGCAATCGGAAATTTTAACGCATCGGAACACCATGATTGGTCGCATGATGATTCCGATCTCACTATATCCTTAAGCAATCATCCCATCGTTATGGAATCGAATATGAACATTCCGTGTTTTTCTGGCATTGATATCACGTGTTTCTCGGCACGTATAGCAGCACTTGACACGCTAGCACTCGAACCAATACTGTATCGGCCTTACCGATACTCCTCACTCGTTTACATCATGAATGGCACATTGCTTTCTGGTGATATCAATATAACATATTCTAACAAGACTATCGCTTTAGTAATGAATGGAATCCAGATTCTCGATATCAATTATGATAATCATGAAGTTCCGAGTTATCGACGATACTATTGTTTTATGAATGATTCGTTGTTTTCCCAACCACAAGGATCACCGGCACAGGTGAACCGAACGAGTGGATACCTTGTTACTGTGTCCGTCGAATACACGGAGCCTGGTATTGATCTTGTATGGGAGCAATGGTATTTTCTAGACACTTCGGCTTCCATGGAGTGGATAGTAGCAGGATCTACCTATTATACTCCAACAATCGAGATATGGTGAGAATGAATAGAAATGAGTAGAAAAAACAATGTTTTAAAACCAAAGGATAAAAAAAACGAAAATAAACAATATTGGCAAGCAGTTCAGAAAGCGAAATGGCACGAAGTCATCCTGTTTTTTGTTTTAATATATATCGGATATTTAATCTATGAATTCACCGATTTTGTAACAATACGATGGATTTCAGCACAAATCGCTTCATTCTGGGTGAAGATTTTTGGATTTTATGGTTCAACGGTAGTTTGTTTCGATATGAACGTTTATGTCTATCCACTTGGGATAGAAACACCCCAAATAATTGAATTCATCAAAGGATGCACGCCTGCTGCAGGATTCTTTCCGCTGATATGCATGTTTTCTGTACCACGAACAAAGTGGAGAATAAAATTGCGCAACTTTTTGATCTATGCAGTAACATTATTTTTCGTGATGGAATTGATTAATGGATACGAGATTGCCTTATTTGCTTCTGGTATCCCTTGGGAACAGGCACACAATTTTGAATTGAATTCATTGTTTACATATTGCCTTTCTTTTATCTCTTTAACCATAATATTGTTCGCTTGGCCCGAATTTTCAATTCCGTTCATTTTCTTCATCAAATTGTCGTTAAACAGAATAAAAGCATGGAATCAAAAAAAGAGGAAGTTAGATGCTGAAGATAAACCATAACAAGAGTCTCGCGTAACACCCGCAAATTTGTCCGCATGACAGTCCCGTTCCCCCGCCACCCGCGACCCGCCTTATAAATGTTCACGTTTTTCATTACGCCGGCGGTTTGCATGCAAAGCAACCCGTGAACAACAGTCGCCGGCGCCGTGGAACCACCGCGGATGGCGAGCGGCGGTGCAAGGTATCATCACGAGGGGCGGGTCTTGAAGGTATCGTTGCGACGCGGACTGGAACACCCGTTTTTACGAGGATCGCGCATCGGCCGCGGCAAGGATCTTGGCAGCAAGGTCGTTTCGTCCTGGAAAACCAATGCGGTGGCACGGCCAGGATGAGGCCGGTCGTCGCCCGCCACCAGGGCCTATTTTCCACTAGGAATCATCGCTTGCCTTTCATGCCTCGCGTCGCGTGCCGGTTACATATCAGTGAAAGTGCTAGCGTGCGTATCATCGTGTTCAAGGTAAGGAACCATGTGGCCGCCTTCGGCGGCCGGCCAGGAAGAGAGATTGTTGTTCCCGGCATCCCGGGATTCTAGGGAATACGATACGAAGTCGGTTGAAAAAGCGGGGTGTTTAAGGGAGTTCACATGATATGGTGAACGATCCACGCGGAAATCCTGAAAACCACGGTCGTGGCACGGCGCATGGCGTTCGATTACATCTTCAAGCTGGTCATGAAGGAATTGCTGGCCAGTTGCGATGCCAAGGCTGAAAAAGTCGGGACGTTGCCGCTGGAAATCGACACGGTCGCGCGCTGCAAGGCTGGTGCGCAGTCGCAAGTGCCCATCCCGCTCTTGGCCAAGCAATTCGCCACGGACAACTTGTTCGAGTACAAGAGCGAGGGAAACATGACCCGCAAGGAGGATTTGTCCAAGCTACTCGGCTACGTCGGGTTATACGGCGACCAGAACGGGATCGGCTTCAACGAGATGCGCGGGCGGATCACGGCGTGGTACATCTCGGCCAAGCGCCCGGGCTTTCTCGATAAAATGCTGACGACCGGCATTGCCGTGGCATCCGCCGATGCAGGGGTATACGAGGTCGTGACCGGATTTCCGTGCCCGTGCCGAGTGGTGGTTTGCGACGAGCTCGACGTGAACGATGGCAATGTGCCATTGCTCGTGCTTGGTTCAATTGAAACCGTGAAGAAGGCTATCGTGCATATCGCTCATGCGGGTTCAATTTTGCGCAACACCATGAGAACGATTATAAGCTTGATTTATTACATGTATCATGACAAGGTGAAAGATATGACAGAGATGGACGAGATCATACCGCCAGACATGCTCCAGAGTATGAAACACGCCATTGAGGACATTGGCATTGAAGCAGTGCTTAAGGTACTTGATATTAACAAGGTGATCGATGCCGTGGGCGTCGACAAGCTCAAGGAAGCCATCGCACGCAAGGAAGCTGGTCAGAAAAAACCCGTAAAACGTGTAAAGAGGTCTTCCTAATATTTCGAATCAATACAAGGGCGCATCGTATTGATTGTTCATCGTGAATTTAAGGTCTCGCGTAACACCCGCAAATTTATCCGCGTGACAGTCCCGTTCCCCCGTCACCCGCGACCCGCCTTATAAATGTTCCCGTTTTTCATTACGCCGGCGATTTCCATGCAATGCAGCCCGTGGACAACGGTCGCCGGCGCCGTGGAACCACCGAGGATGACGAGCGGCGGTGCAAGGTATCATCATGTGGGCCAAGCCTTGAAGGTATCTCCGCGACATGGACCGGAACGCCCGTTTTTACGAGGATCGCGCCTCGGCCGCGGCACGGATCCCGGCAGCAAGGTCGTTTCATCCTGGAAAGCCGCTGCGGTGGCACGGCCAGGATGCAGCCGGTCGTCGCCCGCCACCAGGGCCTGTTCCCTTTTAGGGATTATCGTTTGTCTTTCATATCTATCTTCCCGTGCGGGTTGCATAATACTGGAATTGATAGCGCGTTGGCCAGCTAGCGCTCGGTGGTGAATAGCGTGTTTAAGGAAAGGAACTAGGTGGCCGCCTCCGGCGGCCAGGGACGAGGGTCACCGTGGATTTTGGCGGCATGTTTGGTGAAATTGCATGGCGTGGATGAATATCGAGAACAGATATACTGTGCAATTCAGAAGAAATTGATATTTTCGACCCAATGAGGAAATCAACAAGCTGCTGACCTCGCGGTTCATGATTCGATTCCGCATGAAAGATGAAAAGGAGTTGTTGCCTCAGAATCAAATTCGAATCACAACAAGTTAAAATGGCCAGAATTTGATTTTTCCTCAATAATACGAGAAGATGAATGGCATGGCATTGACAAAGACAGAAGGCGACTCAAGTTCCGATGGGATCGAGAAGGGAAAGAAGAGGGGATCTTTCTTGCTAATCTGTTTCCTAGGGATAGCGGGAATCGGATTGCCTTCATGTATATATTTTACGAATACTGACACGGTATTATTTTGGATGTTTGGATTTTTATTTTGGTTTTCGGGAGGATGTTACTGGGCTGATGGAGCGGTTATCATCTTCATGAGTTGTACTGGCGTCGTGGTCGCGGGAATTGCAACTTGGTTCTTGATATTTGTTAGAAAGGCTAGAATTATTCACAAGCAATGGCTTCCTGGTACCCTGATTCTTTCTGGAACAGCTCTTCCGATCACATTTTTTTTGTTTATTGGTGCTATTCCTATAGGATTCGCTGTTTTGGTGATCAGTGGAGTGTTAGCTTTTGTTGAAGGCTTTATCGCATGGAAAGTGGAATACCGGGCAAGAAAGGAACAGAAAAAGGCGAAAAACATCTCTGATTATCAACTGTTTTTGAAAAGGGCTAGAGAAGCGTTCGACGCTGGCGATTATTCTGCCGCGAAAAAGCAACTACAATTATCAGAAGCAATTGGTAGGGAATGGCAATTGACAGGTGACTTGCAACAATCGGAATCGATATTACAGGAAATTTTACGCCGAGATGCACAAGAAACTGAGAAGCGTAAGCAAGAGGGACTAGAACAAGAAAGAATCAAGAATCAAGAGCGACTAGAGCAAGAAAGAATCAAGCATGATACAGCTGTAAATCGAATCAAAGGTATCGTGGTGGATTTCAGCAAACGATTTCCTCGAGTTCAAGTCAGTGACCTTGTTGAGGAAAGCGGTGAAAGTAGAGCGTTGATCATACGCTGCATCAAGGAGATGATCGAACAGGGGCAAATCCGTGGCAAGTACTTTGAATCATCCGAATCAATCGCTTTTGATATAACGGCAAATAGGGATGATATTGAAAAGATGGCCTCAGAATTGGATAAGAATTTCACGGATTGGTCTGAAAAGGAGAAGGACAAGGATGAAAAAAAGATCTGACACTAGTTCTAATAAGGTTTAAGGTTTTCTATGCGACGAAGAAGCCTTACCGCAAATTTCCGCAGATCGTTTAGGTTGTATATCAACAAGTGTGCTAGCGCGTTGATCGTTTAACGTCGCGCGTCGCCCATCCTGCTCGAAGCCAGGGACGAAGTGGCCGCCTCCGGCGGCCAGGGAACGAGGTTGCGGTTCCCGTTATCCCGGGATTCAGGGGAATACGATACGAGTTCGGTTGAAAAAGGGGGTGTTTAAGGGAATTCATATGATCTAGTGAACGATTCACGCAGAAATCCTGAAAGCCACGGTCGTGGCATGGCGCATGGCGTTCGATTACATCTTCAAGCTGGTTATGAAGGAATTACTCGCCGGTTGCGATGCGAGGGCTGAAAAAGTCGGGACATTGCCGTTGGAAATCGACATGGTTGCCCGTTACAAGGGTGACACGCCAGTTCAGCTAGGTATTCCACTCCTGGCCCGGCACTTCGCCAAGGACAACTTGCTCGAGTACAAGAGCGATGTGGACAAGCCCAGCAAGGAAAGCTTTTCTAAGTTGCTTGGTTATGTTGGGCTATATGGCGACCAGCATGGCATCGGCATCGACGAGATGCGCGGGCGCGTCACGGCGTGGTACATTGCAGCCAAGCGCCCGGGCTTTCTCGACGGATTGTTGGCGTGCAAGATCGCTGAAAGCACTAGCAACAGCGGTGTCTACGAGGTTATAACTGGATTTCCATGCCCGTGTCGCGTGGTTGTCTGCGACGAGCTGGACGTGACAGATGAAAACGTACCATTGCTTTTGCTCGGGTCCATCGAGACCATCAAGAGGGCCATCGTGCAAATCGCTCGTGCTGGTACCGACTTGCGCAATGCCATGGGAACGATTATAAGCTTGATTTATTACTTCTATCATGACAAGGTGAAAGATATGACCGAGATAAACGAGATCTTGCCGGCTGACGTGCGCCGGAGCATGAAACATGCCATCGAAGACTTGGGCATCGAGACGATGATAACGGAAATAGGTCTTGACAAGGTGATCGATGCTGTGGGCGTTGACAAGGTGATCGATGCTGTAGGTATTGATCAGCTTGAGCAAGCTATTGCTCGCCGAAAGTCTGAGAAGAAGAAACCGGCAAGAAAGGCGAGAAAATCCTCTTAATCTTATTTTCGCGATCTTGGCTAATCCTGTAACAACCGCCATTTTATAGGAACGATCATACCTCCGATCATAGCGTGGGATTCTAATACCATCAAGATCGGGAAGGCAGTCCTCCATTTTTTTGCTTGGCCGTGTCCTAACCCGAGATGTGAAGGATATTCCTGAACACGCGAACCGAGCGCACGAACGAAACGATCGTCAGGACAACATAAAGGATAAATGCAAATATAACCGGCAAACTCGCATGGCCCTCGATTACGAGATCTACGACAACTCCCGCGAGGAGTATAGGGGAAAGAGCGACAGGCCAAAGGAAAATGGATGTGAATTCGTTACGACATTCCCGGCGGCCCAGCAAAGCCAGTTTTTCGTTTCCACCTGGATTTGATATTCGTTTTTTAATTTGTTGATGCATTAGCTGCATTACGATGAAGACCGCGCCTGTAGATGGAAGAACGACAAGACGAACGGCCACAGGTTGCGTGTCCAGCCATGATCTCACCGTTCCATCGAAAATCACCAGGAAGAATGCCACGGAGAATATGATGGCCGATACAATACTATCTTTCCGAAACCAATGCTTGCCAAAAACATCGTCCGGGAATTTCTCGTTCAAAGACGCCACCTTATAGTTTCCATGAAACACTTGCCTTAGAATCGTAATGTTATGGTATCGACCCAGCAGCAGGGCCGTTTCATCCTGGAAAGCCGCTGCGGTGGCACGGCCAGGATGCAGCCGGTCGTCGCCCGCCACCAGGGCCTGTTCCCTCGCAGGGATCATCGCTTTCGTTTCATGCCCTCCTTCACGTGCCGGTTGCATATCACCGAACTTGTTAGCGCATCGACCAGTTATCTAGCGCCCCGCGTTGTACATCGTGTTCGGGGCCAGGGGCGAGGTGGCCGCCTCCGGCGGCCAGGACCAGCATTGCACTTGGATTCGTTGTTCCAAGTCGAGAGCGAAATCCCGAAAATGATATTAAGAAAGGTTTCGAGAAGTATCTCATGGATGTCTCTTGCGAATTTACAAGCGCATTTCAAGCCTTGCTTCAATCGAATGAAAAGATGAGCCAGTTCAAGGATATTTTCTTTAATTTCATGCAAGACAAGTTTCCTGACATCTATCCTGCGATCCCCTCGAAGATTGAATTCTCCCTTTTCCAGGATCCAGACATGGATTTTTCTGAACCCCGGATCGAGGTTCACGTTCAAGCCGTTGAAGGTATATCCCGGGCAAGGTTGCAGGAGCAATTTACGCGTGGTTTAAAAGAATACTTGGCATTCAGATCGAAGGATAGTGCCGAATTCAAGGAATTGCGGAAAATTCAGCGGCAATTCATGATCATCTTCAAAATAGCTTGATGATTGCATGGATCCATTCGATTTCATAGATTTTTCTGAACATTTGATGGAACATAAGAACGAAATTCCATCGAATTTGCTCGAGTCCATGTATCGAACTGGAATCAGTCGAGTGTATTATGGCATCCTGCACTGGGTTCAAATGCAATACAAGATCAGCATTCCAAAGGCGGAATTGACGAGATATCATTCGTGGATAGTGAAAGAATTAAAAAATATCGCGGATGACGAAGTCCTTCTTGAATTTAACTTTCTGAGGGATGCGCGCATCGATGCAGATTATGAATTGAGAAAAATCATAGATGAGCGCTTAATCCAGCAGTGCATGGAGAGCAAGAATCGATTAATAAAAGCCATTAAGGAACAGCCACGGATCTCGTTACAAGACGATGATGATCGGTTCTTTCGAGCATTCCGAAGAAAGGACAAGTCGTGAATATGACGCCGGCGCCCGTTTTTCAAATCGCCGGTGATTCGCATGCGGCGCAACCCGTGAACAACCGTCGCCGGCGCCGTGGGACCACCGCGGATCACGAGCGGCGGTGCAAGGTATCATCATGTGGGTGGCACGGCCAGGACGCAGCCGGTCGTCGCCCGCCACCAGGGCCTGTTCCCTGGCAGGGATCATCGCTTTCGTTTCATGCCCTCCTTCACGTGCTTGTTGCATATCACCGAACTTGTTAGCGTATCGACCAGTATGTAGAACCCCGCGTTGGACATCGTGTTCGGGGCCAGGGACCGAGGTGGCCGCCTCCGGCGGCCAGGAAGAGAAGCTGTAGTTCCCCCGTGAAGTGTGGTGTGATCGAAGGTAAGTAGTGTGAGGGGCATTCCAAAAATATCCAATAGAGATATATACTATTTATTGCGGCTAATTAACTGGAGAGCCCCTTGATGGTTGAAATATCGACTCAATACAAATTGATTAAGAACTGCTTGATTGCATTCATCATCGGCGTCTTAGTACTTCCATCCGGTGTATTTCCCGCAAGTATAGCTTGCGTGAGCACAAGAGATCGCTTTATAACTTTAGATGTTGGCTTGATGTTCATCACGTGGGTTTGGGGTTACTTGTATTTCTGGATTTTTCCATCTATGGGTGGAACTTTGCCTTTCAATACCGTTACATACGCATTTCTCATGGTTATAATTTCTCTCGTGATTGCCATTTTCGGGACAATTGTTTCTGCCATCACCATCAAAAAAATCAATCGGGAAGATAAGGCTGTTGCATCAATCGTGCGATCCATTAAAATCTTCTTTATTCTCGCGGGTCTTGGTTTAAACGTGGTATTACTCGTCACGAACAATTCATGGTATCCATATGGCATCCTCGTTCCGAGTCCTTTTGGTACATATATCCTTATCCTCGGCGTAGTAATCTTGATTAGTTGCATCAAACCCAATAGAACGACGGAGATATCGGCCGGCGATGTATCAGGCCAACGATCCTGGTTTCCGAGGCATACTCATATTCTTGAAGGTTTTTCCAAGAACTGGATAACCTGGTCGGTCATTCTCGGGATTGCGAACGTGTCGGTTGTGCCTTCAATCGTTGGTGCCATGCTTTATGGAATATACATATTTCCACATTATGACATGAACTATAATTGGATTCTTGTCTCGGGTGCTATAGTTTTTTTATTAATCGGCGCTATTGCCGGCGGAATTGGAATTTTAAAAGACCGATTCAACAAGGTCGCAATTGTTGGATTCATCATCAATATAACCGGTCTGCTTGTAATCATTTCTTCTGAAATTCTTATTGGCTATTTTGGGCAAGTTTGGTTGGGATATATTATTCCTCCCGTACCATGACCCTGGTATGTTTCCAAAGAAATGCCTTTCATGCTCGCGTCGCGTGCCGGTTGCATATCAACGAAAGTGCTATCGTGTCAAGCCTCTAATCACCCGGAGTTGAGTATCGTGTTTGAGACCAGGGAAGTGGTGATCGCCTCCGGCGACCAGGACCAGCATTGCAATTGGACATGTTATTTAAATTCAAGCGAAAAGAAGATTATTTTTAATCCCGGATGGGACGCGGTACCGCGTGATTAGCTGGACGGATCGGTAAAGGAACCCATGAACAAGATCGCGCCCGTCGTGCGCTCCTGAATGAGGAAGATAAAGGGCCGGTTCGCCAGGAAGATATGATCGTACCCGATCGCGGTAAGCCACACGACGATCGCCGTGGCAGCCGCGGCTTCCGTGCCGACCTCGTTAACGGCAACAAATGCTTGGTGGACGATGCTGCTCACGGAGAGATCGCGCGTGCCGTCCAAGCCAGAGAAATCCGCCTCGGACGGCGAGAATGCCTTCGACATTCCCAAGGCTTCGAGGACGGGTATCAAGTCATACCTGGTCTCGATGTCGAAAGTGGGCACGTTGATTTCCACTTCTTCTTGAGCCATCTCGGCTTTCCACGCGTCAAGCGCTGCCGTTGACAAGTGCTGTTCGACGAAATCGACAAGCGTCACGTTTACACGTGGCAGCAAGAGGAGCATCGAGAGCCGGTCTCCCGTGTATGGTAATTCAAGCATCTGCAAGAGATTATTCTCCATGTAGTTGAAATAAAGGTCCGATTCGCCCAGATGCATGAAGGGGATGCTCTGAGAACCCGATGGGGAGTAGAACGTTCGGTTGGTGGTCTGGTCGGGTTTGAACTGGTACTTCCAGGCACTGTTAAAATAGATGGCATTGGTGATGACCAGCCTCGTTAACGGGCTGACATCGCCCGGCTGGAGGAGGTCGCGGATCCTATCGTTGGTTATATCGGCTACCCAGTCATTGATCTCCTGGCACGCCGTGTCCGGGGAATTCGCGAAATCCATATAACGAGTTCCACCGCCGTAATAGCGGTCGATGATTCCGATATACTCGGCGTTGAACGCATGGGACTGGTCAGCCCACAAGGCGTTCGCGGTTCGCAGGGTGAAGCGCTCGCCACCAACGAGCCTGTTGTGAATGCCCGCATAGTTTGGACGCCAGGTCTCCATATCGCCAAGATGGAACACGTCGGCGATCTCGGCGGCGGTCTGGTTTCGTGCACCTTCTTGTAGCATCAGCATCGCTGACGTGATGCTCCATGGCGAGAAGAAGACGTTGGATGCACCGTCCTGAATCTCACGATACAAGTCAATCCCGAATGTGTTGCTCGAATTAGCAACAACACGCATCATTTCCTCCGTCGATCCACTGGCATCAACCTGCCGCGTATAAGGTATGAACTGGTGAAGGGTGATTGGAGCGATGAACAGCACGGCGAATGCCGCGCCGATCAAGGCATTTTTATGTGCACAGTACCGTTTCATAACGAACACAAGACTGTTCCGAAAACAAGCTATAATTGCTTTTTGGTGTGTGGGCCCACACTAAGCTCCATTAATTCACGACCAATTTGCACGTTTGTTCCAATTACTACCTGAATCTGCTTTTTTCAGAATATTGACGATGAAAAAAAAGCGAGCATCGAGCTGATACCTCGATGCCCAGAAACGGGGAGTGCCTAGAATTGCTTGCTGGTACTCCTGTGTGGGCTAACACCAATACATCTAATTGAAAAATAGTTTTTTAAACCTTTTTTTATTTCATGGCCATCTGGATTTTGATCATCTCTGCAATCGTTTCGGCAATGGGCACCAGTGCAGTCGTGTCGACTTTGTCGAGCGTGTCATACTGATCGAGGAGGTAGTAGGGACAACCGATCCATGAGATGACCGGTACGCCTGCCTCGATCACGTACCCGCAAGCATCGGAAATGGGCGCTGGCCCGAAAAAGTTCGCGGGAATGGAAGCGGTGGTTCTTGCAGGCTTTTTCTCAAGCGCTCGAGCAACGGTCGCGAGGACGAGAGGGTCTGGCGTCGTAAACATGACCGTCAAGGCGAGCCGCCCGGTTTCCGCATATCCTCCTCCTACTACTGCCGCCACTTCCTTTCCCCCGAGATGCTCGACCGTGAGGAGGATTCTCGTCCTTGCCATGATGTCCTTGTGCTGGCGAGCAAACGTATGCCCACCGAGCGAGCCGTAGAAGTGCCCCGCGTCGACCACGAACACGAGCGTTTTCGGCCTCTGCTCCAGTGGAACTTGCGACCATGCCCGGCATTGCGCCAGGACCTGTGCGACGCCGGTGCCGTCCTCGACCGCGCCTTGAAACGGGCTGTCGTGGTGGGACGTGACGAGGATGACCTCATCCGAACGGCCCGGCAGCACGACCCACACGTTGTGCATGACCCCCGGCTCGCTGCTACCTTCGAGCGTCAACCTCGCGGCGTTTCCCGACCGTGCCAGCGTTTTCAGCTGCGCGCCGTCCTCGTTTGCGATCCAGAGCCCCGGCATCGGCTTCATGAGCCCGTCGTACGGGCCATAATGGGTATTCGAATTCCCTGGTTGGTCACGAAGGATGAGACAGATGCCAACGGCACCACGCTTGAACGATTGCCAGTACACGTCGTTCGCCGGCGCGTCCTCGGCGGTGGAACCCCCGATGAAATTCTGCCGCACGAAGTTGAGATACTGCGTTGACCGCAAATGGAGCTCGTGGTTTGGATCGGAAAAGGTATAACACGCGTGGATCAACTTCATGAGGACCCCGGTAGGCATTTTCGGGAATGGGATGTCTGCAACGACGATCTTCCCCGCAACGTCTACTCGCTTGAAATCGCGAGCGGTTCCAGTGCCCACGTACACCAGCGGGGCACTCACCCCTCCGGCGCCGGTAAAGCCAGTGTTGACCACGAAAAAGGAGGGCATTTCCTTTCCTTCGACGGACAGCGACCACTTGCTCGCGGTCCAGACCGTGATGGGAACGGGATCCACGTGTACATCGGGGAAGCCAAGCTCGCGAAACCGTTCCGCGACCCACTGTTCTCCTCGATGCCCTTCTGGCGTGCCAGGCCTGCGGTGCGGGGTGGCACAAAACCCTTTTATCCACGAGTAGATGGTATCAGCATCGGGCAATGGAACATTGTCGAGGCAAGGTGGAAGGCGTGAAGCGAGCTTGCGGGCACGGTGCCCATCCAACCAGATGGAAGGCAACCGCTTGAGTATGGACACGATCGTGTCGCTGGTGCGGCCACTAATCCCGCTTTCCACGCGTTTTCCTTCATCCATGGTAGACGATTGACATCTTACGTTATGAACCTTCCGTGCGAAGCCAAGCCGATTCCCCATGACTTTAAAAAAGGTGGAACCTAGTAGTGGTCAGGTGAACCCTCATGGGCGAGTCTATTCTCTGATAACGGAAAACACGTCTCGAACGAGAGACAAGGCAAAAAGCCATCAGGATCACCTCGCACGTGTTCTTTTTTGAAAGCTTCGGGCAGCTTTCACGACCAGGCCACGTCAAGGTCTCGCGAAGGCAACGGCACCGAACTGTTCCACGCCGTGCCCGAGAAATTCAAGGAGGCGAGGTCAGCATGATGGACGATTTTTTGACGCAGTTGCGAGCCATCGAACAGAAATGGCAGAAACGCTGGCAAGAGTCGAACATATTCAACGCCGCCGTGGATCCGGCGAAACCGAAGTGGTTTTTCACGGTCCCGTTCCCATATGCCTCTGGCCCCTTGCACATCGGCCATTGCCGGACGTACACGCTGGGCGACATCTTCGCGCGATACAAGCGGCAATCGGGCTTCAACGTGCTCTGGCCGATGGCGTTCCACGTTACCGGAACGCCGGTCCTGGCAATATCCGCGAAGATCAAGTCGGGAGATGCTGCGACGTGGAAGATGTACAAGGAATACGTCGGGATCTACGAGCAAGATGCCGGCCGGATCGAGGACATCGTGGCTTCCTTCACGGATCCAAAAGCGGTGGCCCTGTATTTCGCGGAGCGGCTGATGGCGGATTTCAAGCGCATGGGCTTCTCGATCGACGACACGCGGCAGTTCACGACCGCCGACCCAGAGTTCAACAGGTTCGTCGAGTGGCAATTCGGCATCTTGATGCGCAAGGGGTATGTCGTCACGGGTCGCCATCCGATTTTGTGGTGCGTGGAATGCAAGAACGCCGTTGGCGAGGATGATATCCAGGCCGGTGACGAGGACAGCGTCGAGGTGACCGAATTCTGCGGCATCAAGTTCCGCTTCGATGATGGCACGTTCCTGGTCGCGGCGACCTTGCGCCCGGAAACCATCTTCGGTGCCACGAACGTGTGGATCCATCCGCGAGCCGCGTATCAAGAGATCATGGTCGGAAGCGAGCGATGGATCATATCCCGGGAAGCTGCTCGTAAGTTGGTGATGCAAGACCAAGATATTCGTGTCATCCGGGACATGCCGGGTGACGCATTGATCGGCAAAAACGTGCGGACGCCCTTGTCCAACCAACGTGTCCCGGTTTTTCCGGCCGAGTTCGTGGATCCCGGGCACGCGACCGGGGTTGTGTACAGCGTCCCAGCCCACGCGCCGTACGATTACATTGCCCTGCGTGACTTGCAAGGAGATGCAGAAGCCGCAAAAAAACATCACCTGGACCGAGACGGATTGAAGCAAGTGCAACCAATATCGATCATCAAGGTCAACGGGTTCGGGGAATTTCCGGCCATCGAGATATGCCAACGCGCGGGCATCGCGAACCAGCATGATGTGGCCAACTTGGACATTGCCACGCAGCAAGTATACAAGGCGGAGTTCTACACGGGCGTGATGCGTGCCAATGCTGGCGAGTTTCAAAACTTGCCCGTGGAGGAAGCCAAGCAGCGCGTGAAAGACAAATTGACCCGGGAACACCTGGTAACGGCGATCTACGAACCTTCCCGGCCTGCTCGGTGCCGATGCGGCGGCGAAGTCATCGTGGCCGTGATACCCGACCAGTATTTCTTGGATTACGGGAACGCCTCGTGGAAAGCCCGGGCATCGGCTGCCCTGGCGAGCATAGCCATCATCCCGCCGAAGTATCGCCAAGCGTTCGAGAACGTGTTCGCTTGGTTGGACAAGCGACCGTGCGCGCGCAGGCGCGGGCTGGGCACCGAACTCCCGTTTTCCAAGGAGCGCGGGTGGATCATCGAGTCCTTGAGCGATTCGACCATCTACATGGCATTTTACACGATCATTGCACGCTTGCGGCGTGCGAATGTGATGCCGGGCCAACTGGTTCCAGCCGTGTTCGATTTCGTGTTCTTGAACACGGGTGATGTCGATGAGGTTAGCAAGGCATCTGGCATTCCTTCCCGGGTTTTAAGCGACATGCAAGCAGAATTCACGTACTGGTATCCCAACGACGTGCGGCACACGGCAACGGCTCACATCTCCAATCACTTGTCATTTGCCATATTCCACCACGTTGCCATATTTCCCGAGAATCATTGGCTGCAAGCGATCTCGTTGAACGATATGTTGATCCGCGAGGGGCAGAAGATGGGAAAAAGCAAGGGCAACGTGATTCCCATCGCACGGGTGCCTGAACAATACAGCGTGGATTTGACGCGGTTTCACTTGGCGTCGATCGTTTCCGCGGACACAGTTATTGACTGGCGTGATAAGGAGGTCTTGAACTCGTTGAAAGCATTGAAGCATTTCTGGGATCTCGCGACCAAGTTCCGGGGCTGTTATAATGAGCCGCCGCGAGAGCTATCCTTCATCTCGAAAGCGTTCAAAGCCTCTGTCAAGATCCACTTCAAGCGAGCAATCGATGCAGTCGAGCATTTCAACGCGAGGGAATACATCCACGAGGGCTTCAACGCGGTGCTGTCCTTGATTGACCAGTACGATGAGATCGTGATGCTAATAGGCATGAAGGAACAGCATCAAGTGATCCAGCAAGTACTGCGTGACTTGATCGTCATCATGGCGCCGGTAATTCCGCACATCTGCGAGGAATTGGCTCACCTGGAAAGCCCCGAAAATGGCCAGGATTTCGTGTCATTGAAACGGATGCCGTCCATTCAGCCAGAACCCGCTGATTCCACCCTCGCGCGGCAAACCGCGCTCGTTTTCCGGGTCATCGATGATATTGCCCAGATCCTAAAATTAATAGCAGTCGCCCCCAGGCGAATTCATATCTGCATCAACGCCGCGTGGAAACACGAGCTGTTCCGGTTGTGCCAAGAACATTTCCAGCAAATCCCTGTATCCACCAAGAGCATCATGGAATTGGCAAAAGCAAGTGCCACGTTAAAATCACGTTTAGGGGATATAGCACGAGAAGCTGCTGTGCTGCAATCTGATCCAGGCTTGATCAAGGTGGTATTGATGGATCCGGTGATGCAGCGCGAAGCGATCGAAGGATACCGGATATACTTGGAACGGTTATACAAAGCGGATGTGGTTATGCATTTTGCCGATGAACCGGACTTGTATATGCCGAAGAACAAGGTGGACAAAGCAGAACCGGGGAGACCCGCGATATGGATTGAATGATCCTTCCTTTTTTTCTAAGAGTCCTTTTTTCATATAGTGTAGTTTCGGTGGATGAAAGATCGTGGAACAGCGTCAAGATAGGCCTCATAAGCCAGAGTTCTTAATTAGAACGGATGCATCCACGGATCCAAGCATTGGCTGTCCCCCCGAGCAGCGCTCCATCGAGTACCTCGTTGACACGGGGCTCATCAATCTCGACAAGCCGGATGATTATGTTTGCCACGACATCTCATCCATGGTGAAGGAAATGTTTGCCGGCACACGCGTCGTGAAGGTGGGCCATGGAGGGACGTTGGATCCCGGCGTCACCGGGGTCCTTCCTCTCGCGTTGAACCGTGCCACCATCGTGCAAGACATGTTGCTCTCGGCGCGCAAGGAATACGTGGGGATCATGCATTTACATGGCGAGCCTGGCGACGCTTCCGCGATCCAGACTATGATCCAATCGTTCGTCGGCAAGATCTACCAGATGCCCCCTGACCGGTCTGCCATCAAGCATATTCTCAGGATGCGAGAGATCGACTACATCAATGTCCTGGAAATCAACGGGCGGAATGTCCTGTTCAAGGTCGGGTGCGAAGCCGGCACCTACATCCGCAAGCTCTGCGTCGACATTGGCGAAGCTCTAGGCTGCGAAGCCCACCTCCAGGAATTGCGGAGGACCCGATCCGGCTGCTTTTCCGAGAACGATGGCACGCTCGTGACGTTGCAAGACATCGACGCTGCGGTTCGCGCGTGGCGTGATGCAAGGGACGGGTCGAAACTCGCGAGACTCGTGCAACCCATGGAACGCGCCTTTACCAGCCTCCAACGCATCATCATCAAGGATGCAGCGGTCGATGCAATTTGCCGGGGCGCGAGTGTCATGGCAGATGATGTCGTGAAGATCGAAAAAATCATCGAGAAAGGTAACATAGTAGCCATTTTTACGCAGAAGGGCGAAATCGTCGCACGGGGTAAAAGCCTGATGCCCGCGCAAGCTGTGATCAGCGCGGCCGCCGGATTCGTGGCAAGGTCTGCGAAGCAATACATGGAACCGGGAACGTATCCCCGGTTGGTACGCAAAGGTAATGAAAAAAGAAATTGAAATACGACCTGGAAGGCTCTCGCGGGTCACATTATTTGGAGTTCGAACGTGCAAGCCTCGAATTTTCCCGTCTTGAAGGTCAACACGCCTTTATTTGCATCCCAGGTGCATTTTGCATCGATCGGGCGCTCAATCAAGTCGACAGCACGGACACTCTTCACCTTCTTAGCCAACACGGGGTTGACCGTGACGGTGACTTCAGCCGCTATCCCGGAATTTTCGAGAAACCTTGCGATCACGTTCCCGTTTTTCATCCATTCCCCGGGTTTCACCGTGCTGGCCATGACATGGGCCGGCTTGATCTCCAGGAGTGGCGAGCCATCAATGATGCCCAACGCGCTCGCCGGCGCGAGATTCTCCGTCGGGATGACCATGACGGGCTGGTTGAACTCCTCGGCTTTTTGCTTCACGATGGCCTTCGGCTTGCCATCCGCGGATGCCAATGCTCCTCCTTCGTGCGGGAACAGCGCGTAGCGGCACTTGAATGGCCCTAGTCCGCTGTATTTCGGCGGGGCAGTCTTATATCTTTCCGTCCTAATGGCTCGCTCCTTGTACACGAAAGCCTCGCCCGCGGGGCCTGGATACGCGGGGGAGCGCAGCATCGTGAGCCGCATAGTTCCCTCGCTCGCGTCGAACGCATACTTGCCCTCGTTGAGCATGGCGATGCCCCACTTCTTGTCGGGCGTGCTCAAGTCGAAATACTTGTGGCAGATTTTCTCGAACCTCGCCTTGTCGCACGCAACCTTGGGCCTCGTGCTCCGCTCGATGGCACCAAAGGCAATATCTGCGATCACGATCGTTGCATCCGTCGCGGTATCGTATCGGACTTTCAGCATAGTGTTTATTTGCTGCCAGTCCGCGATCCATTCGAGGAAAATCTCAGGGCAGCCATCGAAAGTGGTGATTTTTTGGGTAACGGGACTTTCCCCGAGCATCCGGTTTATTGAAATCGAACAAAAGACGGGACCTTGATCGTCGACCGATATCTTGATTTTTTTATCGTTCGGTAGATCGATCGGGTATTTCCAGTACTCGGGTTGCAAGTTCCATGCAGGCCAGGACCTCGATTCATCCTTGAAGGCGAATGTCAGGTTCGAGACGGATCCGGCAAGCAAGTTTTTGCCGTCGTTTATCGATCCCGCTTTCAGCTCGGTCATCGCACCGGTGTTCTGGTCTAACTTGACGGAGACATTTTTTCCTTGAATTCCTTCGGTCGAAACCTTGAGGGTCTCCGTGCCGAACACGGTTCCTTCGATCACCATTATCTTCGCGGGAGTCACGCTCAAGGCCTTCAGCGGCACCACCATCCACCAACCTGCTGGCCGGGGGTCGATGCCCGATGGATCTTCCGCGGCAATTGGTTGTGCTATGACCTCTTGCTTGGAACCCCCGAGCAATTGTAGTCTCGCCCATGATGGCTTCCCGGCCGCGTCGAGGTCGAGTTTTTTCTTGAATATTGAGACGGGTATGAAGACGCGTGACGCTCGGTCCCACGACACAGGATTGTAAAGTAGTAAATCAACGGAGCGGGGCGATACCTTGGATGCGGTTTTTCCTGCTAGCTTCGCGCCGATTTCAGCCTTGATTTGGGCGAGGATCTCTTCATTTTCATCCCAGTCATCCATCGCATCGTCATAGACTTCTGGTATCGAGCTGCCAGGGAGCACGTCGTGGAATTGACCTTTCAGGACCGTTTTCCATACCCTTGTTATTTTATCCGCCGGGAAAGCATATTTCATGTCGACTAACGAAATGATGGTGCACAATGATTCGATGGCCGTGATTGCATTCTCGTACAGCCTGTTGTGTCGTTTCACCTCGGCGTGCACTGAAAAGGTGCCCTGGTGATTCTCGAGGTATAATTCATCCTTCCAAACGGGAAACCGCTCGTACCATTTGTCGAGCGCGTGGAAAAAATCGTGCACCTTGCCCCAATGCATGAACCCCGTTCTTGCATACTCGTTATAGGTTGCTACTTCTTGAGATGTCGGCCCATGTCCTCCATCCCCTGCGCCCGAGAAGTGCCCCACGATGGGGCAGATCTCGTTTTCCTCGACGTTATCAGCGATATCATCGTAGTCCATGGTATAATCCCAGACCTTTATACCACCTTTCTTCAAGGGACGCCGGCCGTACTCGTAGAGGAACCAATCGTTGAGTCCCCCGGCGCCCATGTGAAAGTTCGCGGTCTTGAGGCGGGTTCCGTCCGGGCCTTCCCACCAGAAATAGACGAACGGGAAATGCGTGATCAAGTTCCAGGTCATCTTCGAGGTCCAGAAATATTTCGCGCCGGATTTTGCAAGGATCTGGGGAAGCCCCCAGTTGTACCCAAAAGAATCGAGGAACCATTCCACCTCGGGAAGCGCGCCGAAGTTATCGCGGTAAAACATCTGGCCATAGAGGCGCTGCCTGGTGAATGCTTCCCCCGACGGCATCATGCAGTCCGGTTCGACATACGCGCCGCCGACTAGCTCGATCCCGCCCCTCTTGACCTCTGCCTTGATCTCCTCGAACAATGCGGGATCATCCTCCTTGATCCATTCCAGCAAGATGGGTTCGGACAAGGCATAGTTAAATTTTCCCGGGAACATTTTCGCGTGCATGACGGCTTTCCGGAGCGTCACTGCAGATTTTTTTCTCGTTTGTTCATACCGCCAGAGCCATGCAACATCAATGTGGGATTCCCCGGCCATGTAAATATCGAGTTTCGATGGATCCATGGATCGCGAGACGATATCCTTCCATTTTTTCACGTTTTTCGCAACATCCTCTTGAAAATCGGGATCCTCTGGCAATTCTTCAAGCCATAACTTTCTCGTGGCCTCGTTGTCCTTGTCGGGTTCCTTCATATTCTTGGTATCCAACCGTTCGGAGCCCGAAACTCGGCCTATTTTCGATCGTGCCATAGGGTCTACCTATTACCGGTGTCAATTAAACGTTTATTGCTCAGATTGGGTAAAAAAAGGAAAGTGGAGGCGATCTTGTCCTTGAACTCCTTCCGTGAACGCGTGTCGCTCCCTAGGTTCCCCCGTGCTGACCAAGAAGCGTAAGTAACCGGGTTTACGGCTGCTCCATCCCTGGCCTTACCGGGTTTACCCGTACTGCTTTATCGCTTCCTTACAGAAGCGACCAGCAAGTCACCCACCGACCTGGACACGAGTTCATTACCCGGTGGGAGCGACCGTGTGCTCTTTTCGGAAGCCCTTAGCAAGATCTCGGCCCGCTAAGTGCAAATTGCGGTCGGGATAGTGTGATCCGTCGGGGCAGCACTGGTACCTCGCCTGATCAAGAAAGGTTTGGATGAAATAAAAAGATTTTCGCAAGGTCCAGGCAAGAAAGTCTTTCAAAATATAGGAGATAAACCAATTATCACATTTTCGCCGCGGCCCTCGCCACGTCCAGGTAATCCCTTCCGACTTGCTCGGTGCTGGTGGGCACGAGATGCGCA
>JAUQYW010000291.1 GCA_030587525.1 Candidatus Sigynarchaeota archaeon | reverse complement strand
CATAAAACATCGGTTGCTGATGCAAAAATTTTCCAGCAATAGATTGGCGAGATTTTTCGTCCCGTCCCCTACCGGGATATTGATGCTATCGAAGCGTGCCTCGATCTCGCGCTGGAGCTCTTTATCCAGTTTATGCTCCGAATCGCGCCGCTTCTTGAACGAACCCGTGGTGTCGAACCACAGAGCCACGCGCCGCCGCAAATAACCCGCCAGGAGACGCACCTGCCGAGTTTTTGCATCGTTTTTCTCGCCTAACAGGCAATCCAACCGTTTAGCGGATATCCCGTTGATCTCCACCCGACCAGTGCCTGGAAGATCGACTCTCCCTTCCCCGGCCCAGGAATCGAGATAGTCGAGAATGGAACGCCATCTCGAGCGCCAGTCATCGTTGAGATGCACACTTTCTGGCGAACCGTTAACTAGACACACCATATATTTTATCGCATGGATGATTCTTTCGATACGGTGTCGTGCCTTGAAATGACAGCATTCTATACCTGCAATTGCAGCCCGGATCTCGTGGGCACGTTTCTTTTCGCGCCTCGATCTGAACTGCAATCCGTCTTCCATCACATCTAACGCGAGTATCTCTGCATCAACCTTAAGCGCGACATTCCCCCACCACCGTTGTGTCTTGATCGTTTTGGCCATTGATCTCATCATCTATAGAAGTAAACGACATCCTTGGCACTTACACGATAGAGAACTTCGATTGATGTTAAGGTCAGGATAATGGAGTCTCACTATGGCGCCGAGCCTCCGGATCTCAATGATATGATTTCTTGCAAGATCCAGTACATAAAGATTTAAGAGTGTGTCGAGTCGCTCGGGGCATGAATGTGAAGCCCGGGAAAGCCCGGGATCTTGATAATTGCCAGAGCTTGTTTAATACTTTTCAAGGGTTATATCTTGCTTGATCACACCATACGCCATTAATGCCAAGCCAGCAAGGTCGAACCCGGCCTCCACGAAAAACGCGATCATAGGTCCCATCAAACTTAGATACCGTGAACCTAGCGATTTAGTTATGTAGAGAATGCTGCCGATCAAGATTAATATCGCACATCTTGGGTTCGACAAATTCTTCACCAACATGAAGATCGAGGCAACCATGATGAGAATGTACGCAACGAGGGCAAACAACATGGTGAAGCTATCATACAAGACATAATCATAGACATTTTGGACCTCATAGAAGAAATATACTATACCTAGGCCGATCAAGGCAAACGACAAGATCCCTTTGAATTTGAACTTGAAAAATTGGTAATCCATTCCTAGCAAAAAAGCAGCGGGAGCCACGATCGAGAAAAGGTGTATCCCCTTCAGGTACCATGCATTTGGGTAGATGAAGTATTGCATGTAATCGAATCGAGTTATCACGAAATCAAACAAGAAGGTTAAAATCTCCCTCACGATTAACAACCCGACCATGAACAGCGCCCCGAAACCAGATCCAAAAGAAATTTTTTCCGATCCTTTCTTGCTGATTGTGTGCTTGACCAGCATCGCGGCAATGATACTTTGACCGGCGAACGTGGCGATAAAACTCCAGAAATATGGCTCCGTTCCGGGAAGTATGAATTGGGTGATCATGGATAATATCTACACGCATGAGATAATTAATCCGATTGGTTCCCTAGAGAATCTGGAATCGTTTAGATACATCCTACACGGACTATGGATCCTTCGGCTGTTTAGGTGCAGTAGCGAGCGTCACTCGCTAGGTGCTGTGTGGGGATCTTTTCTTTGCTTCTGTCGTGGCTTCCGGAGTGTTTTCTTTACCAATTCTCTTTTTTGCTTCCAATATCTTCAATTGATGCTCGAAGTCTGATATCTCTTTGGTTAATTCCTCTTCCTCTTCAAATAGATATACGTCATCGTCATTGTCGATATCCTCGTCGCTGTCAAGGCGATTTTCAAGTCTAGTCAATTGCAAGTCTAAGTCATTCAGGCGATTTGTCAATTCTTTCTTGGCGCGAAGGGTTTCCTCGTCGTATTGACTTGCTTCGAGGACTTCACGTGCCTTCTGCTCTGCTTCGCGTACTTGCTGTTCCTTTAACTCCGCTTCGTACTTCTTTTTTTTCTCTTCGATATATCGCCGAATATGTAAAAACGGGACTTCTCTTTCGGTGGTTTTCTCGGGGGTGGTCCATTCACACCATTTCTTATCAAATTCTTTTGTTCCAAAATAAAAAAACGTCCTTGGAGCTACAAAGGCATAAGGTGGGTGAGGAATCCGCTCGCGTCCATAAACGAGATACTTACAAATTCTCTCGCTTTATTAAAGGCCAACGAAAGGAAGTCTCCAATTTGGCAACCGGTATCGGCCTTACTACCTTCTAACCCAAGTTTAAGATAGTCGCCTTCAGCATTATAGCATGCAAAAACTCTCTTGGTAAAGGTCATCGGTGGTTGATAGATGTTAATGTCTATAGGAAGATCGGAAATGAAAGAAACAGATCGTCTTTTAGAAAGATATGGAATCCACTTCTCAATTATTTTTCTTGCATTCAAGTTCGAGATACCTATCTTGTACGCACCAATAGAAATCTGATCTTCAAAATGAAGAATGTCGCCCTCGGCATCATACCGTAATTCCATACCTCCGATACCCGTCGCGGGATCGATGAGAGTTCGCCCATTATCATCCATAACTGCCCGGCCAACCTTGATGTGAAATTTATCGATCTCCACACTATTCAATATCGACCACTCTACCTCTATGGTCGATTCTCGCTCATCGAGCCTCGCGTAGATGACGTGGATCCTCTAAATTATGAGATATCTACTCTGATTGGAGCAAAATACAATTGTTTCCCAATCTAATCTTCCATGTTATTCCCGCAGAGAGGGTCTTCTTCGATTTAACTTTCGCTTATCCGGTTCTCGCCTAAAAATTCAAAGAGAGATAAAAAAAGTGCATTTCCGCGCGGGGCGGATCAGCCGCTCGTGGCGATGAGCGTCTTCGTGTCCTTCACGTCGGGATGCTTTCTGATGGAAACGACGAAATCAGTGAGGTCGTGGAGCGTGTCGGTCTCGCAACGGGCGATAACGTCCCATTCCCCGTAAATGATAAAAGCTTCAGAGACATACTTAGACTCTTTCACCTTTTTCAAGATCTCGTCGGGTCCGCTCGTGGATGTTTCGATGAGGATGAAGCTGACGATTTTTCCCATGTTTTTTCACCTAAGCAAACTGCTACCTCAATGCATCGATTAACGATGATATTTACTTAGCTATATCCAAATAAAACCTTCTATGTAGTCATCCGCTGCACCTGATCCCTCGTTCCCCTTTATAGCACAGCACTCGATAATTCCTATAACACGCGCATGATCGACCGACCATGGCCAAGAAACGACCCAGCAACTGGGATGGCGGCACCGATGGCAACGACCGCTCTGACGAGGCCATCGATGACGAGCCGGAATCGTGGGAAATAGAAGGCAATCGCCCGGAAGACCAGTACACCCACCCGGCCGAGTACTGGACAGCGGAGGCCATCGCGCGGCTCCTCAAGGCTAAGGGACAGGCCCGCATCCAGCACGAGCTGGCCATCAAGGCGCTCAACAACCTGTCGGCGCAATTTCCGGGGATCCTAGAGATCGAGGGCAGCGGCCCGGTCGCCATCGACATCGGCTGCGGGCTCGGGTTCGCGTCTGACGTGCTCGTGGACGCGGGCTTCACCGCGGTCGGCATCGACATCATCAACGATATGCTGCTGCTCTCCAGCAAGAGGGAGGCCGTCGCCGAGAACGGGAAGCGAGGTCGCTACCACCGCGTGCTGGCGTCGGCCACGAGCATGCCATTACGTAGCGGGGTTTTCGACATCGCCACGTCGATCTCGGCGTTGCAATGGCTCAACACGGCGGGGGCGATGCAATCGTTCGCTAGCGAGCTGGACCGCGTCGCCTCGCCACGATGCGCCATCACGTTCCAGCATTACCCGCGTTCCAGCGATCAGATGATGGAGCTCGGCACCACGATCAAGCAGCACGGGTTCGAGGGCGGGATCCTCGTGGAAAACGTGAAAAACCCGCGCAAGCGCAAGATCTTCTTGCTCGCGCGCAAGCGGGCAGAGCCGACATCGTAGGCACGCGAAGGGCGCAGCACCGGTTTTAATCAACGCCAAACAACAAGGTAACGCAAAAAATAAATATCCAATCGCATTTTTTTAAATAATCAACCGGGATTGCCCACGCCCGTGGCGAGAAATCGACCGGCTCGGGCGTCTCGCGGAATATTCCGATCCAATCCCGGCAATCTCATGAAAAAAAGCGTGATATCACATGTCAGTAACCAGGAAAGATGCAAACCAACTCAAGAAAGGAAATTACTTGCTGGTTGAAGGAGAAGTCAACCGGATCATCAACGAGCCCCAGCACTCGAAATCGGGAAAACACGGGCACGCCAAGATGCGATTCGATGCGGAAAACATCTTCACGGGCAAGAGGACCAGCCTCACGATGCCCGCCGGCGAGTCCGTCGACGTCCCAAACATCGAGAAGCGCACCGCGCAGGTCATCTCCAAGAGCACCGACAGCGTGACGCTCATGGACGCCGAGAATTTTGAAAACTTTGAAGTGGCGCTTCCCACGGACGAACTCAAGGATAAAATCGCTCCGGAGCAGACCGTGGAGTATTGGATCGTCATGGACAAGAAAGTCATCGTCCGGATCATGTAATGTTCCCCGGCGAACCTTTTTTTTATCCCAAATATGAACGTCCCTATTTTTTAATACCGCACGTGGTTTTTTGCACCCCCGCCTTCAATGCTCCAGCGATTAAACATTAAAAAAGCTCCGCGGCGAAGCTGATCTCAATATTCACTAGATTCAAGATTCACCAGTCGTGGGGAAACCCGAGTTCATGACCACCATACCCAGCCACGGCATGTCCCTTGCCTACCACAACAAGGCGATGGATGTCTCATCCTTGTCGATCAACGTCAACGAGGAGCTCGTGACCGTAAATGACGAGAAACGGTCGGAATTCATCAACTTGCAATATAAGTTCTTGACCGACACGGATGCGGCGCTGAAACGATACGCTCACGTCGCGTTGAACCGCGTGACGTTGAGCATGTACGAGCCAGCCCAGTTTTTCAAGGAAACGGCGCCGAACCCCACCGGGCAAGTCGTGTTCTTCCCCTTGAAGGTCGCCGACGACTCCTTCGTGTGCACGATCGGATCCCGGGACACGACGCGGCTCGATTTCCGCAAGATGATACCCACCATCGAGCAAATCCAGGCCTGGCTCGACGAGGTGCGCAAGGTCACGCTCGTGCGCGGCATCAACTTTGTCCAGCAGGACCAGGTCGTGCAGCGATACGCGAACAGGTTCTTGCAGCGGGCGGAGACCGACTTTGCTGGCTCCGGCTGGATCCTGGAAAAAACCCAGCCGAGCCAGCCATCGACCATCGTGGACATCGACCTTCCGCCAGTGCAAGAGCGGCCCGAGTATCTCAAGATCGCCACGTTCCGGCTCCCGTGGCGCGTGAATTTCGCGAATCACGAGTTTTCGGTCTTATGCGACGATGTATCGCAAGAATTGGAAAAACTCGACATGATCGAGGACGAGTACCTCGTGGAATTCAACAAGTTTTGCGTGCCGGTGCCGCTGGTGCCGAGGCTCTTCGACGTGGCTCTCGGTCACGTCAAGGCCCTCTGGAACGACCTCGCACCCGTGTTCGTCCCTGCATGGCGGCAGAAGCTTGCCAAGACGATCGTGGACCGGGTTCTCGACGATGTCGACATGACGGGATTCTCCACCGGATCAAGCCCGGCCAGCATCGATTCCGAGCTAACGGGTAAATTTGCCATCTTTACTAATAAGTTTGAAGAATACACGGCTGGCCTTGAAACGAAGTTCAAAGACCTCGGATCCCAGGTAATTGACGAGAGAATGTTCAACGCCGTGCTGGAAGGTTACAAGGGCGTCGTCGGGAGCGCGACCGCCCTTGAGGACCTCGTGCCCGCGATCAAGGCTGCCTGGGTGGACGCGCAGAAATCCGCCATCGCGCCGGGGATGGAGCACGACGCGGCCCTTGCTGAGGCGGCCATGGCCCACGTCAAGCGCTCGATCACGGGTTTATCCCCTGCCATGGTTAGTTCCACACTGGAATGCATCGAGATGGCGCTCCTCACGAAATTCACGGCGGCGCTCCAGGAACGCCTCATCAATGACATCTTGCAATCCGAGAAGGGCATCGTGAAGAACCTGGGCACGGCAATCATCAAGAAAATGAGCACCGACCTGCTCATCCGCCTGGTCAAACGGCTATCCGATGCAGGGCAGCCTTCGGGCGAGCCGCTCGTAGACCCGGCGATCGTCAAGGACACTTGCAAGGCGGCATTGCAATCCAGCACCGCCGGGTTCAAGCTTGGCATCGACGAGCTGATCCAATTCGCGGCGGAGCTGCTCGACGCGAAGCTGCAAGACGCGATCGCGCCCCACATGCAAAAGTTTCTCGCTCTCAAGCGGGACGTCTTGTTCCTCAAAGAATATGTCTTGAGGAGCGATGTCCTGAACAAGTACCTCGAAAAACATTCCGAGCATTTTTACGACCCGAAGAGCTTCGCGAAGGGGCTAGCCGACTTCGTCGCGAACGACCTGTCGCAGCTTCCCGTGGAATGGGGCTCCTTGCTGACGAACTGGTTCGTCGCGTTCACGAACGTGTTCCAGCTCCAGCATGCCCAGAAACCGCTGCTGCGCTCCGAGATCGTCCAGAAGTTTTTCGATTTCATCAAGATCGTCGCCGACGAGCAAAACACGTTCGAGAACACGTTTGCCATCATTTCCAGCTACGTGGGCTCGCTCACGGACTCCAAGGACAAGAAAGCATTGCTCGAATTCTTGAAGCGGTTCGAGCAAAGCCAGGGCGTCCAGGAGAAGTTCGTCACGCATTTCGAGGGCCGCGTGCTCAAGGCACTGGATGCGATCAAGCTTACCGACCTCGAGGCGAAGCTGGGACGCGACGAGGCAACCCCGGCCATCGTGAAGGCGGTGGTGAACGACGTATCGTGGATCGTGCCCGGGGCCATCGCGATACCCTCGGAAATCGTGTTCCATTTTGAGCGTGACGCTAAGATCGAGTTCAAGGTCGAGGTCGACGTGGCCGCGGATGGCATGACCCTCGTGTTGCTCACGAACTGGTTCAAGCTGGTGGAAGCATGAGCACGGAAAAGAAAGACACGACCGGGCAAGGATCGGGCGAGATCCACGCGATGACCGAGGCCCTGGTCAACGTGTTCCGGGATGCCAAGCAGAAGGAGGCAGTCATCAGCATCACCGGGAGCGACGATAAGACCCTCGATAACTTGATCAAAGCCGCTGCGGCGTACCTTATCATTCACCAGTTCAAGCTCGAATATCCCGGCGATAATGAGCTAGCAAAATCACAAAATCTCTACCGGGAATTGAAGTCGCTGTTCGGCGACACGATCGGTGACTCGATCAAGATCCAAGAAAAGGCCATGGCGTTTTACACGGCCATGTTCGATATGCTGTTGAAAACCCCGGCCATCAAGGTCCCGGAAAAGCGCCGGGGCTTGATCGATGGCCTGGAGGGCGACCTCATCGAGATCTTGCGCACCTTCCCCGAGTATTATTTCTTCGATTTTCTCGAAAGCGTCATCGAGTTTACCAGCATCACGAAAAAGCTGGGGAAGCAAGTGAAAAAGGTCGCCGGAGAAGGCGTCAAGGAAGCGTTCAGCTTCAGCCTGTACCGGAAGGCCATCATCGAGTTCTTGCGCATCCATAAGCTCAAGGACCTCGAGCTGCTCTACCAGCCCATCAAGAAGCTGGGGAAGGCCGCGTACGACCAGAACATCGAAAACATGCCCCTATCGCGGCGCGGCATGGACGCATTTTTCGCGGCGAACCAGTTCCGCAACGAGATCATCAAGATCTTCCAGGAGGCCAATTCCGCGGGCGAGAGCCTCGAGGCCATCGCCAAGAAAATCCACGAGAAGATCATCGACCGGCTGCGCGCCACGGCCGAGCTGTCGTCGAATGACGTGCTCTATTACCTGCAGTACCTCCTCGGCATGAAGTTCACCCGGCTCGTCGAGCTTCTCAAGTCTTACGGCATTCAGGACCTCACGCTCGTCGGCACGGCGCTGACCACGGATTACACGAAGCTCGAGTACCGGTTCAGCGAGAAAGGGATAGAAAAGGCCGACATCGAGAAGTTACTCAAGTTCGAGGGCAACATGACGGCCATCGTGCAGGTGTCGCTCGACGACTTTAAGCGCGACCAGAAATCACGGGGCTTCTCCAAGGAACGCTACGAGAAGACGACGATCCAGTCCATGATCCAGGACCACCTCTCGGACGTCGACAACCCTGCGCTGGCTTTCATCGCCAACGACATGCGCCTCTCCAAGCAAGAACTCGTCGACTTGCTGCTGCTCGAGGTGAACGTGAAGGAGATCATCAAGGACGCGGGCATCAAGTCCATGAACACCTTGCTCGTCATTCTGAAACTGCAGCGCTTCATCGACAGCATCACGGAGGAGATTTTCATCTCCATGCTGTCCAAGCTCACGCGGCAAGTGGCGAGGATCATGGAATTCTTCCTGCTGCTCGGCAAGGCCAAGAAGGATATGCTCGAGAACATCGCCGAGGTGCGGAGATCGAGCCGCGTGAAGCCCCGGGACCTGCTCAGGTTCCAGGACGGGTTCACTGGCCTGATCATGGATCTGCAAGACAACGTCGCTTACATCCTTAACAAGGAGGATCCATACGACGTGAACGCGTTCATTCATGGGAAGCTCTGCGAGCTCACGTACGAGGCGGCGCTGAAGGAGATCAAGGAAGGCAATAGCCCGGTGTATTTCGGCGTCGTGAGCCACCCGATCGTGCTGGACGACCTGGAGGTCGTGTCGAACATCTCGGCCCTGGACTTGTTCTTCAGGTGCCAGCTGAAGAAGGCCAAGCCATGAGCTTTCCATGACCCCAGCGACCTTTGTCACGTTTTTTTATCATTATGCCTTCTTGGCATATTGCATAAGAGAGATGGCTCTTCACCTCATTTTGATGCCATGAAAAAGGGAGCTGGCCTTTCCTGGAGCGTTCTATCCCCTCGATCTTTATTGGTTATCCGTCCCTTTTTCCGTTTTTTTCCAAAACACCGTTTTTCGCTTTTTTTCTCTTTTTTCGCGAAACAAACGCGAAACTCCGTTCAATCTAGCAACTTTTCGAATCTGGGTGAAAAATATGGTGACAAGAACGTTTTTCTAACAAAATCATTAACCTTTCTTGATTCTTTTACTACGTATAGACAGCCTGGGGAAGCCGGGACAGGCCAACACCACCACGGAATGCAAGGATGCAGTGCAGTAATTCTTTACCGCTATTGCCCATCTCAGCATCGCGAAGCCGCGTGCATCGACGGAATTCCCATGCTCACACCCATAGCAACGGCATTACGGTCGTGTCATGTAGGTCATACCACGGTTCAAGAACGGAAGGTCACCTTTTCATCTCATGAACCGATAGCTTCAAATGCTTAAGGGTTCCTATTTTTTGTCATACAATTGTATAACGGACGTATTACGATTGCATTACGAATGTATTACAAACTGTATCATGTTCCGATATGGAAAGGATTCAATATGAGTGCTCAAGACGATACCGACCAGACGAAAGCTAACACTAAAGAGTTCACAATCTGCTTTCGATTGGATAAGGCTCAATATGACATTCTAAATGGGAAAGCGAAGGAAGCACACTCAAAAAAGAGCGATTTCTTACGCGATTGCATTTCCGGCCAGAAAATGGCACGAAATGACGACCAAAAAGCCGTGATCAAAGCCTTGCTGGATGACATGTCATTCATATTTGATTTCTTCCAAAGAAACGCAACAAAATTAACGCTCAAGGAAACCGATAAAGAAAGATTCAAGGTCATCTTGCAAAAAGTTAGGGAGTTGGGAAAGAAATGAGCTTAGACAACATTGACATCGACAGCTGGGGAAAAAAAGAAGACAAGCCTGATCAAGACAAGGACGCGGGCCCCGACGACAAGAAGGAGAAGGTGCCGCGGCAGCCGCGCCCGAAACCCCTGCGGCAAGAGAAGCCCGCGGAAAGCGATGACGAGCGGAAACCCAAGAAAACCGTGCCGCTGGACGACGTGCCGATCGACGCCCTGCGGGGCTTGTATTACTTCGTGATCGAGAAGACCGACAAGAAGCTGTCCAAGGCCGAGCTGAAACGCAATTTGAAGGAATTTTTGTCGTCACGGGAAAAGTTTGACAAGCTCCTCCAGAACATCGTTGACGCCGTATTCTCTTGAGCCGTTACAGGGTTCTCGCGCCCCGGTTCAGACACGAATGAAGCTGTTTCTCGTTTTTCTTAAGTTGAACTTAGAGATCTCCTCATCCGGTAGAAATGCGGGAGATTCTTGGACCTCACGAGTCTAGCTTAATCTATATAGATCATGTCGAAAAGATATATATCTCGTCTTTTGGTCACTTTCCTGGAGTCTGATATGTATGCATTGTCCATATTTGGTCAAGACGCGTTCTATAATGCCTGGCACGGTTGTTGCATTGGTTGTGTCGATTCATTCTTAATTGAATCACGAATGAACCGAGATTCTGGTTCACCGACGCCGGATAAGGTAGCCTTTCACACGAGATAATGGCCATGTATAAGAACAATCGCAATCATCTTGTATGTATCGTCGTGGCTTGTTCCATGTTCTTATTCAGCACGGTTCTACTGGATGCCATACTTAATCCGGATATAGATGATACGTCAACATTATTGCTGCCAAGGCCGAATGACTACGCCCGAACAGAGGATTTTGAATCCTACACCGCTGGAGAGAACATCAACGGAAAAAACGGCTTTCTTGGTGCTTGGACCGCTTCCGCGAGTAGCGGGTGCAGTTGCACGATCTCCAGCTATGGCGGGGACCTGGTGATGGACGCAAAAGACGGCATGGGATCGGGTGTGGTCAATGCAGTGCTAACCTTCGGAACCAGCGGTGGGATAAATGGGCTCAACGTCGTCCGCTGGAGCCAGGAAGTCTACTTGAACTACGCCTTCAACATCAGGTTAATGGAATGGACTTCAGATAACGTGCAGGTTTATTTCAACGGAAGAACTGACGTGTGTTATTACAACGGCCATTCCAGTTCCGTAGTCTCGACCGGTCTCACGTACGAGACCGGATGGGAGACCTACGAGATTTTACTCCTTTCGACGTCTCAATTCAAGATTCGGCAATTCAAGAACTATGTCTGGAGCTCATGGCGCGGCCCGTTCGATCAACGCGTTCATTGGAGCGGTGCTGGGGCTGCTTGCAATGCCTGGAGTCTCAGTGGAAACACAAATGGACAGCCACAAATCCGGTTCGATGATATCGGGGTCTCATGGGTCGATGGATTTACCGCCATCGAAAATTTTGAATCCTATGCTGCGGGGGATGGCATTGCCGGTAAAACGGGTCCTATTGGATCGTGGACTGCCGCCATTGGCAGTTCTTGTAGTTGCAATGTTTTTAATGACAATGGCAATCTCGTATGTCGCCAGATTGACGGGAACACAAACTCTGGTGTAAATTCTGCAATCAGATTCACCACGCCGGGTTCACCGAACGGCGTTGATTCCATCCGCTGGAAACAAAAAATCAGTACGTATGGTAATAGCTGGTGGGCAGTGAGCTTCTACGAAGGCACGACCATACGAGTTACTCTTTTTTTCAATAAGTATAGCAACAAGGTGCAGTATTATGTTAGCGGGTTTTATTACGATACCGGGCTCACTTGCATGCAGGAATCATGGGAAACCTACGAAGTGCTCTTCTTCTCGACGACCCAGTTCAAGGTCCGTCAGTATGGTGGGGTGTGGTATGGGCCTTTCACAAACCGTGACAATTCGGCCTGGAGCAGCACTGGCGCTGTGATAACAAAAATGATATTCGGTGCAAGCACTCCCGACTGGTATGACGTGCTGTTTGATGATGTTGAGATATTTTGGTCTCCCAGCAATAATCCCCCCACGCTTACGACCCCTTCGGTAACGCCTGGGAGTGGCACGACGACAATCTCCTATACATACATAGTAACTTACACGGACATAGAAAACACAGCCCCGTCATACGTACGGGTTCACATCGATGGTTCAAACTACACCATGGCAAAGCAGAACGATAGTGACATCACGTACACGGACGGTTGCTTGTACACGTTCAGTCGGACGCTCTCGCTTGGCTCGCACGATTACTATTTCAGCACGAGTGATGGTTTCTTGTCAACATCAACTTCGCCGTATTTCGGTCCAACCATTTCCACGAATACATGTCCCATCATCACGGCACCTTCTGTTACGCCCTCGTCCGGCAACCGGGACACCGTTTTCACGTTCATAGTTACTTACACGGACATGGATGACCAAGCACCATTATACGTGAATCTTTTTCTCGATAATATGAGCTATGCCATGTTAATACAAGACATTTCCGATAACACTTACACGGATGGCGTGCTATACATGCTAACAATGAAGCTTGGACCGGGATCTCATTATTTTTATATTTCTTGCTCGGACGGGTCGGCTTCAGAGATTTCCTCTACGCAATTTATAACCGTGATCGATTATTCTGCTAGCTCGACCACCGTGACAATCGCATTCCTCGTCCTTATCTCGACCGTCGTGCCCGCGATCATCGGTGGCAGCGTGAGGGCATATCACAAGAAGAAGGGGATCAAGCAACATATAAACAATTCAACCAATAGACCACCATCACCTTCGAATGTTCAACCGTCCTATATAGCACTGACTGGGACGCCTGCAAAGAAAATTGCCTGTTGGCAACCCCCATCACAGAGGGATTTACCTTCTCCCTTGCCAAGGAATGTGTTGAGAATTAACCGGGAACCGACCCATCCAGAGAACCTAGAAGTTAATGATCTTGAAGCAGAGTTAATGGCAGCTATTGCCGAGCAATCGTGAGGAATTGACCAATCGCTTATTTCAACCGTAAGAAAACTTGTTCGAAATCGAATGTTTTAAATATTATGGCGAGCATAGTATTGTTGATGTTCGATGTTGGTTATTGGGGATAGTTCGAAATCGAATATGGCGTTCACTGCATTAAACGATGCATTTGCGACCCCGCGCAAAGGTTCAATATGCCATGATGGCTTTACCTCCATGCGACTAGATAGTTGGTGGCTCGACACATGGTCTTAGACGGCTTGAGAAAATCCATCGACAACGCGGTCAGGGCGTTGAAGCGCCTCCCGCGCATCGATCAGGAAGCCTTGGAACAGTTCATCGGGGAATTGCGGAAGGCCTTGATCGAGGGCGACGTGAACGTCGATCTAGCCATCGCGCTGACTAATCAAATCAAGAAGCAAGCATTCGACCAGCAGATCGCCGAAACTGTTACTCGGCAAGACTTCATCGTCAAGCTCCTCCACGACCAGCTCACCCGTTTCCTCGGGGACACGCCCGCACCCATCCGCATCCAGAAGGGCAAGGAAAACATTGTGCTCCTCGTCGGTATCCAGGGCAGCGGGAAAACGACGACCGTCGGCAAATTGGCCAATTATTACAAGAAGCACAACTTCAAGGTCGGCCTCGTGTGCACGGACACGTGGCGTCCCGGTGCGTACGAGCAGCTCAAGCAGCTTGGGGAGAAAGTCGAGGTCCCGGTCTACGGCAACCCCGCCGAGAAGGACTCGATCAAGCTCGCCGTCGACGGCGTGAAGTATTTCTTCGACCAGAAGGAAAAGCCGGACCTCGTCATCGTCGACACGGCGGGCCGCCACAAGGAAGAGAAGACGCTCATCAAGGAAATGCACGAGATCGAGACGTCCATCAAACCAGACGAGACCGTGCTCGTCATCGATGCCACGCTCGGCCAGCAAGCATACTCGCAAGCCCTTGCCTTCGCGCAAAACACCGCGGTCGGTTCCATCATCGTCACCAAGCTTGACGGCACCGCGAAAGGTGGTGGCGCGCTCTCCGCGTGCGCGGCAACGGGTGCTAAGATCAAGTTCATCGGCACGGGCGAGCACATCGACGACCTCGAGCTGTTCAACCCGCAAGGGTTCGTCGGCTCGCTGCTCAACATCCCGGACCTCGAATCCTTGCTCGAAACCTTCGAGGAAGCCAACTTCGCGATCGACCCCGGCGCCGAGAAGCGCTACATGAGCGGCAAGCTTACGCTCGACGACATGCTCGTGCAGCTCCGGCAGTTCAAGAAGATGTCGATGTCGAAAATTTTCGGCGCTCTCGGCATCGGGGGCCAATTGCCGCCCGAGTTTTCCGACATCGCGAAGGATCAAATCAAGAAATGGGAAATCGTCTTGCAATCCATGACGACGTACGAGAAGGAAAACCCGGTGGAGATCAAGGGTAGCCGCATCACGCGTATCGCGATCGGGTCGGGGGCTGGCCGCAGCGAAATCAAGAAGCTACTCGCCCAGTTCGATACCATGAACAAGTTTATGAAGCGGGTCGGGAAAAACAAGAAGATGCTCTCCAGCATCGCGAAAGGTGGCCTCCCTGCCCTTGGCGGTATGGGTGGCAAGGGCATGAAGGGATTCCCCGGCGGTTTCCCGGGCATGCCGGGCCAGAAGGTCAAAAAGTTGAAGTTGTAAACCATGCCGTTCTCCTTTTTCATCGAACACGACATGCTCGCTGAGATCACGAAGAAGGACATCGACGTTTGCGCCATCACGCCCGAGTGGGCTGGTGTGTGTGACGATATCCGATCCGTGTTTTTCCTGTCCAGGTCGATGCGGAAGGAACGGGACGCGTGGTTCTATTTTACCCGGTCACGGGTGCTGGTCACGTTCAACGGCTCGACGCTCCGGTATCTCGGGCCGGACGAGCGCTCGACCCTCATGCTGTTCGAGAAGGCACTTGCCACGGTAGCCGGCGCCCGACATTCCCCGCAGCATGAACCCGACGAGCCACGCTGGATCGAATCGACCCCGGGGGTGCGATCCGCCGGGGAATTATCACGGGATATCGCGCTCGGGCTGTTTTCCAAGGCGCACGAGAAATGCACGTGTTATTTACCCGAGTTCCAGGCCCCAATGAGCGCGGATCCCTCGGTTCTCGCTTTGCCCAGGACATTGCATGGCTTTCTATCGACCGGTACCGTCGGCATCGTGTTATTCTCGCCCTCTGGCAATGCCGCGGAAGCGGATGCCACGGGGAATGCAACTACGGCAAGATCACCTAGTTTAATAAAAGCCCCGGTCATAGTGAAAACCAGCCTGGTCACCCATGCCTCGAAAATCATGATCTTCAACTTGATCGAGGACAATGCCCGAGTCGATGGAACGTGAACCTTGATATTTTCATCAAGAACGGGTCGTATTTCGACCCCGTGCAAAGTGCACTCGCTAAGGGGAATATTGGAATCAAGAACGGGCAAATTGTATCCATCAACGGCAAAGATAGCGACGACAACGAGATCGTGATCGATGCGGCGGGTTCGATCGTCTTGCCCGGCTTCATAGACGTGCACGCGCACATGCGCGACCTCGAGCTGTCGTACAAGGAAACCTTCGCATCGGGCACGAAAGCCGCCGTCCATGGAGGCGTCACGACGATCTTGTGCATGCCCAACACCAAGCCACCTGTCACGCGGCCCTCGATCCTCGTGGACTACATCAACCGCGCGCGCACCGCCGCGTATTGCAACGTGGGATTCTTGTGCGGGTATCCGACCGACACGCGGGACTTGAAACTGCTCAAGGAACACGGCGCGTATGGTATCAAGCTGTACATGGAGCGGTCGTTGGAAGGCATAGACTGGTCCGATGACAGGGTCCTCGCCGACGCAATGTCCACCATCTTCAGCGCCGGCTTCCCCCTTCACGTGCATCCCGGTGTGCCGCATTCCCGGGAGGAAGACGGCCTAAAATACCTGGAAATGGTGCAAGAACAAAAGTTATCCCCCTTGCAGGCCTATTCCCGCTTGTACACGGACGAGATGGAAGCGGCGAGCGTGGAGCGGCTCTTCAATCTCGCCGACGGCATCGTGAAAGCCGATCCCGCGGTCAAGCCGTGGATCCACGTGTGCCACATCTCGTCACGCAAGGTCATCGACGCGATCCTCGAGCGGAAGCCAAGGTTCCCCGGCAAGATCACGTCGGAAGTGACGCCGCATCACTTGTTCTTGTCCAGTGACATGCATTTCGAGAAGGACGTGGTTGCTAAAGTCTTGCAACCGCTGCGTCCAGCCTCCGATTGCGATTATTTACTCCAGCAATTCCATGCCGGCGCGATCGACATGATCGTATCAGATCACGCCCCCCACACCGCAGAGGAGAAACTGGTGCCGTTCCTGGACGCCCCCTCCGGCTTTCCGGTCCTCGACATCTATGTTCCCTTGCTGCTCACGTGTTTCGGCAGCCGGCAAATCCCGATCAGCGACGTGGTTCGCGGCGGCTGCGAGAATCCGGCGGCCGCGCTGGGTATGGAGGGGAAGAAGGGCAAGATCAAGAAGGGCGCCGACGCGGACATCGTGATCGCGAGGAAGGTCGACCCATACATACCCACAACGGACCAGTACCAGAGCCAATCGCGGATCAGCCCATATGAAGGGGCGCACGTGAACCTGGAATGGCGGATCACCCACGTGATCGTGAATGGCGAGCTACAGGTCGAGGACGGCATACTAGTCGGCCAGCCGAGCAATCGGTTGCTCTTGAACCGGCGCGTCACCCTTGAATAATCGCGCATCGCATGGCATCACCTTTATTGGAGTAAGTGCACCTTTACGTGTTGATGATCATGGATCCATCCTACCGGCTCATCGTGGAACAAAAACTGCGGGAATTCCTTCTCGAAGACGCACGGTTCAGCGACGTGTCGAGCGCCTTGATCCCGGAAAGCGCGCGGGGCAAGGCCACAATCATTGCCAAGGAAAGCGGGATCGTGTGCGGGCTCGTCGAGATCGAGGCCTTGTTCGACTTGCTCGGCTGCAAGCTAAGCCCGATGAAGAAGGACGGCGATGCCGTCGCCAAGCGCGATGTCGTGGCATCGGTTGAAGGCCCCGTCCGTGCTATCTTGCTCGGCGAGCGCACGGCCTTGAACTTGCTCATGCACCTCTCCGGTGTAGCGACGCGGACCCGGGAATTCCAAGCTATCATCGAAAAGGAACGGGTCAACCCGAGATGCAAGGTCGCCGCGACGCGCAAGACGATTCCAGGCCTCAGGGCCATGGAGAAGCGGGCGGTCGTGATCGGCGGGGGTGACACGCACAGGTGGAGCCTCGACGACATGGTCATGCTCAAGGACAACCATCTCGCCTATTTCGAGAACATCGAAACTATGATTCAGCAAGCTAAGCAAGCTACGTCATTTTCCAAGAAGATCGAGGTCGAGGTCACGTCGGTCGATGATGCCTTGAAAGCCGCAAGAGCCGGGGCGGATATCATCATGCTCGATAATATGCCATTCGATGACATGAGAAAGGCCGTGCAACAACTCGACAAGGCGGGGCTTCGGAACAAGATCATCCTGGAAAGCTCCGGTAACGTCGAAGCTGCCACGCTGCCCCAGCACGCGAAGACCGGCGTCGACTGGATTTCGACCAGCGCGATCACGCTCAAGGCGCGGCCCGTGGACTTCTCGCTTGAGCTATCGGCCAACCGGGATGAATAGGAATAGGTACTCCTTTCCTTTTGTTGTCACAAACGACCTTCATTATGAACATTTAAAACGAGTTACGTGGTCATTAAACATGGAGTCTTACGAGGAATAAAGCCAAGCCCGTTTCTCCTCTACAATGGGTATGACCATGGAAACCGACTACGTGAAATTTTTCCAGAGCTTCATCGCGAGCATGGTTCAAATCGGCGGAATCAACCTCCCTAAGAGCGTGTCGACCATGCTTGGCCGAAATCTCGGAGAGGTTTACAAGAAACGGGGCATAACCGACCAGAAAGTTGCTTTGGAATCCATGTTCAAGGCCATGGGTGGAAAGGCCGTTTCCTTCGTGGACACACAAACAGGTTTCAAGGTGACCACGGAATTTCCCACGGAATTTTGCCCGATCGGGGGCTCCGTGAAGCCAAAACGCCACAACATGTTTTTTGAAGGCATCTGCAATCCGTACGCTTCGGGCTTTTTATCCAGCTTCAACCCGAAGGAGAAGGTGTCGCTATCGTTCCAAAAGTGCGTGTTGAAGGATGCAGATAGCAAGTGCATCATCGATGCTAAGTTTACCAAGTAACTCGTGGTCATGTTTTTTTAGCATTGTCCTCGCGTCATGAAATATATAGGCGAGCGATCGAAAGTATTCATGACCATGGAAGGTTTGCAGACAAGCCATGAATGATCCCAGGCAGCATCAATATAACGTTCTCGATTTGTTTTCGGGCGCAGGAGGCTTAAGCCTTGGCTTTGAACAAGCGGGATTTTCCGTGGCTGCTGGCGTGGAAATATGGGAGCCAGCGATCCAGACCTATGTCAGAAACCATCCACGCTCGAAAATGATAAACGGAGATATCCGGACGGGCGCCGTCAAGCAACAAATTCGGGCTTTGCACGAGGAAAAGCCCATTGATATAGTCATCGGTGGCTTTCCATGCCAAGGCTTTTCGATGGCAGGAAATCGCGACCCGTTAGATACCAGGAGTCAGTTGTATCAGGAATATCTGAACGTGGTGGCTGAACTCAAGCCCGTCATATTCTTGATGGAGAACGTGAAAGGCTTGAAATCTATGAAGGTTTTGCCCCCAAACCTTCCAAAACGGGAGTTGGATCGACTCCGGAAGGGGCTGGAAAAGATGCAGCGTTACAAGGACTTGAAACGGTACAAGAGGACGAGATCGAATCAATTTTAGATCAGTTCAAGGAGGCTTGGATTGCTGCCGATACTGCCGCGAAACAAAGGGGCTGTGAATTTCTAATTATAACGGATAAAATGATCAGAGGGGCACGGTTCAACAACGTGTGGTTCTGTTTAGGCGCATCAAGATTGAGATTTAACGATTATGAGCATGAAATTACCCAAGTTAAGAATGTTATAAGTCGTTTTGAAGACGGGATCGAATACAAAACTCTTTGCGAAGAGATTGCGCGCATGTTGGGTTGCAGAATTGATATAGCAGCACAATTCGTAACTTATTCCATTTATCATGGCCTCGTCTGGATCGATACATTTTCTACCATAGATTTAAGCGCAAACACGTTGATTCGCCCCGTCACGAGGTACACGACGTGTTTCAGATCGATCTTCGATGAAATCAAGCCATACACGGTTTATGATCTAATCTCAAATGGAGGCATCTCCAAATCGATCGAAGTAAGCGACAAGGTGAAAGAACGAAAATATCCAGAAATACCGATGAAATACGAATCCGTGGTTGCACAACGTGAGGCAATCGTAAAGGAATGGACATCAATCCCGCCAAGCCAGCGAAATGAAGATTGGCGCCGTGTATTCACGAAACGAGTGAAAACGTCGTGTAGAACTATTGAAAGCTGGGTGAAACGGTATGAACGATTTGGGATTGAAGGTCTCGTACCTAAATTTTCAGAGGCGGGGAGAAAGAAATCAATTCTTCCAGATGTAATGGCATTAATGGAGGAATACCGTCAAAAATATTTGAAAGATAGATTTTCGACCATAAAAGGAATATACTCCAAGTTTTCAGATGCTTGCGATGATCAGCGTTTAAATCCGCCTTCATATCCCACATTCCAGAGATTTGTAAAAGAACTGCCACAATCCAAATTGATTAAGGCAAAGATGGGACGTTCTGTATGGCGAAATACTTTCCGTCCCTCACTTGACGTGTTTAAAGATGCAATAATGCCATTTCAGGTTCTTGAAGCGGATAATTGGCCTTTCGATGTGTTTCCTGTTGATACAGAAACACGTGAATCGATCAAAACCCCGTCTTTAGTTGCAGCAATTGATGTATACACGCGGATGGTAACAGGATATTACTTGACGTTCGATCATCCTTCAAAATTGACAGTACTTGAAGTTCTCGTCATGAGCATGCTACCTAAGGACAAGAAAACGGATTGGAGAAACACTTCAAACAAATGGCCTATCGAAGGCATTCCAGTCATGGCATTGGTCGATAACGGTTTGGATTACAGGGCAGAGGATGTCAAGTCGTTTTGCATGGAATACGGGATCATCTTGGAATATGCTCCCGTAAAACAACCTGAATCCAAGGCTTATATCGAGCAATGGTTCGAGATCCTTAAAAAGGATTTGAAAAACGAGAACGTGTCTGGTTTTCGCCCCGCTATGAAATTACGGAAGAGCATGGACGACTTTAACCCCGAGGAGCAAGCTGCAATGACGCTATACGAGATCGAACGATGGCTTGTCTCCTGGATTGTTGATACGTATCACGAAAGGACGCAGCAAAAGGAGCACCTCCCATCGCCCCTGATGCTATTGGATGACACGATGAAAGGGCATACACCATTACCTCTTCCCGCACCCATTACTTTTACAAAAGAACATCGGGATAAGCTGGAATACCAAGCTCTAAACAGGTTGAAGGCGACGCTAAATAACAAGGGCATCACGAAATCGTACATTCAATACAATTCTCTTGATCTCCAAGTATTATTCAAACAAAAGGGTTCAATCGAGGTAGAATATAGATTTGATCCCCGCGACATCAGAGAAATTTTTGTAATTCATCCAGATGATGGAAAAATCATCATCGCTCGTCCCGCATCGGGTTGGGGAAGAGTTCTCATCGAAACCCATGGGGATAATCCGATTTCCGCATCTGAATGGAAATCCATGTTAAGGCAAGCACGTGAAAGAAATCGTGCCCGTGTCTCGCCCGTTACGTTGAAGAGGGCAGAACTGGAGCGTCGACGAGAAATTCGTTCTGCAAGTGATATGACAAGTGAAAAAAGAAGAAAATCAAAGCAGGAATTGTTGAATGCAGAAATAAAACGCGAACATGCAAAGACGGCATTATCTGCAAGGAAACGGAGAGACAAAGCAGATACAACGACCCCCTCAACTAACATGAATGATACATCCATAACCATGTTGGAAAATGAAAAACAAGTACTGGACGTCGAGAGTAAAGACGATAAATATGTTCCAACGAAACTAACATCGAATATAGGAAGATCAGAGAAAAATACAGAAGATGATTACAAACCAACCAAAAATTCATTTGAACTGTTGAAAAAGAAGGGTGAACCAATTGACCGTCAAGAAAAATAACGGAAAAAAGCAAGATATAGATGAAAAGAACGATAGAGGTCTCCCTCCAGAGATTATCGAACTACTCACCCACTCGGATGAAGAACGGATAAAATTCATTCTCACGGATCGATGGATTGATTACTATAATGCCACAGAAATCTTAGAGGAGATGCAATACTTGTTAAGGCAGCCAAAAAGGAGTAGGATGGAAGGAATGTTACTCATTGCCCCATCGGGAAATGGAAAAACAGAGTTACTCAAGCGCTTCATAAGAACGAACGTGCTTGAAAATGGAGGTCGTTATGGATTCGTTGATATTCCTACGAGAGCCACGCTCAAAGCGTTTTATAGTGAATTACTGTTTGTCCTTGGAATACCAAACACGCGCTCGGAGACTACGGGAGAACTTCAGCACAAGATCCTCCAAGCAATCAACCAACTAAATATCAGGATGTTGATTGTTGATGAAGTTCACAATATGTTCGAGTCTCGAAGGGAAAATATCAAAGATGTACTCAATGGACTGAAGGAACTGAGCAATCAATCACAGATCCCCATTATATTCAGCGGGATCGATCTCGCTGCTAAAACCATCTACATTGAAGAGCAAGTCTCCAAAAGATTTCCATACATGGAATTACCACTTTGGAAGAACGACAAGGAATATCGTGATTTTCTATATACTTTCGAATGCTTACTTCCGCTAAAAAAGCCATCATATCTCTGGAAATTGGATAACGCGACAGAGATTTTCTCTTATAGCGATGGATTGATAGGAGATATCGTAAAAATAATAACCCGTTCTGCAGAACAAGCCATCAAAAAAGGATCGGAGTCCATTACCTCGGATTTGATTAAAAGAATAGGTGAGCGCATAGTTGCTCAACGAAAATACGCCAACGCCCCAGGAACCAAACAATAATTTCATCGGACCCATACATGCAACGAAATTGGCTTTCAAGGTCGTACCATTCGAAGATGAATCCACCTCGTCATGGATCATACGCACTCTTAGGGCTAATCTTGTAAATTCAGTCTCCTTCATCAGGGAGAAATTGAATATTGAACTCGGTTCCGTCGATCTCGACTTTGACACGCCTAGAGAAATTGTTGACTTTTTCTCAAGTTGCACGGATCTTGGACAAGATGGGATTACGAAATTAGCGCCAATGCTTCCAGCGGCAATAAAGGGAGAGAATTCTATTTTTGCAAAGACATTTTGGAAGACAAATAAATGGACTCAAGGGCGGGATACAGATGGCGCACGATTTTGCCCACTCTGCCTTGCATCAGATCCAGTACCATATTTTCGCAGAAAATGGAGACTCGCATTAAATATCATTTGCGAGAAACACCGATGCTTGTTAGAAAACAAATGCCCATCTTGTAATACCATCATTTTACCAAATTTTGTAAGTTGGAATCAAGAAATTACCACGTGTTATAATTGTGGGCAGGATATCACAAAAGCAGAGCCGATTATTATTTCGGACGATTGTGCAGATTTTTTGACGTTCGCTTATGGCGCCGAAAAACTAGACATTAACCACTACAAACGAGTCAACGATATTGCATGGTTCATCGTAAGATACTGCGATACAACAGATCCCGCATACAAAATGGGTGATGATAATAAGAATAATAAGTTCTTGAAGGCCTTGAAGGAATATGAGAATTCAGCAACGAAACTCGGTGCATTACAACAACCAATTATTTTATACAATATAATCACCATGGTATTGCATTTTCTCAATGATGACACGCTATTCGAGGCATTCCTCAAGGAACATGACTCGAATTTAGACATCATCTTCTCGGAAAAACCTTTCATCTGCAAGCAATGCGGCTTGAGAGCCGCTCAAAGAAAAACATTAGTAGATCACGCCCGCGTTCACACGGGTGAGAAACCTTTCAAATGTGAAGTATGTGGAATGGAATTTTCCTTTCGCGTGGGTCTGAAAAGCCACCTAAAGACGCACACGAGTGAAAAACCATTCAAGTGCAGTGCTTGTGATATGCGTTTCGCACGAAAGGATGCCTTAGAACGACATTTTCACTACAACCATTCGGATGATAGACCATTAAAGTGTGATCAATGCGGGAAAGCATTCAAGCTCCAGGTTGATCTTGAAAAACACCAGAAACGCCATACTGGAAAAAGAGACGTTCAATGTCCACAATGCAAGAAAATGTTCTATGACACGGGAGATATGACTAAGCATTTAATTACTCATTCGGAGATTCGGCCTCACATCTGTGATGTATGCGGGGACGCATTCAAGACTGCGCCAAGGCTTAAAAAACATAAACTCATCCATTCTGGCGAAAAACCATTTACGTGCGAGATTTGTGGTGCCTCGTTCATTCAAAAGACTGGATATCAGGCGCATCTCTTAAATCACGAAGGTAAGCGACCATACAAATGTGATATGTGTGAGATGAGCTTTACGAGGAAGGAAGGATTGAGAGTCCACAAGTTAACACATCTCGAGGAAAAGCCGTTTAAATGCCCCCAATGTGAGATGACATTCGTGAGCAAGCCACATCTCACGATGCATCTCAGGATGCACACGGATGAGAAGCCCTTTACTTGCGAACAATGTGGCCGTGCTTTTGCCAAGAAAGAATATGTAAAGAAGCATCTATTGACTCATACGGGTGAAAAGAAAATCCAATGCCCTCATTGTGAAAAGAATTTTTCAATCAAATCCAACCTGGACGGCCACATTCAAAAGATTCATTTAACGCTCAAACCCTTCGTTTGCGAGCATTGCAATAAGGCTTTCAAGACCGAAGAGTTACATCTAAGGCATCTGCGGACACATACGGGCGAGAAACCGTTTGTATGCGACCATTGCGGAAAAGGATTCGCCGTGGAATCGAATTATTCCGAGCACGTGCATATTCATGAAAATCCAGTCCTCTGGGAGAATACAGTTGAGCCGAAGTTGAACGAATCATTGTTATCCTTGATAATGAGATTCATTCGGTGTAATAAGAAAAATCCGCCATCCGTGATGCGACAAGATCTACACTTCGAAATGAACAATGCAGATCCCGAATTTCACGAGAAAGTGAGCACCATCATCAAATACTTCGCCCAGCATTCAGGTATTCCAGAGATTGTGTTGGAATCCCTTATCACGCGCCCTCCAGAGGCATTGCATTTTACTGAAGAGGATTTGGGTAGGTTTTCTCCGATTAACAACATATTATGCAAAGTTGGCAATCCAGGTCACCCGAATGTCAGCCACGGATCGAGGTTTTGCCCGACGTGTCTTGCAAATGATGCAGAACCTTATTTTCGAAAAGAATGGCGCCTAGGCATGGTTGGGGCATGCTTGGAGCATTCTTGCTTGCTCGAGGATCGATGCCCGAGTTGTGGAAAGCCACTGATCCAATGGAATTTGCGGTGGGACGAGCCACTTACAAATTGTAGCCATTGCGGCTTTGATTTGCGTAAATCAGAGCCATTCCACTTAGACTCCGATGATCGAAACATCATAGCTCTGAAGGCTCTACTTAGTGGAAATCCGCGTTCCGCCGTTGATATTTA
>JAUQYW010000590.1 GCA_030587525.1 Candidatus Sigynarchaeota archaeon | reverse complement strand
CCGATGGATTGCTCGATGGTCTCGAAATCCTCACGTATCACACGAACGCGACGTGCAACGACACGGATGCCGACGGCTTGATCGACGGTCTCGAAATCCTCACTTATCACTCCAACGCGACGTGCGGCGACACGGATAGTGATGGTCTCCTTGATGGAACCGAGGTTTACACGTACAACACCAATCCTTGCTCGAACGACACGGATGCTGACGGGCTCCTCGATGCTGACGAGCTCTTCGTCTACATGACCAACGCAACGTGCAACGACACGGATACCGATGGATTGCTCGATGGTCTCGAAGTCCTCACGTATCACACGAACGCGACGTGCAACGACACGGATTCCGACGACTTGCTCGACGGTCTCGAAATCCTAACATATTACTCGAACGCGACGTGCAACGACACGGATTCCGACGGGCTCCTCGACGGCACGGAGGTCCACACGTATAACACCAATCCTTGCTCTAACGACACGGATGCCGACGGGCTCCTCGACGGCACGGAGGTCTACACGTATAACACCAATCCTTGCTCTAACGACACGGATGCTGACGGGCTCATCGATGCTGATGAGCTCTTCGTCTACATGACCAACGCAACGTGCAACGACACGGATACCGATGGATTGCTCGATGGTCTCGAAATCCTCACGTATCACACGAACGCGACGTGCAACGACACGGATGCCGACGGCTTGATCGACGGTCTCGAAATCCTCACTTATCACTCCAACGTGACGTGCGGCGACACGGATAGTGATGGTCTCCTTGATGGAACCGAGGTCTATATCTTCCAGACCAACCCTTGTTTTAACGATACAGATTCCGATGGCTTGCTTGATTGCCCCGAAATTTACATCCACGGCACGAATCCACGCTTAAACGACACGGATGCTGATGGCCTCCTCGATGGCAGTGAGATCATCACGTATCATTCCAATCCATGCTCCAGCGACACGGATGCTGATGGCTTGCTCGATGGGCTCGAGATTTTCACCTATCACACGAACGTGACATGTAGCGACACCGATGCGGATGGCCTCCTGGACGGTGCTGAAATCAATGCTTATCATTCAAACGCCACGTGCAACGACACGGATGCCGACGGCCTCCTCGACGGTGCCGAGGTCCACACGTACCATACCAATCCGTGCTTAAACGATACAGATGCTGATGGTCTTCTCGATGGAACTGAAATCACCGGGATTGGCTCGAACCCGCTGCTTGTCGACACAGACGGCGACGGCCTCCCCGATGGCGACGAATATCTCGTGCATCATACGAACCCGGTCGCAGCCGACACGGACGCAGATGATATGCCCGATGGATGGGAATTGGACTCAGGGCTCGATCCGCTCGTCAACGATGCTGATTCAGACGAGGATATGGATGAACTTATCAACATCCAAGAATACCTGGCCGGTGCCGATCCCTGGAACCCGGACACCGATGGGGACGGGATGCCCGACGGGTGGGAACACGCGCACGGGCTGGCCGTGTGCATCGACGATAGCTCGAACGACCCGGACCAGGACGGCTTGACCAACATCAATGAATTCCGCCGCGAGTGCGACCCGAAAAACCCGGACACGGACGGCGACGCGTTTTTCGACGGGACCGAGGTGCTGTGGAACACGAATCCCCTCGATCCGAGCAGCAACCCTTTGAGCTATCTCCTCATCATAATCGGGGTGATCACGATCCTGGCCGCTGCCGGGGTCGTGACGACGTCGCGAAAGGGCATTAAGAAGCGAGACCTCTTGCTTACCATCCTACAACCACTCGTCTCGAAGCTTGAAACAATGCTGGCCAACGGTAACGTGCTCGGCACATTCCCGGTCGCGAAGGAAATCGATGATTGCTTCAGCCAGCTGTCGGCCCTGCCCGCCATCGTGTCGCAGCAGTCCCGCATCCGCTCGTTAAAGCTAGTCATTACCAGGCACTTCGATGCCCTCTTGATGAAAGCACGGACGGACGCGATCGAGATGGCACAGGCAATATCGGCGAAGGTTAACGCGGGCAGCATCATTGGAGCCATGAAACTCGTGGCCATGATCAAGGACTTGCTCGTGGTGGTGCATTGGCTGGGCGGTAGCGTGGATGATATCGAAGGACGGTTGAAGCCCGATCTCGACTGGGTGCAGTGGGCGAGGGAAAATAAGCTGGACCAGCTGGCCAAGGAGCTGGAAGAGATCAAGACTGACCAGGGTCTTGACCGCACGGCAAAGCTCATCCGCATCTCGAAATTGCAGAGGGATGCTGCAAAATCCGGGATCGCTGACGGGACGAAGGAGAGAAAGGCTGATGACTCATAAAAAGGCACGGCGTATCCAAAATAGGATCGTGATGCAATAAGGGGATTTCTAACGGTTATAGCAGAAAGATCACCACTTTCCATTTCCTGGTTTTTATTACATCTTATCGTATATTGCAATTGACAATACATTCAACGTCGAAGCGGGTACACCATGCAAACAAGCATTGAAACGGACATCCTGGTGACCGGTGGGGGGCTTGCCGGTTGTTTTGCCGCGATTGCCGCGAAGCGCACCAATCCAGCATCACGAGTATTCCTGGTCGAGAAATACGGGTTCCTGGGTGGCATGGCGACCGCTGGCTTCGTGTTTCCCTACATGTCTTACAAGTCTGCGAATAAAAGGCTCGTTGGCGGGCTTTTCAAGGAGCTGAACGATCGACTCGTGAAGGAAGGATTCATGCTTGATGCGAGCCGGGACTTTCCGAGCAGATTTGATTCGGCGATGCTTCGATGCGTGCTGGATACCATGGTCATTGAAGCGGGTGTTGATATGCTATTCCATGGCCTCGTGAACTGCGTGGAGACGAGATCCGATTCGATCGACGCTAAAAAGATCGTGTCCGAGACCATCCAAACAAAAGCGGGCTCGATCCACGCTACCGCGAAGTGGTATATCGACGCGACAGGCAATGCCGATATCGTGTTCCACGCGGGCGGTAAATGGGTTATGGGTCGCGAGTCGGATGGCCTTGTCCAGCCAGCCACGTTAAATTTCCGTGTTGGCAACATTGGCATGCTTGCACCGAATCGCCAGATAATAGGCGTGAAGATCAAGACCGAAAAAAAAGCAGGGAATCCGCTCACGCCCCGGGATAACTGCCTCGCGTTCGATGCCGGGCATCACCAGCTTCATTTCAACCAGACGCGCGTCGCTGGATTTGATTTCACGGATCCTTTCGCCATGACTGCTGCTGAGATCGAGGGCCGAAAGCAAGCGAGCAGATTTATCCACTTCCTGCGTGACAAAATCCCGGGATACAAGCGTTCCACGGTCGTGGATCTCGGGACAGAGCTTGGCTTGCGCGAAACTCGTCGCATTGTCGGCGAATACGTGCTCACGGAGCAAGACTTGCTCGACTGCAAGCAATTTCCTGACCGCATAGGGCTCGGCAACTACAGTATCGACATCCACGACCCGAAAGGCACCGCAAACACGGACATCCGCCACATCCCCGCGGGAAAATGGTATAGCATTCCGTTCCGGTCGCTTATCCCGAAAGATATCTCGAACTTACTCGTAGCTGGCAGGCCAATATCGGCCACCCACGTCGCGCACTCGGCAATACGCATTTTGCCAACATGTTCGGCAATCGGCCATGCTGCTGGAGTTGCCGCGGGCTTGATTGCACAGGCGAATAGCAGCGGCACGTTCAAGGACCTTCTTGTGGCTAAAATCCAGTCCTTGCTGCGAGATCAAGGCGCGGTGCTCGAATGACCTTATAACACCTTTTTTTTCACGCATTTTTCAAATCTTGGAAGAGATCCTTGTACAAGGACTGTTTCCGGTAAAAAACCGGGGGTTCACCATGCGGTGCCGGGACTGTGATCCAGCCTCCGGAATATCCCGTGCCAGACCAGAGGTGAATCCAATCATCTCGCGGAAGGTATAGCTCGCGCGTGGTCGATTCCTTGATGTACACCGGGGCTATGAGTAGATCTCTGCCTAGCAAGTATTGATATTGCAGCGAACGGGGCATTCTTGCATGAAGTATAGGATCGTCCTCGTAATGCAAGAAGCAATGGCGTACGACTGGCATCCCCGTTGCGGAATATTCCTTTATGGAGTCTTTCAAGTAATCCTTCAACCGGGCATGGATCCGGGAAAACTTCGCGAAATGGCGCAGTGTTTCTTCATCGGAATCTTGCGTCCAGCCGGAATGCCCTTTCGCATCATGGGTTCGCATAATGCACGTGAACGCGCTGAACTCCGTGGCTCGCATGAAGAGATCTTTTGTCCGCTTGGTCCAAGGGAGCCGAAATTCCCCGCCGATATCAGCATGGGTTTGACCGATGCCGATGAAACCCATCGAAATAACAGCACAGATCGCGGCGGGAAGGCCCATGTCGAGCCAGAACGTCATAATCTGGTCTCCTGCCCATATGAGAGGTGAATATCGGGTTGTCCCGACATTTCCAGACCGCGAAAAAAACACGATTGCATCATCGCCGCGATCCCGTCCCATTTCCTCGATGGCTTCCGCGTTGATTTGCGCCCAAAGGACGGGATACTTGTTGTGGTGCAAGTACGGGTCTTCTTTTGAATGCGCGACGCCATCGATGGGAAAATATTCCGCGAAATCGCACATCCATCCGTCCAGACCGATACCGATCATATTTTCCTTGATCAGCCCTTTAAACCATGTCCACGTGTCCGGGTTCGTCAAATCCAGCAACACCGCGTAAAACGAATACATCCGTAGGTTATACGCCTCACCGGCTTTGTTTTTTACCAAAAGCCCGCGGTCCCGGGCATACTCGAACAAATCCCCATCGAGCATCAAGAAACAATTGTTGTAGCCCAGGAAGCGAATCCCTTCGGCGTGCAATTTCTTGATGTATGCCGGCAAGTCGGGATACAGCTCGGGACTGTATTTCCAGTTCCAGAAGAGCCGGGTTTGTGCCTTGAACTTCCGCAAGCCTGTCCAATCCTCGACCCACACTGCCGCAACCTTGGTGTTGCCTCGCCGCGCACGGTCGAGCTTGGAGATAATACTGTTTGGATCTTTCGGGTCCAAACCACCGACGATGCCCAGCCACGCGCCATCCAATGCCCACTCGGGAAGCGGTCGCTGGCGTCCCAAGTATGCGGTTAACGAGCTCAAGACGCCGGCAGCAGATGCTTGCACGTCGATGATGATTTTCGAGGGAAATTCATTAACGTGCAAGACATGGCGATCTTTTCCCCGGAAATCGAATTCTGCAAAGGCATAGGAGTCCACGTGGACGAAATAATTCCGGGAGGAGATGAACGTGGGCTGGGGAAAGTAGGTCGTCCACCACTCGCCGCCCGCCCCGATTGCCAGATCGGCGAGATACTTGAACATTGAATGGTTCTTTACTATGCCGGGTTCCTGGGTCCACAAAGGCACCCGGCGGCCTCGTAAATTGAGAAACGAGAATTGCTCCCCACAGCCATAGATTGCTTCCGTGGGATCCGCAGGTAAATTGATAATGAAATGGTTATAAGGAAATGAAGTTTCCGGAAGCTTTCCAATGATCTCCGGAACGAGTTCTAGCCGGTTCTCGACGATGTTGAAATGCAGCGCGAGGATCTCCTCGAATTCAATCGTGAATGATCCCTCCGTGCCCGCTTTTTTAACGAGCCGCAGGGGCCGGCGCTGGGAGACCTTGTTTTTTAGCTTGTAATACGAGATGTACCGCGGATTCATACGGAACTTGGGATCGCATCGGGCAAGTTCAACGCACGGGCGTGGAGGCGTGTGCTCGAGCACGATTTTGCCCTTGAAGCGCACTTGAAACTCGTTTCTTTCGTGGTCAATTGTAAGATCGAGATCGGCGGCAGCCATGGTACATCCTTGACTTATTGACGGGATTCTATGTGGTTAATTAGTTGCTTAATTATCCTTAGGCGCTTAACGTAATTATAGGTGAATAAAAGTATGAAGTACGCAGTATTATGGGGGCTTGGCGAGGCCAACGATCGCCCCGGGGTTGAAGGGCGCTTGTTCTTGTGCCCGAGACCTAGAAAGATCGAGTTTTCCGGAGAAATGGTCGAGATAATCGCTACGACGACGTTCGACACGAGCGCGCACGAGGATAGCTACTTGCACGCGCAGCTCGATGACGAGATCGTTTCCTATAAAAGAGATCCTCTGCAAATTGCAAGAATCGACGAGGATGAGGATGCCGCGAGCATCATCGAGAAACTTGGTGTCAACGTGACGGTCATAGGGGAAGAAGGATTTCACATGGAAACAAAGGATGACATCCTCATCATCTTCGCAAATGCCACGGCGGGATTGTTCTACGGCCTGCAGTTACTCTACCAGCTCATCATCGAAGATGAAGGCCGGCTGTTCCTTCCCCGCGTCATCGTCGATGATTATCCGAAGATGGCAATCCGGGGTCTGTCACAAGACGTTGCCCGGGGCCAATCCCCCTCGGTCGAAGCCATCAAGCGCCACATCAAGTTGATGAGCCGTTTCCGGTTGAACATGTATCAGATTTACCTTGAAGACATGTTTTCCTTCGCGAAATACCCGCAGATCGGCCACGACCGGGGACCCATTACACCCGCGGATATAAAGGAGATCGAAGCATTTGCAAGCAAATACCACGTGGAATTCGTGCCCGTGTTTCAAAACCTGGGCCATTGCGAGAATATGCTGCTCGACCCCGAGATCAAGAAAATGGCCGAGTTTCCCGGGGCAGCGACCCTCAACATCGCTTCCCCGAAAACGTACGAGTTCTTGCACGACTTGTTCTCGGAAATCGCGCCCTCTTTCTCTTCGAAAAAGTTCCACATCGGCTGCGACGAGACGTGGGACCTCGGGCAGTATCGATGCCGCGACCTGGTCGCCAAGAAGGGCATGGGCAAGACCTTGCTGGACCATTACGTCTGGGTGATCAACGAGCTCAAGAAATATGGAAAGACGACGTTTTTCTTGTACCACGACATCGCCGCCAAGTACGACGAGGTCTTGCAAGGGTTGCCCAAGGAAAATTTGCTGATGGTGTTCTGGGAATACGATATCCGTGATGATTGGCCCGAGATCGACCGCATCGCCAGTTTCGGCGTGCCGTTCGTCGTGAGCTCAAGCACGCTGGGTTGGATGAAGCCATTCCCCGACGTGCTTTCCTCGTTCGAATCGAATCGCAAGCTCATCGATAACGGGCGAAGAAAAGGCGCTATTGGCGAGATCAACTCCGCTTGGGGAGATAATGGCCAGGAAAACTTCCACGAGAACAACATCATGTCCTTCAGCTATGCGAGTGCGTATGCATGGAACGAAGAGGGCTTTAACGACGAGACATTCGTGAGCGCGTATTTTAAGGCCTTGTTTGGCATCGCGGATGAAAAACTCGCAGAACTCTTCGATGCAACGTGCAGCATCCACAAAGCGTTCCCGTCCCGGTATCTCCGCAATTGGCTCGGGTTCCTCTGGCGCCACCCGTATCACAGCCCGGCGCTCGACAATGTCCACCCGCTCCTCAAGGAGGAGGAACATTGGGATATCCACGAGGACTTGATTTACCACGAGAATGATATGGAAGAACAGAAGTCATTGTGTGAAAAAATCATCTCGTTGGTCACCGAGCTCAAGCTAATCGTGAAACATGATGCGATCAACCTGGAATATTACGAGTTTGCAGGACGATTGCTCCGGTATTTCATCCGCAAGATCCAGACCACCGCCAAGGTCACGAACTTGTGCAAGGAAGGGTTGGATGATGAAAAAGCAGCTATGGTGGTCAATTTAATCGAGCAGATCATCCCGGACATCAAGGACCTCCAGCAGCGGTTCCAGGATCTCTGGTTGAACTGCGCGAGCCGCCCGATGCTCGACCGCATTCTCCGGTTTTACGACTGGCAGGTGTATTGGCAGGAACAAAAGGCGGAGCAGGTCAAACAAGGGATCGCATGGGTGAACCCATACTTAGAATCCGAATGGATCGCGTTCCCCGAGAACATCCAGACACAGGACCCCCGGTTCTTCCGCAAGGTGATTGAACTAACCGCGGACGAGCTTTCCAATTTGGCGAGTGCATACCTGGAGCTCGGCCCGGGTAATTATGCAGTGATGTATGTCAACGGGGTCGAGGTCGGTTTCTCGCAATGCAGCTACCACGGCGCTGCACCTGTTATGGATCACTCGATTGAGTATTGGAATATCTTGCCGCTGCTCAAGCCAGGTAAGAATTTGCTGGCCGTGCGATGCACGTGCTATTTCCTCGGCCAGCCCGTAATAAACATCTACGCGGAATTGAAGGCAAATGATGGCAGCATCCGCAAGGTGCTCTCGGACGCGACGTGGCTGGCGACGGACAAGGAAATGAAGGGCTGGAACATGGACCCTGCATTCGACGACGCAGGATGGAAGGATGCAGCGTCGAAGGGACGGCCACCCAAGTACATGGGCGAGATCTCGCTGCCTCGCTTCGATATCGGGTGGAAGTCAAAAATAACGCATCACGGGTTCTGCCGTATATTGCGTGCAAAAGCCAGGAACAAGGAGCCGCCATCGGAGTTTTTTGACGACATGCAATACTTCGACGGAAGTATCCTCTAATCATTTTTCATTTTCAAATTGATTCAATCGCGAGCTTTCATCAACATTTTTATTTTCTGGAATTGATAGAAACACCGACATCGAGTCGGCGAGGTGCCCGAGCACTTTTCGAGCTTCTTGCTCATCGCCAGTTTTTTTAGCCAAGACAAGATAAAAGGGGTGGCCATCGGCGTCAAAAATCTTGATCAAGACGGCTTGGTTAGCAATTTCCACGGTTACGAAATTGGCTTCCCCCAACTTGATCCCGATCCGGGTCGTTTTGAATCTCACGAGAGCCTTGATCGCGTTGTTTGCAAGATCGATGATAGGATCCGCATTGCTTTTTTCATCGATAACGAGTTTCTTGCCAATGATATTGAATTTTTCATCGAGCAACAACGAAAGCAACACGTCGGGCAAGCCGTCGACGAGGCGATCGAGGTATTCCTGAATACTGCCTAATCTCGTGATCACGGAACTCCAAACGTCGTAGGTTGCTGCATAGCAGCTCCAAGGGTCGAAAACAGATGTCTTGTAAAAATCCTCGATGGAAAACTTGAACCTTCTCGCGATCGAGACAAATCTTTTTTTCAAGCTATCGATGGAATCCCGAATCTGTTTTTTCGGGTCGTTGAAATCAGCCCTGTACGCGTGATCGAATTTGTGGAGGAACACGTAAATTTTCGGGTGGATATTGAGCTCGTTAAACAACTCGATACATTCTTCGAAGTATTCGACAGCCGTACCGTACCGTTCCGCGTCCTGGAGGTCGACCACGAAAATGTAGGCGTTGGTATGTTCAAAATATTTCGGTTGGGCGATGTACAGCTTCCTGTACTGTCCTTGGCCACCGAGATCATAAATGGCGAGTTCATGCCCCAGGATTTCCGCTTCACGGCGCATGAGACCTATCGTCGGTTGCATCTCCAAGGATTTTACCATCTTGTTTTGGATGAGGTCCAAGATGCTCGTCTTTCCAGCGTTATCCAGTCCCGTGACGAGTATTTTCCTCTTCTCGACGCCCGGCGGGAACATCCCCATCTTCAAATCATCTCGGTACAAGTCCTTGCATTAAATCAGCCCTTGAGTCCATCGACATTGTATCCTCTCACTTCATTATATACATTTTGCTGCTGCTAGAAAACCAGAGAATAATCCTTATTCTTATGGCTAAGCCAGAGAATGATGGAAGGAAGGGATCAAGTGTTTTCCGATGCCGCGAGGAACACGGACAGCGAGTAGGTTAAATGGTTGAGGATCCCGCGAGTTTCGAGGTCGTCACCCGCCTTCTTTGCAAGAATGAGGTAATACGGCTTTTCACTACTCTCGAACCCGCGGATGAAGACGGTCTGGCCCGCGATGTTCACGGTAACAAGGTTAGTCTCGCCCAAAGACACGCCTATTTTTGAGGATCGGAATGCAAGGAGCGCGTTGATGGCCTTGTTGGTCAGCTCGACGAGCTCGACCGCGGAGTCGAGAGAAGCCGCGGCCAACTTCTTCGCGAGTAGATTGCCCTGCGAATCGAGCAACAAGGCAAGGATAACGTCCGGAATGGTTTCTGCTAAGCGGTCAAGGTATGCCTGGGTGCTTTCGAGCCGAGTAATGATGGATGACCACACCGCGGAAAATGCCGCGTAGCAGCTCCATTCCTCGAAAATCGACGTCTTGAAAAACTCGTCGATCGTGCAATTGTATTTTTGGGCACTCGCGGTGAATTTATCTTTCAAGGCATTGAATTCTTCCCTCACGCGAGTCCGAGGGTCGTTATAATCGACCTGGTAAGCATGGTCGAACTTGTGGAAGAGGACAAACATACGCGGGTGGATGCCGAGGCCATCGAGCAACCCGATCGTTGCCTCGAAATATCCCACGGCAACGCCGTAGCGAACCTTGTCCTGGATATCGACAACAAAAATGTAAGCATTTGTCTCATCGAGGTATTTGACGGGTTGGGCAAGATATTGTGCCCGGTATTGTTCCTGGCCACCGAGATCGTGGATCGCGATCGTATGGCCCATGATTTCCGCTTCCCGGCGGGCAATACCTCGCGTGGGCTGCGCGGAAAGCGTCTTCACCATTTTATTCTGGACAAGGTCGATAAGGGTTGTTTTTCCGGCGTTGTCCAGCCCCGTGACCAGGATTTTCTTTTTTTCGACGTCAACCGGTGCCGCGTTCATGTTTTAACCAGCCCACGCAAAATCGCGCGTGCTTTCGTTAGACTTTTTCCCCGCTCATATAAACATGACTGCATACCGCGAAAAGAAATTTGGAGATTCCAAACGGAGAAAAGAAATGAAAAAGAGAGGACACCTTGGCTCAGCGTGTATTTTTCAATTCTTCGGCACGTTGCTTGTTCAATTCATCAACGCGGGCAATATCCTTGGCCACGTTCCGGTACAAGAAGAACCAGAAGACCGCGCCCCCAATGATGAAGACCGTGAGGACTCCCCACGTGATCGAATAGGGCATCGCGATGCCCGCGAGAGTTAACCCGTCGTGGATCCATGCTCCAATCAAGATACCAAGCCCCTCGCCAAATTCCTCGAAAAACACCGCTATCGAGAGCATCGAGCCCCTCGCCTCGACCTTGTTCGTATCGAGGATCGTGGCATGCCAATGCGGGCCGATGCCGTTGTTGAAGAAGAAAAATACGAGCCAAAAGAGCAAGATCCCTATGAACACGAGGGACGACAGTGCTTGGCCGATATCGAGGCCTGTAAGGTCGTACGGGAGGACGGAGGCGATCGGTAGCATCACCGCGGACACGCAGATGCAGATGATGCACGTGAGCACGCGGCCGCGCTTGTCCTTTTTGAAAAGCTTGTCACCCAGCCAGCCAAAGAATAGGTTCCCGAACAAGATGCCCAAGGCAGGAAATAAGATGATGATGCCGGCAACCGTGGACGTGGCACCATGCTCTTTCATCCACGGGATCGCCGTGGCGAGCATGTAACCGCCCGTGATGTTGTCAACGAAGTTGAGGATGAGCCACCGGTTGCTGTGGACATTCCAGAGATCCGCAAGGTCTTGCTTCCGGATGCGGTATGAATACTCGATGCCCTCTTGGCTGACGACCTGGTCGAGATAATTCTCTGTAATGGCCCGCTTTGGCTCCTTCACGAAGATGAATATCAACCCCGTGAGCACGAGATCGAGGACGCCGACGAGGAGGAACGGAGGTCGCCAATTCGCCAGGTTTGCAGGATCGACGGGAAATATCAAGCTGACCGTGAGATTTCCAAGGATATCGCCCAGGATCGTCGAGATCCCGAACACCCCGAAGACTCGTCCACGGTTTAATTGCGGGTACAAGTCTGATAAGATGGTATAGCTCGTCGGCAGGCTCGCGCCGATAGAAACGGCCGTTATGATCTGCAACGCCACGAGCTGCTCGTATGTCTTCACGAAAAATGTGAACATCGTGCAAATACCATAAGCTAATGATCCGATAACGAGGATCATTTTTCGGGGGAACTTATCGCTTAAATAGCCATACGCGATCGTACACAAGGCGGCTGACCACTTGAAGACCGTGTGCAACCCGGAAATCATCGCCGTGCGCTCGGCCGCTTCGACTTGTGAAACTCCGAAGAGATCCATGATGATGAATTCCTGGTTTGGCACCAGGATTGCCCGGTCGATGTAATTGAAGATCGCCAGGAACATAATCAGGAGCACGATGAAAATTCGGAGAGGCTTTGAAATTAGCGGAGTTTTTGAAGTTGTCATGGTTATTCGCTTATCGTTGAGCTCTTTTGTAGATAAACGCCTACTGATCATCTATGACGATTGTGGATTTTATTAAGGCGCGCCCCGTCCACGTCGAAGAAGCCTTGAAGACATTTCCCGCCGCGTTTATCCCGCTTGGTTCCTTGGAATGGCATGGCAAGCATTTGCCGCTGGGTTTCGATGGTCTGAAAGCGGAGTGTCTCTTGCGGCGCGTTGCAGAAAAGATCGGGGCCGGCGTTTTTTTCCCGACCATGTACTGGCGCAATTACACCACCATGAACTTCCCGTTCACCATGCACACGCAATCCTTTTCTGCAAAGGACATTGCTAGCCAGCTCTACAAGATGGGCTTTAGGATCATTGTCATGCTCACGGGGCATTATCCCATTGGTCAGGTGCGCAATGTTCGCCACGCTGCCACGTGGCTCATGAAAAAGCACGCTGACGCATATGCGATCGGTATAGCAGAGCAGTTCGTATTGCAAGATCTCGGCTATTACGGGGATCACGCAGCTGTCGCAGAAACATCGGCAGGCCTGGCACTGTTCCCCGACCTCGTCGACGTGGCATCGCTGCCCGGGGGCATGACATACATCGAAAGGTGCAAACAACTCGGGATCATGGGACAGGATCCTAAGACCGGCGCGACGCGGGATTTCGGGAACAAGATCGTCGCCGCCTTCGTCGATCGCGTGGCCTCGATCATCGAGCAGGCCTGGAAAACGAAGGATCAAGGCCCGATATGGGCAATGTACAAGGAAGCGGACAAACGCTTCCGGGATTGGCAAAGTCCCTTCAAGCTCGCCAACCTCGTGAAGGCAAGCGGCATGGATTCAAAAAAAGATATCTGGTCGTATGCCAAGTGGATGGTCTTCAGTAAGGGGAGACAAAAATTTGGAAAATAAAAAATGGAGTGATATTGTTCACCTTCCCCGAAGTTGAATATCGCATCAAGATAATGAAGCCAAGGAAAGAGGGGATAATGAGTTTTGACTCCGTCATGAATGGCGGGACTTCTTTTATATGTTAAATTGGCATTACGGATACACTATAATAACTCCAACCCGTTCGGTTATGGCGATAAAAAAAGGCAAGGATAAACGATAAGCCGAGTGCAACCAAAGATAATTCCAACGGAATGCCAAGAAACGGTCCCGCGCATGTGAGGCCAAAGATCAGATACGAGATCCTAGACCAGATATGCCACACGCGATTCCATTCTTCTGTAGTCTTGCACTTGTCAGAAAGATCTACTGGATCGAAATTCAACCAAAAAATGGAAAGGAAGCCCATAGCGCCGCCGATTGGTGCTCCGCCACCCCACCCGCCAACGAGTCCCCCAACGATCAATCCTATGCCGATGGACATCGCGAAAAGGATTGTCACAAAAGAAAAACGAGCCCAATCAATTTTCACGAGTAATAGCTTGGTACTCGCCCATATCATACCGAGAGTGAACCCGAGCTTCATTCCCTCTATGGTGCCGAACCCGCTTCCATTACCGAACCAGGCACCAAGCCCCATCATCCCGAATGCGAAGATCAATAGAAACATCGATGCGACCGTGCATTCGCGGTATTCTTTATGCCTTAACACGTTTAGTGGAGAATCGTGAAGGACATTTAAATCACATATGAACGCCACGATCAAACCAAGCCCGGCTCCAGCGAGACCGCCGAGCATACCCGCGTGCCAATACCCGGCCACGAAAAAAACAACCGCCCACGTGCTGAACAACACCACATGCTCGATAAATTTCGATTTGGCATTGATTATCGATGAATCCTTGTCCGATACGGTCGGTTCCTTCGTTTGATCTGCCATAAAAACACTCTCCTGATCTAACGGATAGTTTCAATAATTCAGGAGGTTATTCCACTTCCTTAAGTTCGTATTTCGTGGAGCCAACGCCCATTTTTTCGAGGATGTTTTGCATCACGTACGGATCCTTGCCATGGATCTTCTCGAACAGGTGCTTGCCCTCGCCGAGCTCCATCCCCTCGGGCAAGCCCATGGGTTGATAATTCTCGACCTTGATCAGGTCGAGCGATGCCCTGTCGATGGCCACGAGGTCTTTCGACGCGAGCATGCCGATGTCAGGAACCAGATCAGGGGTCGAGAAGCCCCAGCAATCGCAAAAGACGGTTATATCTTTCAACATGCTGATGAATAATACATTGTCTTTACCGTACTGGTCCAGCACGTACTTGACGACACGCGACATTGCTTCTTGAAAATCGTTGAAATTCACGCCTTTCGTGGTGAGCGCTTTTTCCGGGCAAGCAAGGATACAGTGGCGACAGTACTTGCACGCGTGCCAGAAGACCTCATACTTGTCCTTGTCGTTGAACTTGTTCGCCTTGTTGGGACAAGCCTCGATGCATTTCTTGCATTTCTTGCACTTTGCCTCGTCCCAATCGATACTGCCCTCGAGGGCGTGCATCTTGGCACGGGTTGATGGCGGCACCATGCCCATAGCAATATTCTTCCCCGCCCCGCCAAATCCAGAATCTCCGTGTGCTTTTACGTGGCTAAAGACGATGAGCACGTCTGCACTCAAGGCTGTCTCGGAAATTTCGGCAGTATCGAATGTCTTAAAATTGATCGGAACCGTGACGGTCTTCTTCATCGGGCCAAACAATGCTTTGATGCCACAATTAAACGTCTGCTTCGTGTATCCCCGCTTCTCGATATCTTTCGTTGATTGGTCACACACGAAAGGATGGCCACCGCAGTCCTTGATCTTGTCGACAAGTATGCGCACAAACAGAGGGTGAATCGTGGTATACCCGAGATTACCACCGAGATGCATCTTAATACAAACTTTTTTTCCGTTCACGAATTTTGCGATGTCAACCTTATCGAGCATACGGAGGAACTTTGCTGGAAGCGTGGCCTCTACTTCGAGTTTCTTCACTTTTACTGGTGCGAAAAACACGTCTGTCATGATTTGACCTTGATTCTTTGTTGATGTGATGTTATGAGATTATAGTACATTAAATGGTTCAGATCATTAAAACCGAGCATTTACCCCAAATCAAGAATCCGTGAATAACGAGAGCACTTTCCTTCGTTATGCAATCGCGGGCCTCACCCTTTAATAGAAGGAGCGAGGGAATTGATATCATGACATACACTCCTTTCGAGCCCAGAGTGCTCGTTTTAATGTTTTATTACATCGCAATTGCCGTTTTCAGCGCGGTCTTGACCGTGAAAATGCACGCACGGTGGAAGGAACGCAAGGTAAAACCCCCCTTGTTGCTCACGATCGTGTTCTTGGTCTTCACGGCCGCGATCGTAATGCTCGCTATTGGCCTGGTTGATTCCGCGATTGCAACAATCTACCGGGAAATCTACCGCTTCTCGTTGCCCTTTGGCTATAGCATGATCGTCGTGGCCGACATCGTCTTGTTTATGTTCGCCATCGATATCACGGGTCGCGGGAAAAAAGCGTTGAACCTCGTCATCGTGCTTGGCATCGTGCTCTTCATAATTCTCTACTTGCCGTGGAACTGGTGGGGCGTTCCCTCTACAGATTACGCAGGTCAACTCAACATTCGGCTATACAGCACGCTCGGGCTCATCGCCTATTCGTATATCATATATATAACGATTGCAAGGATATGCAAGCTGGCGTCAGCCGAAGCAAAAACCCCGGTCGCCAAAACCGGCTTGTCGCTCATGTTCTGGGCTATGATTTGCTTGTTGCTGTTCTTCCTCATGTTCGTGGTCGACACGATCTTGATCGTAGCATTCGATGACCCGGGCTATTCGATATTCGTCTACATCGCATGGGCTTTCGCCGTCGCTTTTTATATCTGCATGTATCTATCCGTGGTGATGCCCGATTGGTTAGCAAGACGCGTAGCAAAAAAAAGCACCCGCCTAGGCACCCAAAACTCGTGAGCCAATGGATCTTGGGAGTTGAAATAAATTGGCACTCGATCACGCGGAAATAATCAACCGCGTCGTGTCCAAGCAAAATTGATATGCTAATACTTCCTTTTCTTTTTCATACTATTATTACCGGTGCACCTCTCGACGAAAAACGTATTTATCATCACGGACCTGGAAGGGGCTGCGGGCGTCACCAGGTTCGAACAAGCGAGCGGAAAGAATCATTTGATTGAACAAGCCCGGAAAATGCTCACTGCCGAACTCAATGCAGTGATTAGGGGCATTAATGATTTTGATCCCGTCATTAACATTCACGTGTGGGATGGCCACGGTGCCGGAGGCATCGACAAGGCAGACCTCTTGCCTGTTGCCAAGTACTTGCCACCATCACGCATGCATGTTCCCCGGTACTTCAAGAACGAGCAGATCGATGCATTGCTGTTCGTCGGGCAACACGCGATGAGCAACACGCCCGGCGCCAACTTGTGCCACACCATGTCTCACGAGGCGGTCGATTATTACAAGCTGAACGGCATAACCATAGGTGAATTCGGCTTGTGGGCCGCGGTCGCCGGAGAAATCGGCGTTCCGACCATCTACTTGTCCGGCGATGACAAGGCTTGCGAGGAGGCATCGTGGCACATACCGGGCATCGTCACCACCGCCGTCAAGACTAGTACCGGGCTTGAAACCGCTACGGATTTACCCCTTTCGCTTGAACGATTGCACCATGATGTGCAGAAGGCACTGCGAACCGGACCCACCTTGAAACCGTTCACGCTCGGCAAGCCAGTGGCACTCGAGATCGCGCTGAAGCACGGGTTTCGCGTGCGAGGGCTGCTCAAGAAGGGCGCGGAGCGGCACGGCCACACGGCAGCGGTATTTCGGGCGCCATCGCTCGAAGATCTCATCGACAAGGAAATAATCTGATCGGGGCCTAGGTGGCACGCTTTTTTATAGGCTTGCGGGGAGAGATCAGATCAATGGCTTAAACAATGCGAGGAAGCCGCGACGCAAGACGTGAACGCCGGAAACCTGGTCCAAGTGCTCGATGGCACGTGGAAGATCCTCAACGACCCGCAAAATCAAGGCAAGGCCGGTCGGTGGTGGGAACATTTCCCCATAGCGAATGCCCGGGATGCAACAATTCCGGGCACTATCCAGCAAATCTATCCGGGATACCACGGGGTCGCATGGTATTGTCTCGATTTCACCACCAGCATCAAGCCCTTTCCAACGGGGCGGGTTCTCGTCTGGTTCGGTGCTGTCGATTATTTCACCGAGGTATGGCTCAACGGGAAAGCAATCGGGCAGCACGAGGGCGGTGAAACCCCGTTCTGGCTCGATTGCACGGAGGCACTTGCATGGCACGGTCCAAACCAGCTCGTGGTCCGGGTTGTCAATCCCTCCAACGAGGCGATCGACGGCTTCACGTTGAAAGCGATCCCCCATAGAAACAAAGCGGTGCCGTATGTCACGGGGTATGATTTCAATTTCGGTGGTGTCTTGCAATCCGTGGCCCTCATCATGGTTCCGAACCCGTGGATCGAGGATGTGGCTGTGGTCTCTGCCGACCTGGCGGGCAATGTCGCGCTTGACATAAAATTGCGTTGCAACAATCCTCAGGAAAATGATGGGCAACTCGAACTATCCGTTGCAAACCAGCACGATGGTTTCCCTGTATTTAACGCCAGGATCCCCGTGCAGAGCTTGGAGAATCAACAACGTGTCGTCGTTCACTTCAAGGTGGACCATCCGCGGCCGTGGTCGCTGGATGACCCGCAATTATACATGTGCAGGGTCCAGTACATTCCCAAGTCCGGGACGACCGATAACGCTGAATTCCAGGTTCGTTTCGGCTTCAGGGAGTTTTGCGTGCGTGACGGATATTTCCACCTCAACGGGAAGCGCGTCTTTCTCAAGAGCGCCCACACGGGCAACTGCTTTCCAATCGGTCTGCATCGCCCGGTTGATCCGGGGTTGATGCGCAAGGACTTGTATACAGCGAAGACGCTCGGCTTCAACGCGATACGGTTCATCGCGGGCGTCGCTTACCCGGAACAGCTGGACGCGTGCGACGAGCTCGGCCTGCTGGTCTACGAGGAAAACCTCGCGGCCTGGATGCTGGAAGACTCGCCGGACATGCAGCGGCGGTTTGACTCGGCGCTCGAAGCGATGATCACGCGGGACAGGAACCACCCGTCGGTGGTCATCTGGGGCTTGCTGAACGAGAATCCAGATGATCCCGTTTTCAAGCATGCGGCGGGTCTCTTGCCGTTGATACGAAAGCTGGATCCGAGCAGGCTGGTACTGCTCAACAGCGGCCGATGGGACAAGCACTTGAGCATCGGTTCGGCCAGCAATCCCGGCTCGAATGCCTGGGAGTTCATGTGGGGCGCGGAAAGCCCGGGAGCACCCGACGCGAAAGACTTGATTGGCGGGTACGTGCCCGGGATGGGCGATGCGCATTATTACCCGCCGATACCGCTGCGGGGAAAGGAAATCGACTTTTTCCGCACCATCGGGCAAGGTGTGAAGCCCGTGTTCCTATCTGAGCACGGAGCGGGTTCCGAGTTCAATGCACCGCGGCTCGTGCAGCTCTATGAGCAAGCAGGTGTACCGCAAGATCTTGAAGATGTCCAGGTTTGCTTGAAAGAGAAGGAAGCGTTCTTTGTTGATTGGAATAAGTGGCACATGGACGAGCTTTTTCCCGATATCGAATCGTTTTTCAAGGAAAGCTATCGCCGGCAAGCCGAGCACCGGCTCATCGCTCTCGATCTCATCCGATCCAATCCACGGATCTGTGGGCACAATGTGACGGGGCTTGTCGACCAGGGCATGAGCGGGGAAGGCTGCATGAGCAACATGTTCCGGGAGTTGAAGGCTGGAGCGACCGATGCGATGGCGTCAGGCTGGGCATCGCTGCGCTTTTGCACGTTCATTGAACCGTTTGCCGGGTATCGCGGCACCAGCTTCAAGCTGGAGGTCGTTCTGGCAAATGAGGACGTCTTGCGACCCGGGACGTACACGGTTCGAGTCAACGTTCACGGCCCGGGAGGCTGGATATTCGAGCGTGCAACATCGATAACTATCCCTGATACCGCAAAGGTTCCGCGAGACGGTTTCGCCCTCCCGATCTTCAACGGATCCATTTTGATCAATGGTCCCGCGGGCATATACGACGTGGTGGCAACTTTCGACCACGGAGCGGCGCCAACCGGGGGCCACGCCCAATTCCAAGTCGTGGATCCCGTTGATCTCCCACGGATCGACCATGAAATCGTCCTCTGGGATAATGGCGAGATCCTAGAACCGTGGCTTGCAAGCCATAGCGTTCGTACCAGGCCATTTGCTGCGGTCAAAGACGATGCAGGAATCCGGGGGAAAAGAGCCGTCATCTTGGTAGGCGGGTTGAAGGGAAACCTGGGGAATAGAAACCAATGGTCTAAATTGCTCGACTTCATAGCACGTGGCTGCGTGGTCATTTTTGCCACCACCAAGGCGCTTATGTACAACATGGACCCGCTGTACTGGATCCCGCTGGAAATCAACGGGATGCTGTCCAAGACAGCAACGTGGGCACCAGGCCGCGATGATTTCGCGAAAAAACATCCCATCTTTGCTGGCCTGCCAACTGGATTGCTCGATATCCGCACGTATCGTGACCTGGTGTCGGAGTTCACCATCGATAGCCAGGAAGAGACATGCGACGTTATAAGCGGGGCATTTGGCGTCGGGTACTATCCCACGCGGGATAAATCAGGTTATTACAGTGGCATCCATATTGCAATTTACCCGTTCTTCGCGGGATCATTTATCCTCAACACGTTTTCGCTACTCGACCACCTCGAATCGGATCCAACGGCGGGTCGAATGCTGCTAAATATATTGCGTTTCGCGGAACAAGGCATAGACATGCCCACCGCCGAGCTCCCGCCGGATTATGCCGTGAAGACCAGGGACTTGTATCCATGACATAACGACCATTTCTGAACGGCAAGCAAGCATTCATATTATTGCCGCGTGAATGGCTTCACCATACATCCAGCGAGCGCGAAAATCTCTTGTTACCATTCACGCCCAGGATCCCGAGCGCCCCGGCAACAATGGACAGATAAAACCCAGCGCCGAGGCCGTGCATGGCCTCGGTGCATCGCAAAGGGAACCTTTATCCCTTTGCGATAATAAAAGTTAATTAGGTTCCGGATTGCCACCGCTTTTTGATCCACGAGGGCACGTAGTAGCCGACATACAGGACGAACAGCGACACGACCGCGAGCACGAACCCGATAGCCACAAACAGCGAGCAGCCCAAGTTATCTATCAACCCGATCGCGAGGAAATCTTCTTTGAACACGAACGCGATCTCCTGCATGATGAATGCACAAAACGTCGAGATGAGCAAGACACCAGATAATCCGATGAGCGTGATACCGTTGATGCTCGCGACGTCCGTGGATTTTTCCCGCTTGAGTTTGGACCCGATGGCGAACGCACGTATAGCTTGGAAGATGTAGATGATTATAGATGCGAACGCGTGCAAAACGAGGACGTAGAGCGGTTCGGCTACCGCAAACGCGAGCACCGGCATCAAGATCGCGACGCCCAGTTCGATCACAACGATGGCGCGCATCCACAGCTTGGATCTTCCTTCATAAAAAATGCTTTTCAAGAAACATATTAAGACAATGTTTGCCAGCGCCGTGCCCGCGAACGAAAACGATGTTTGGATCTGGATGACCGAGTCGGCCATTTCTTGAGTCGTTAGATTTCTCGTTATTGCAAAGAAAATTGGATCCGCTGCCAATGAGGCGACCATGATCCATGCAAAAATGCTAAGAAATCGCATGACAGAAGTGTGCTTCACGAGCATATATTTCCGCGTTATTAAACCCGCAACGGTGAAACCGAACGCAGCGGCGACCACGGCCATCGACCATCCAAAGACATGGCAGCTGGAAATGGGTAATGTGATTAGCAATTTTATCCACAATCCTCGGTGTTTCTGTGTCCACGATATTTTTCCTGGATTTCTACGCGATTCAAGCCGAGCCGGCCTAAAGAGTGATCGTTATTACCACAAAAGCCAGCGTAATTAAAACTAAAATTCTCCGGTACCATTCCCCATCGGAACTAATGACCATCAAAACCAGCACTATCTCTTTTTAACTCATCCATGCAAATTATTCTTGCTTTTAACGGTTGAAACAACCAATTACTCGGTGAATATTATGGGCAAGAAAATAGTCGAAGAAACCAATCCGGTACAAAAAGAGCAGGCCCCGGCGGCTCAGCCTGAAAAGGAAAAGTCCGATGTCGCGTGGGCGGAAAAGAAAAGCGCCACGAAGTCTGTTGTCATCATCGGCATGGGCAGCCAAGCTAACAGCTGGCTAAACTGCGTGAAACGACACCCAGATTTCAAGCTGACGGGCATCGTTGATATCGATACCGAAATGATGGACCATATGGGCCCGTTCGGGCTCAAGGAAGACGACTTCTTCATAAGCATCGATGATTATGTCCAGGACAAGGGAAAGCCCGATTTAGCCATCATTGCCACGCCAATCGAGTCGCATCACGTGCTTTGCAAGGAAACGATGGATCATGGTATTCACGTGATCTGCGAAAAGAACATGGCGTCCACGATTTACGCGGGCAGGCAAATGGTGCAATGCGCGCTTGATCATCCCGAATTAGCAACCGCCATTGGCCATCAATACAGATTTTTTTTGCACAACTGGTTAACCAAGTGTTATATTCAAGAACATAATGAACTGGGCAAATTGGCTATGATTCGCATGGCGAGTGGTGGAAATTGGGGCGAGAAACGCAAGGGATGGCGTCGATTCTTGCCTGAAGTTTATTTGGAAGACATGATGCCCCACTGGTTCGATTTGCTCCGGTATTGGACGGGGCTCGACGTTGTGCAAGTCAAGTGCGATACCTTTATCCCAAAGTTTTCCGCGTGGCAAGGTAGTTCCACGGCATTCGTGAGCCTGGCCTTGGCGCATCCTGATGATTATAACCACCGTCACAACTGGGTCTGGGCTCAGTTGTATGGTGACTGGCAATCTCGCGGCCCCAACACGCCTGATAAGAATTTCCAGAAACTCTTCTTCGCGAAGGGGGAATTCAAGGTTGGCGGGGCATGGCTCGAGATAGCGAAGTACAAGGACGAGCAAGGCAGGGAAATTGAAGAAGATGGTTTCCTCATCGGCGATGCAGGTAAAGATGGCGTGGAGCACATGGGCACGAATTACGATGGCCAGATGATCATCTTGGAGCAAATCAAGCGTTGCATGGACGCCGGCGGGAAGAATCAACCGCTCAATGCTTTTCCGAAAATTTTCAAGTCATTTGCAGTCTCCATGGCCGCCATCGAGAGCTCGCGAACGGGCAAGACCGTGTGGGTGCCGGATTACTGGAAGGACATGGGCATCTAAAAAAACAGTTCTCTTTCTTCTTTCCAAGAGTTTTATGCATTCTTTATAGAAATAAGACCGCCCACGCCTTGTTGTATCAAGGCGTGAAAATCCATACCGAGAACGCGATCATGATGGCAGCCATCATGAAGCAGCACAAGAAAGCGAATATGGCTTGCTTCATCTGGGCTTTTTTGAAGGTTTTTGCAACTGTATTTATTGGATTTTCGACTTCCTCGTCCGGAACTGCCTTGAGCTCCGGGCCGAGATTCCGCTTGTAAAACGCATCTTGGCCGCCAACGCCGCCGAAGAACTTGCCTATCTTGTAAAGGGTGTCAGATCTCGCCATTGTATTATCCCGTGTATTTCAATGGCAGCTTCCCCATTAAATGCTTTTCGTGACGCGGGATAAGTCCTTGAGAAGGTTATCGATGCAGCCAGGACACAGAACCATTATACCAAGGAAGTGGCATATTGCCCGTACGAAACTATGAAAAAATAGGGAAAAAATTGATTATCCTGTCGTGTGGTAATGCAGCGACGTGTGGTGCATATAGGTATATCTCCTGTGATAATAATACGGAGCAGTCACGTAAGAGAGAGGCCTGGACTGCATATAATTCATGATGCGCGGTTCCAGCCCCGAATACACGACTGATTGCACGACGGGAACGATGACGAATTTCCACGCGGCAAGTTGCAGCGGCGAGATGCTGTTTTCGATCGCCACGATGTCCGGGTTCAAGGCGAGCAGCATGGCATACTCGATGAGCTCGGGCACGAACTTGGCGCTTTGGCCTCGCAAGATGTTCGATTCGGCGCGCAGCAACACCATCCATGTCTCCGATGCATCCCAGGGGAACAAGCTCGCGATCGCCGCGAAGATCTTCCGCCCATGAGAGATGGTCTTGAACAAGTCGAGGAAATAATCGTAGTTCTTGGGCTGGTTGGCGAAGGCTAAGAGCAACACCATGAAGACCTCGTCTTGCTCGTCGATTGCGTCCAATTTCAGCGCGGTAGTGGTTTGTGATCCTGTTCCCGTGGTGAAATTCTGCGCTTGCCAGGCAGAAACCTGGGAGTTGAGCAACTGTTCGAGGTTGGCCAAGTACTGGTTGAAATCCGCGACCACGTGTTCCTCGACTGCTACGCCAGCACCCGCGCTGCCCGTGAGCTGCGCGATAGCCTGGTCGGTGATGAATATCGCTGGTGACCATGCGGCGAGCATCTTCGCGATCACGCCGATAGTGGGGCGGGCGAATTCCAGCGGTGCAACGGTTTTCGATGCAAGGAGATTGTTGATGCGGTCGTAGATGGCACGGGCATCGATGGCGACGGTCGGGCTCCCGGCATACTGTTGGCCCGAACCGAGCGAGCCACGCAACAAATAGGTCGTGGAGTAATCCATCATCAAGGTATCCGGATCCATGCCGTATTGATCGTACGCGGGTGGATTGATTCCAGAGATGCCAAGATTGACGAAATATGGTGCCCA
>JAUQYW010000241.1 GCA_030587525.1 Candidatus Sigynarchaeota archaeon | reverse complement strand
TATTCCCGGAGCCTGTCGCAAGCGACGTGCTTTCCAAACGGGACACGGACAACGAGCGTGCCGGAGCCGGACTCTTAGTTTCCTATGCGGGTGGGCCCATTGGGACAAGTCGCTTGGCTCCAGCCTCCCATTTTTTCCTGCGGTTACCGCACGTGGCGGACCATGTAAGTTCCGGGAGTCTGCTCGGACGATTGGCATGGCGGCAACAAAAAAAAGCTTGTCACGGGACGGCTGGCGCTAGCCAGCTGGGATTTTCTCCTTTTTCCAGATAAAGATAGTGTTCGGTTTGCAGTTGGGCTTCAAGTTCAACGTTGAAGGGCTACTTAAGTGGATCGTGGACATGATCTTCGGAGGCGATGCGACCCTTTCAATCTCCGCGATTGGCACGTTTATCACTAAAATCTTGAGCTTTTTCGAGTTCACGCCGCGGTTCCATGCTGGCATCGAGGTCAGCGGTTTTGATTCGGAGAAGAATCCCTTGATTGCAATGCTTTTAAGCACGCTGGGCTTGGAGCTATCCTTCTCCGGCGGCGGCGATTTCGTGCTGCAATTGCTATCGATCAAGAACGGCGCGTTGAAGATCGATAGTTTCTTCAAGGTAATTTCGTGGAGCTTCCATTTCGAGCTTGATATATCCCGCACGTTCACGATCCTCGATTTTCTCACGGGCGGGGCAGGCGGGGTCTTGAACGAGATCGGGAGCTACATCGGGCTCGATTCAATCACGATCACGGTATTTTTTGGAATCCGGGTCACTATTTCAAAGAAAGCAGCCTCGGATAGTGGGGCAGAACACACAACCCTGGAAATAGCCCTCACCATCGGATTGGCGGCGCATATTGGTCTGGATCTCTTGATCATGTCTTTTGACTTGTACGGCTCGCTGGAACTCACGTTCACGTTCAAGCAAGACCTATCAAACCCGGGAAAGCCCCTCGAAATCTGGTTCACGATAACGTTGAGCTTCTCGTTCGTCATCGATTGGCCATGGCCTTTCGGCGATACAGATCTCGGGGACCATTGGCATCTCGGTACTCCCGTCGAGCTCACGCCGCACAAAGATGGCGGCGATGATTACAATAAGAATGTCTTGGGCGGTGATTACGACGAGGATGGCTTAAGCGATGATTACGAGGCCACGGTACCTGGCTTAAATGCCCTTGCTGCCGATACGGATGGCGATGGTCTTTCTGACAAGAAAGAATTGACCGTATCGAAGACTGACCCGACGGATCCGGACACGGATGGTGATGGTTTGAACGATTATGATGAATATGAAGTATATCACACGTGTCCGGTGCGCAATGACACGGATTATGACGGCCTCTCGGATTATGAAGAAGTCATCCTCATCGGAACGGATCCGTTCGTCATGGATACAGACGAGGACGGCCTGGACGATTATTTTGAAACGACTTTCGCCTGGGATATTTCTGGAATCACCCCAAGCGTTAGCCACATCAAGATCGGCAATGATTATTATGATGATCACACTGATCCGCTCAATCCCGACACGGACAACGATGGCTTGAAGGATGGCGAGGAAGGGCCGAACGGTGCATATTATGGCCCTGCATTGTACAACGCCACGGAAGTCGCAAATGCCACGGGGCAAGATACCAGCGTGAAAGCGCTCATCTTCAACGGAGGCTACACCCATCCTCTTGACAACGACACGGATGATGATTCCCGATTCCAGTTCTCGAATGGCGTATACCTCACGAATTCCCAATGCATGACCTATCTCGGAAAAACGAGCAATTATTTGCGCAGTATGACGGATCGTGAAGAAATCCAAGGCGTGACCGTTCAATTCTACAATTTGACTACCGAGGAGTGGGAATGGGTCAAGTTCCGGACGAATCCATGCAATCCCGACACGGATGGGGATTCCGGCTTTACTGAACTAGATTTCACAGATCCGTTCAACATTGACCCCCTCGCGCCCTTGATCTTCAATTCAGATGGCTACGAGCTGTATCTCACGCCACCATCCGATCCTACCGATGGCGACACCGATGATGATGGCCTGCTCGATGGTCTTGAAGGTTTTCTGCGCTACGACTCGAACCACACGGATTACCTCAACCCGGACACCGACGGGGACGGATTGATGGACAGGGAAGATATGCTCCTGGGAACTGATCCCCGCAACGCGGACTCGGATAATGATATGGTGACCGACGGGGACGAGGTGTACATGTTCCACACGAACCCGTTATACAATGACACGGACTATGACCTCCTCACGGATGGCGAGGAAATATTTATCTTCCATTCGAACCCGCTCGCACCCGATTCGGACGCGGACAAATACAATGACGGCTACGAGGTCATGGTGCTCGGCACCGACCCGATGGACGATGACACTGACAACGATGGGTTGAACGATTGGGATGAAATCAATATCTATCTGACCGATCCTCTCGATCAAGACTCGGACGATGATGGCTTAACCGATGGCCAGGAAGTTTTCGGCGTCGTTGCTCCAGTTCTCGTCGTGACACCGCATCGTGCTATCAGTGTTATCGGAGGTTATTTCTTCAATAAGACCACCTACTCGTTTTCATGGACGATGAAAACGATCCGGACGAACCCGTTGAATTGGGACACGGATAGCGATTCCCTCATGCAACTCAATGCATCGGGACAACCCACGTTCCCGCTCAGCGATTACGATGAAATTTACACGTATCATACTGATCCCACTATCGGCGACACGGACATGGACGGGCTTTCCGATGCCATGGAATTGTACTTGTCAATCGGGGACATTCCTTATTTCGATTTTCCCGATTTCAACTTAAATAATGGATCGCAGTACAATCGAAGCGTCTTGCTTGCGAATTACGACACGCTTCTCAACTCGCGATTGGCCTATTCCCCCTACCGTCTTTCCCCGCATATGAACGATTCGGATTGCGATGGGTTAATAGATGGCCAGGAATTGCGTCTCGTGAATGTGACATTCCTCTTCTATCCTTTTATCAGTCTAGCCGTTGTGTATCCCTTCCAAACAAGTCCGATATATCCGGATCTTGATGGCGATGGAATTCCTGACGGCGTGGAGGTCCTGAATTTCATTAGCAACCCGAATAGCACCGATTCTGACCTGGATCGATTGACCGATGATTTCGAGCTCGAACATCTCAACTGGACCGCTATCACCCGGAACGACACGGACGGTGACGGACTCGATGATTATACTGAAGTCAATTCAGGCGGTTCCCCGCTCGACCCCCGGCCTGGAGAAGACACGAACTCGACAATCACGATCAACATGCGTCTCGACCCGTTGCTGAACGATACAGACGGCGATGGTGCATCGGACGGCGCGGAGATTCATTACTATCATACAGATCCAACCAATCCTTCGAGCTTCCTCGGGAGCAACTTGCCGGATGGCGAGATGTTCGATTCGGACCACGACGGCTTGAATGATGCCGTGGAAATTATGAATTACAAGACGTACCGGATTGCTTCGATAACGCAAAACTGGGCGGATTCGGATGATGATGGCGTGTCGGATTACGACGAAGTCGTCAAGTTCGGAACCAACCCATCGATTGCAGACACGGATTATGATGGTTACGGCGACGCGCTGGAAATCGTACTCGGCACGGATCCAAAGGTTCCTGATGACTATTCGGCTATGCAAACCTTGATCGAATCCCGGCTAAATGGTCAGAGGACAATCCTCGTCGTCCTTCCGTTCTTGATCGTGCTGGCATTCCTGGTCTGGTCAAGAACGAAAAACGCCAATAAAGCCCAGAATCGCTCGAAACGACGCGGTTTGCAGGCCAACGCCACTGCACCCGAGAAAAACCTCCGTGGCAGATTATCCTCCTCGATCGCGAAGGCTAGGCACGTCATAGCGCAGCTCGCGGACAAGATATCGAGATTCTCCAAAGAATTCATGTCGAAGACGCGCGGTCGTGGTTGGCCCCTCGTCTTCAACGTGGCGATCTTGGCATTCTTCGTACCTAATATTATATACCTGATACAAGCGTTTCCAGTCTTTGCTGGATTCTTGCACTTGAATGGTGACTTGTTGGTCATTTTAATGCAGCAAATTTTCGTGACCGCTGCATTCGTCGCAATGTTAATTGTTGGAAATAAGCTGATGAAAAAAATGTCGAAAGCACAAGCAATAAACACAACACGGAGTGATGTCGATGTCTAAATCGAACAAGAACGAGAAAATGAATTCCAACGGACAGAATCTATCATTGGTGAGATTGAACACCATCAAGAAATTGGCAAGTGTATGGATCTTTACCATCATATTGCTCCCTGCATTAGCAGGCGTGTTTATGCTTGGAAACAATGTTCCTCGTAGTTCATCAACAAGCGACGGGAATGACACGGCGACTTTCCTGGATCAACTCGGAAACGGGACTGGTGCTGCAATGAAGACATCGGGTATTCCGTCAAAAGAGATATTGATCGATCCCTTAAGCAACCCGAATGCCTCGGCAGATGATGACATTTTCAAGTATCTCACAGGAAACAATAACACGTTGCAAGAAATGTGGAATGCATGGTTGAGCAAAGCCGCAGTCCACGCTTTCGCGATTAGCGATGATCAAGAGATATTGGCGGTAGGTGGTGGATATTTGTACGATAATGAAATTCACATCTACCGGTACAATCACATCACGCAAAAATACGACAAGGTCTGGGATACCGGGGACTCGATCATCCAAGATGATGTTATGAGTCTTGCTTTCGCGGATACGGATAACAACCATTTCCTTGAGATCATTGCAGGATCACTCGATGGTCACATATATGTGTTTGAGCAACGGCACGTTTACGACCCGTTGTTCAATACGGATAACCAGTTCGAGCTGGTCTGGAAATCCCCGTATTACAAGAAAGTCTGGAACGTGAAGACATTCGATGCAGATCTGGACTTCCGAAAAGACATCATCGCAACTACGTGGGATGGTCACGTGCGCGTGTTTGAGTACTTGAATCACAGCGGATATCCGTTCTCACCGCAACACTGGATCCAGTTCCAGGAAACGTGGAACAGCGGCGATACGCTGGAAAACGACTTGCCTATGACGCTCGCGACGGGTTATTTTGACGACGACCCGCTGCCAGATTTCGCGGTCGGATCGCGCAACGGCACATATTATGTATTCGAAAACGATGGTATGACCATCACGATACCAGACGTTGACCCGTATCCAATCTGCAATGACAACCATTACCGGCTTCAGTACAAGAATAACAACACTTTTTGGAACCCGGTCTTTTCCATGGATTCGGGGGATCTGGATGGCGATGACTTGGACGAGATTGTGGTAACCATAACGGGAGGTACTGGCGCGGGTGTTTACGTGCTAGATTATGTTCCCTTCACGATGTACATGATTGGGTCAACGTACGGTTGGAAGGTTTCGAAACTGCTCCGGCCCCTCGAGCCATGGGAAACCCACGGTGCTTACACGCTAGACCATTACGTGGACCGGGTAATCAGTTATTACAATCCGAGCTGGACAACGACGACCGCTTCGCTAAAAATAAAGGGAGCGCCCAATTCCACCTACCTGCCCCTTGTCCCGATGACGTTCAACTACGTAGGCGGTTATTACTATTACAGCGGCGTCGGCGGGTCATATGTCTTCAAGCCATCGTTATTCAAGTCGATGATGAGTAGTTCTGGGGAACTCAATTCAAAAATTTTGTTAAACAGGGATTTCAGCTTCCATTACAGTTATCCAGGGTTGAACCTTAATCTAAACGTGCGCGACACGTTCAAGGTCAGCGCATACGTTACAGTGGATTTTGGAAACGATCAAGAACTCACGGGCGATGGTGATACAAGCACGTCGGACGCGGTGATCTATTTCCAACCGGGAACGAAGCCCGCAAAGGACAAGTTGAGCATCTTCCTGGGACGTGATTCTTCGAATGCGTCCGACATGGTCCAAGTGCCCTTATCTTCTATGGATCCAGGCATGTTGACGTTTTTTGGCGGTACTGAAATGTCCATCGATCTGGATGCTGCATTGGCAGCCGTGGAATGGCCTTATGCGAGGTATATGCGCCTGGTGAGCCAGGTCAACACGAGCGTCAATGCCATCGAAGGATTCTACCTGTACCGGCCTATCAACACGGCGCTCACGGCGAGGATCTTGCCCCTCAATTTCGATTTGCGGCGCACGCTCGAGATCTACCGGGGGTTACCAACTGCACTCGGCACGTACCTTAACTCCATTAGCTGGTGGCCACTCTCGGAGGAGCGAGTCAAGATCCTCATCGGGACATCGGAAGGCAATCTCCTTGCATACCAATACAACGAAAGCGCGCTTGGATTATACGAGCAAGTGTGGAATTCGAAGGTCGACGAGCGATACCAGCTCGAAAACGAGGGCAGTCCAGACAACATCTGGGACATCGTGCCCGTGAAGACCG
>JAUQYW010000231.1 GCA_030587525.1 Candidatus Sigynarchaeota archaeon | reverse complement strand
ATGGCATCTGGATTACAAGCTATGGACATCAAGACGATGATCGTTTTATTCGGGGAAGCGATTTTCACGCTGCTCAAGAATCAAGATGGAACCAGCATCCACATCCCCGCAATGAACGGCGCGCTCGATATCCTTGCCATGAGCGAGGGACGAATCGCCGCCGTGCAAGAGGACATGGACATTCTCGGCATCACGAAAGAAGACCTTGTCGAATACCCGTACCTCGAAATCATCGATCGCGAGCAGCTCGATTTGCTGCTCACGGGAGCGCAGTGCACGCTCCGGTTTTAGGAGGGAACGACCATGAACAGCAACGTTTACTTGATAGGCCGGAGCCCGGCCGAGGACCCGTTCACCCGGCACTTGCTCGACTCGATCGTGATTCAAGCAAAGGCCGGAACGGCAGGCCAGCATATCCACCTTATGCAAGATGGCGTGTTAGCAGCGAAACGAGGCAGCACGTGGGAATCGCGCATCATCCAATTGCTCGACAATCACGTTGCAGTCACCATCCAGGTAGAAGACGTGCGTGCCCGTGGCAATTTTGGGGTTCCCGAGGGTGCGAAGATGATTTCGTATCACGAAGCCATCGACGTGATCTTCGATTCCGAGCGGATTCTCTCTGATATCTAGCATCATTGAAATATTGATATACCACATCTACCATCATTGAAACATACGACGATCTCGGGGTCAGTCTTTGATAGTTGGTGAGTATCATGGTAAATCTCTTGCACGGGAAAATACGGAACGCGGAAATCTTCATAATCGTGTCGTGTACCATTTGTATCTTGCTTGCATTGATCATGTATGCAAATATCTTTCCCGATTTAAACCAAGCCGTTAAAAACATCACCGTATCCTTCCGAGGCTTTAGTTCGAGCGAAGGCGGATTATGGACCGCGTTCTTGCTTTCGATGTTTGGCAACACGAGCGTTTTCATCGTGATCCCTTACGCATATGTTGTATTCGAAATCGCCGTGAACGCCGGTACTTTACCAGCTCCTCCCCTTGGGGCCATGTATCCAATTGTTCTTGGAATTATCTCTGGTCTAGGTGCAGGAATCGGCGAGGTAACTAGTTACATTGCAGGCAGGTTGTTTGCCCGGTCAAAAAAACTCGTGGACTCCGAGCTGGGTCGAAAATTCGATAGTATGCGGCAAACCTTCGAAAAACATCCCAAAACAATTCCATTCATTGTCTTTTTATTTGCTGTCACGCCGTTGCCCGATGATGTTATCCTGGTTCCATTCGGGGTTATGAAGTATTCTTACTGGAAGACAATCATCCCGTGTATGCTCGGCAAAATGGTTATGTGCACCCTGCTCACCGTGCTTGGATTCTTCCTCGGAAACACTTATGATCTTGCACACATTCCAATTATAGGACTCATTATTCCCAAGGATCCGAGCGGACCCGGATACAACCCGGGCGATGACATGCTGACCCTCCTCCCTCTCTTCATCGTGGTCTATTTGATGATAAGGCTGGATTTCTCGAAGCTACTCGACCGGAAAAAGAAGAAGACCGCTCCACCCGCAACCGAAGTCAAACCAGTTGCACCCGAGAGCCCGCAAGGTTCAACTCCTGCAAAGCCATCGAGCGAGGTAGAGCTCAAGCCGCCAGCATCCAAGCCTGAAGGAACGTGAACAAAAACTTTATCCACGCGCATCCGCATTGTATTAACACCTTACAGCTCATAGATTTCTCCAAGTTACAAGCCAGAAATTATAAACCGGCGAATCTAGGTCCACTATTTTTGTTAAAAAGATTTTACCAGATAGTCTTCCAATAGGAATGCTTCATAACGCATTTGAAGCGAACTCACGTAAGCTTCAATAATTTATAAATTTGCGGCGCGAGAGCGACCACTTCTTGCTCGACTTGATATACCTTGAACGATCCACGCTTCCCGATGAGCAACAAGAAGAGCTTGATGGGCGCGTCGGGTAATGCCATCAAGATAAATTCAAGCCCTTCCCAGAGCACGGTGAGCATCTTGCTCTGATTTTTTCCGAGGCGATCCAATGATTGCTTGAGCATGTAGATGTTAGGGGCTGAGGCTTTGATGAGCTCCGCGCTCTGCTTGTTCCTGATGTTGTCCATGATGGGGAGCATGTGGTCATCGATCAAGACGATGACCGAGGCATCCAGCGTGATTGCCATGTTATTCAAGCGGTCCTTGATGAGCTCATCGAGGGGATACAGGTCGTTCATGATCATGGCAAACGTGCGGGTTATCGACCACACGTCCATGATGCTCGTTAACTGGAAGTCGATGGGGAACCGTTCCTTGTTGACGTTGAGCAGCAATTGTTTTGCCTCCTCCATGTTCGCCTTGTCGACTTCGTACGAATTGAACATGATCCGTTCTGCCTTGTGAAAAAAAACGTAGATTTTCGGCTTGATGTTGAAGGCGTCAAATTGCGTGAGGATATCCTTGAAATAGAGCACCGCTTCCTCGATCCGGTCGCCGTCTTGCACGTCGATGACGAAGATCAATGCATCGACTTCGCTGAAATATTTTCCAGGCTCTTTGAAATAGCTGATGATGTAGTTCTTTTGACCCCCCATATCATACTCTACTATTTCAAAGTCGAGATACTGGAACGTGCTACGATTCACGAGCTGGGTGGGCTTGATGAAACCAATGTTCACGATGTTCTCCTTCACGACTAAATTGATGCTGGTCTTTCCGGCATTGTCCAAGCCCGCGTAGATTACTACCTTTGCATCCTTGTACTTACCTTCTTTCCTGTCTGGAATCGAAGCCATGATACTTACCGTGTGGGATCCAATTCATTAATTAACTCAAAGGTCTTACACCAATCTTTAACTATAAAAAATGAACCATGATACGCAAAAAGTATGACCAATTTGTGATGTCAAATGTCCATTTTTGTTTTGGATTATCAAGAATCTTTATCTGGTCCGACGGCTGAATGATGGATCATGTCCTTCCCGTTCGGCATTTTCAAGGCACCAGAGCGATCCAAGAAAGGGCGATACTCGGGCGCCCAGCGGGATCCCGCGGCAGAGATGGCCTACGACGAGGGCGACAGCGATGCCCCGTACAAGAACCATGTCGGCATGGCGGATGACCCGAAAGCGATCGAGAAATTCGAGCAGTGCTGGAACGATCGGATAACCATCCACCGCGATCTGTATGAAAAGGATGGCCCGTTGCAGCTCTATGCATTGGCCCAGTCCCATATAGACATTGCCTGGTTATGGCGCTTGTATCAGACCGTTAACAAAGCGCGCATCACGCAAGGCAAGGCCGCCTTTCACGTGCTTAAATTTCCAGAGTTCAAATTCACGTTTTCGCAACCAGTGATGCTCGAATGGCTCGAAGCGACCTTTCCCGACGTGTTTGAGCATGTGCAAAAAGCGGTTAAAACGGGACGGTTCGACATCCAGGGCGGTGATTACGTCGAGTCGGATGCTAAAATGCCCTCTGGCGAGGCATTCTGCCGCCAGCGGCTCTACGGGCAGCGATATTACCTGGAAAAGTTCGGCAAGCAAGCCGAGGTCGGCTGGTTGCCCGATAGTTTTGGTTACAGCAGCAACATTCCTCAATTCCTCGTGAAATCTGGCTGTAAGTATTTTTACACGCAAAAGATTAGCGGAAATTGGCCTCCGGAGGCGTTCCCCTTCGTGCACTTCCGGTGGCGCAGCCCGGACGGTTCCGAGGTCATCACGTATAGCAACAACTTTCAATTCCGCCCGATCACCAGGTGGGGCTCATTTGGACGATACCGGCGGATCTTGAAGCCAGGGGCAGTGCTGGAGTGCAATTACAGCCACCCTGACCCTGCGTCCGATCCCGCGCTTGGCCCCGTGTACCCCGTGGTCGGCATCGTGTTTGGTACTGGCGACGGTGGCCACGGCCCGACGTGCGAGGAGGTGCACCGTATGCGGCACTACGTGCAGACCGGCAAGGTCAAGGGCTTCGTGACGGCCAAGGAATATTTTGCCATGTACGAAAAAGTCCGCGATCAATTGCCCGTGTGGAACGGCGCTGGATTGTTTTACCACCTCCACACGGGAACGCACACGACGCAATGCCTCGTCAAGCGTATGAACCGGTACTTTGAATGGATGTTCACGGGTCTTGAGGCCTTGCTGTCCGCGAACAATTTCGTGGAGGGAAGGTCGAGCACGGGCTTCCACTTGCGCTTGAACCGCGCGTGGAAGAAGGCGCTGCTGCTCCAGTTTCATGATATCTTGCCGGGCAGCTCCATCCCGGAAGTTTACGACGATTGTTACGACATCTGGACGGAAAACCAGCAAGAGGTTCGCGAGTTGCAATCCCAGCTTCCCGGGTTCGATGGCGAGATCCCGGTGGCCATAGATGCTAGCACGAGTGTCGTTCTTGCAAATCCATCGGCTTGCAAGGGCCGGGTCCTCGCCGAGATCCCGCTGCCAGAGAAACTCACGCGCCCGGGAAACATCGCCCTCGTGAACGCCGCGGGCAAGGTCGCGCCGTGCCAAGTCCTGCCACCCGATGATTTGAACGAGCCGCTGATCGACCGGCCATCGCGGGTCGTGGCTTGTATCGACGCGGAGCCCTGGAGCATCGTCGGGTGGAAAGTCCGCGGGATCGCACCAGCCCAACCAAAGTGTAGTATCGATGAATCGGCCGATGCCATCATCATGAACACCCCCTTCGCGCGGGTCGTTATAAAAAGCGGCATGATCGAGTCATACCACGATAAAGCAATCGACAAGGAGATCTTCTCGAAGCCGGCGCGCATTGGCGTGTTCCGGGACTGGTTTTCCATCGAGCGTGCTTGGAACATCGGCGCCGGTTACAAGGAATGCCCGCTCGAACCGGAGGAGTTCACGTTCGTGCAAGCAAGGGTCATCGAGCGCGGCCCTGTTCGATACACGGTGGAAATCGAGCACGTGATCCCGGAATCCTCGTCCAGGTTCAAGCAGCGGGTTCAGCTGTATGCGGAACTCCCGGGCTTGTACATCGAGCTGATCATCGACTGGCGGCAGCAAGAAGCCATTGCGAAGCATTATTTTTCGATGTCGACGAATCCCGTGCACGCCGTGGTCGAAGGCCCCTTTACCACGGAGCTCATCACGGCCGACCCGGATCGACGGAGCCACCTCGAAAAGCAGCAATGGGAGAGCGTCTGGCAGACCTGGCTCGCAATGCCTAGCCCAGACGACACGTGGGGCGTCGCCGTCATGAATGATTGCAAATATGGCTTTGATGTTGATAAGGACACGGTTGGTATCACGCTGATTCGTGGCCCCGATTATCCGGGTGCATCGGGTTATGCTGCTGAAGAACGAAAGGGGCGCACGGATAACGACCCTCCGACGCACACGGATCAAGGCAAGCACCTCGTCCGGTACGCGCTGTGGCCGTATGCTGGCCCGTGGTCGGCCGCGGGGCTGCAAAAACGTGCCCACCAGTACAACGCGCCCATCATCAGCAAGTTCCGGCGGGGGCCGTTCACCACGCCGCTCACCATCGGGACCTGCCTCACGGCCACGCCCGGCAACCTGGAAATTGTCGCGATGAAGAAGGCCGAGGACGATCCCCGTTCATCGAAAAAATTGATCGTGCGAATCGTGGAAACGGGTCGGTTGAAAACCAAGGGGACGACACGGTTCTCGCGAGATTTACCGATCATCGATGTCAAGCTGGTGGATCTGGTCGAGCACGATTGGCCCGCGAAGGCGATGGAAGTCAAGAAGAATGGTGATATCGTGGAATCGTTCACGGTCGAATGGGCCCCTCACGAGATACTGAGCTTCCTGCTCACGCGGAAATAGCGATTGCTTCACGATTACCGGTCTGTATTAACGCTCTCCGACCGCGCGGTTATCGTTTCAACGCGGGAAGAGAAAGTTTCTTGTTCAAGATGGCTGCGATCAAGAAGGTCACAGAAATCACTGAATAGGCCAGCGTGATCAATATAGGATTCCTTTCTTGCCCGCCGGTGAAGTATAAGCCCATGAACAAGCTGCCCGCCACGACACCGAGACTGCAGAAAAAACCGTTTAAGCCGAAATATAAGCCGCTAACCGTTTCCTTCTTGACTTTCTGGATGGACACCTCGTCCACGATCGCGCTCACGATCGGTACGTTCGTAAGATAACCCGCGTTGGTGCTAAACATTGCGACGAGGCAATCGACGAGGACGATTGGAAGCATGATTTCGCGCGGGATCCCTAGAAGCACGATGAGCACCGCGTTCAAGGTGATGACAAGGATGATCATGGAGAGTTGGTTTGCCCAGATGACGCCTCTCCTTTTTACGATGATGTTCCAGATAGACAAACCAATGAAGTTGAGAGCTAACGCAATGCCTAGATAGATCATGAAGGCCGGACCTTGAAACACGAGCACGTAGGTGAGGAAAGGAATGGGTAACGTGATGAGGACTTTCGCGCCTGCTTGCATGGTAAAGGAATACCCGAAATATACCCGGGCGTTGCGATTCCCGAGCGGCGAGAAGAGTGTTTTCAGCGACGCCGGGACGGATTTCCTCTCAGCCGGATCTCGAAGGAAACTCTCGTCCACGGTGAAATAGGTGATGATCGTGAATAACCCGCACGCAATGCTGAAGATGATCGCGATCGCGGGCACGATGGAGATCAAGATGTTGCCGGAAGGCTCGTACCACGCGGAATGCTGGGGGTCAGGCAATATGGCTTGCAGTACGATCGGCATAATTATGGCAACTGCGTTAGCGGCAAGGTTGAACAGGCCCTGGATCTTGGAGACGACGATGCGGTTGGCCTCCGTGGTAGATTGCTCGGGGATCATGCCATAATATGCTGAGCTGATCATCGAGGCGGTGAGGAAGACCACGAAACTCATGGTCCAGAAATAGATGGCAACGAGCCAATTCATCGATTGCCCGGGTTGGCAGTTCTCTGGCGGCAACCACACCAGAATGCTACTTGCGACAAGCAAAGGAAGGCCATAAGCAAAAAACGGCTTGCGTTTCTTGCCTTTTCTTGTGGGGCGGTTATCGGAAAGAACTCCGAAGACAGGACATGCGATCGCGGCTGTAAAAAGCGCGATCACCGATCCAATGGAAGATAGCAGCGCATCCAGTCCTATCACGTAAGTGTAATAATAAAACGAGTAACTGCTATATAACGAAGTCACGAGCAAGCCCCCGATAGATACCAGGTTGAATGTGAGCAAACGTCGCCCCGTGATTTCACGCGGGGCTTCTGCAACGAGCATATCGGTCATATTTTTCCAGCCTCCCTTGTAACGCTGCCGATATTATCACACTTCTTTAAAAAGATAATCACGGCAAGGATGAGCCGTGATCATCCGGAGTATACACTATATAGTCGGTCTTTTTCAATTCTCTTTCCCTGGATCCCTTTATGAAATAATGTATAAGCAGCGTGCAGTAAAGGAAATATTAACTATATATATGATGAGTCCGATATATACATCAAGGAAAAGGCGGTGACTATGGAGATCAGAAAAGTACAGAAGACAGGTGGCGCTTCTTACATAATTTCCCTTCCCAAGACCTGGGCCGATGAACTGGGCATCAAGGAACAAGACAAGGTCGGAATCATCCAACGTGATGATGGCACGCTCGTGATCATCCCGAAAATTGACCAGGAACAGGATCAGCGCGTGAAGGATATCGACATCGATGGCATCGACCACGATCGATTTTTGTACCGGCTCCTCGTCGGAACCTACATCATGGGTTACAATTCCATCCGCCTCCATTCCAGCACGCGGATCGACAATGCGGCAAAGACCACGGCGCGGAAATTCATCCGCGACGCCATCGGGCTCGAGGTCATCGAGGAAACAAGCACTTCCATGACGCTCAAGGACTTGCTGAATCCATCCGAGATGAAATTCAGGTCCTGGATCGAGCGCATGAGCCAGCTCGTGACGAACCAGCTAGAGGAAGCATTTCGCGCCTTGATCGAGAAGGATGCCGATGCTGCAAAAGCCATCATCGCGCGGGACGGCGAGGTCAACCGTTTGCACTGGCTCATCTCCCGCCAGCACAACATCATGACACGGAACGTCGTGTTCGCGGAGATGGTCGAAAGCAACGAGAAACAACTTGCAAATTACCCGCTCGTGAGCAAGATCATGGAACGGATCGGGGATTACGCAGTGCGCATCTCGGAGAACAACATACGCGTGCTTGACAAGGGCCTCGACAAGAAAATCATCGATACCATCGTGAAAGCAGGGCGACTGGCTCTGTCGATATTCAACAGGAGCATCGATGCGTTCTTTTCCGGAAATCTCAGCGATACAAATCAAATCATCGAATCCGTCAAGGACCTGGTGGCGGAATGCGAAAAGATCGAGAACATTGCCTTGGAACAAGAGACCGTCATAGGCGTCTCGCTGGGGTACATCAATGAGGCGATACGTAGGACCGGCGAGCACGCGTCTGACTTGTGCGAGTACATCCTCGATTATCTCCTCGACAAGCAAGCCAAGGTCAAGAAATAATTGGTTAAAATCATTAACTAACGTGGTTATCGATCATGTTTATGGTGATTCCTGCCATCGATCTGCGCCAGGGGCAATGCGTGCGGCTCACGAAAGGCGAAATTGGAACCGAAACCATGTATTACGAGAAGCCAGTCGATGCACTAAAGCATTGGATGGCGCTCGGGGCGAAAACGATTCATATCGTGGATCTCGATGCAGCGACTGGCATCGGTAATAACCAGGCGGTCATCAAGGACCTCGTTGCCTCCGCTGGCCGAAAAGCTGATATCCAGGTTGGCGGCGGGATACGCACGATGGAAATCGCCGAAACATACATTACCATGGGCGTGAAGCGCATCGTCATGAGCACTGCTGCCATAAAGAAACCGGCCATAGTCAAGCAATTGGCAGACAAGCATGGTGCCAGCAAAATCATCGTAGCCCTCGACCACAAAGATGAAAAAGTGCAAGTGAAGGGCTGGACCGAGGACTCGGGGAAAAACATCTATGATATGGCAAAGATCATGGTTGAAAATGGCGCCGGGTTCATCTTGCTGTCCGCGGTCGAGGCCGACGGCGCGTTTGCGGGGCCGGATTTCAAGACCACGGCCAAACTCATCAAGGTTGTGAAAATTCCCGTTCTCGCGGCCGGTGGCACGAGAAACTTGGAAGACATCGCGAAGCTCCGGGATATCGGCGCGGCTGGCGTCGTGATCGGCAAGGCCTTGTACGAGGGGAAGATCGACCTCGTGTCCGCGCTTCAGTTCAACAGCCCTTGAGTGCTTCCTTTTCTCTTTCGGCCCATTGCGTGCGCGCATAGTTTTTTTTCCTATCAAGTTAAATATTGCATCATGAAATCTGGCTGGTTCTCTGCCTCGATAGTCGTGAATTTCGGGTTATCAGCCGCTGCTTTTATGCTCGTGGCGTTTCATATCGGCGGGGTGGTCCGGGATATCACGACGTCCGGCACCCTATCACTTTTGCTGGTCTTTTTCATTGTCCCGATGTTCGTCGTGTTTCTCGGAATTCTCGTGGAAAAATGGAAGCCCTTGCTCATGATTTGCATCATGGCCGCGTTCGAAGGGTCCAGCTATTACGTGCTCGTAGTATTCCCGAACGCGGCCGGCAATGTCGGGTACCGTTATGATATCATGTCGATCGGGATTTATGCGTTAATGCTCGGTTCTGCGCTCTCCTTGTTTATGGTCGCTACCGCCGACATGGCGGCCCTCGCCCGGAAAAATCCATCCTGGCCTGCGTTCCTCGGTACCGGGCTCACCATTCCCGGGATCATCGTGGCCGCGGCCATCTCGTGGAGTACCGGGGGCTGGTTCCACCATCTGTTACTTGCTATGGGCATCGTGCCGGTCTCGCTTTCCTTCTATTTCAAGGCATACCCACTTGATCAACAGCGAAACGTGTTTATGCTGGAAGAACCCGGCGAGGTGTCAAAAAGGGCGATCCGGGATCTCTTGAAAGGCGGGAAACTTGCCCTGTTCACGGTCATCACGTGCGCTAACGTGCTCTTGATGATCGGGGTGAACGGGCTCGGTCAAAACATGGCATTCTACGTGAATATGAACTGGATGTTTTACGTTTCGACCTCGATCGGCGTCGGCATCGGCGTGGTGGTAGGATGGCTTCGCGCGAGGGCCTTGATGCAGATGCCAGCCTCGAACGAGCAAAAATCCCGGGACGCCACGATCTCGTGGCTTGGCGCATTGATCTTGCAAGTCATGGCATGTATCGTCGCGCTGTCGCTCGAACTGATCGTTCCCGGGTATCGCGGCTCAGCCGGGGCGCAGATGGTCGACGGCATCACGGTCGGCTCCATACTCGCGTTGTACCTCGTGGTCATCTTCCCCCAGCACCCTCCGCGTGCATTCCGGCCTTTTTACATGTTCATGGTGTATTTTATCGGCTTCGCCATGGCCGTGGGGAACGGCGTGAAGGCGATCGTGACAACGGAAAGCGATTTCCGGGAGCTTATCGGGTATTTGCCATACGTCTTCGCGATCGAATTCGCCATTATGACCTGGCTGGTGCTCTATTTGCTCGTTCCGCTGCGATCCAGCACCTCAGCGGTGAAAAAAAATCCACAGAAACTCGATTCGTGAAAGCCATGCATCGAAATATGCGCAGATCCCTTTCCATTTTGTTCGCAAGTCTATGCTTGCAAATCATCTTGCCGATTTTGGGCAGTACCACCGCAACCATCGCGACGACCGCAACCCCGCTTGACTCGACCGGCGCGATACATGTCAAGGATCCATTCAGCGCGTGCCACGCCGATTCCTACGACATTATGGCCAACCTTGGCGTCAAGGTGAACCGCAAGGATATTACATGGTCCGACACTGAACGTGGTGATGATAACTGGTATTGGGACACATGGGACGCCCGCATCGCCGGGCTCAAGGCAAAAAATATGACAGCACTTCCTATCCTCGATTATGGAAACCTTGCCGTGCAGACGGGTACCACGCGTGGAAATCGCATCTACACGGAGCACGATATTCAAGAATGGATTGAATATGTTAACATGTGCATCGAGCGATATTACGAGCACGACAGCCACTACACGAAATACTGGGAGCTCTGGAACGAGCCGAACCTCGGCGATTTCAATGCAGATTCTGGTTTTTGGACTGGCACCGACGCGGAGTATTTTGCACTACAGAAGCGAACCGCGGCGAACATCTCGGCCCGGTGGCCGGACGTGCAACTCGTGTCCGCAGGAATATCAGGATACGATCCCGTGTATCTCGATGCCATGTTTGCCGCTGGTGCCATGGAGAATGTCGACATCCTCGCGTTCCACCCGTATTCAGGGTCGAATTATGATAACCTCGATGCCAAGATCAATGACGTGAAAGGAGTTTGCCAAAAATGGAACTTCACTGGCCCGATCTGGATAACGGAGGTCGGCTGGCCAACGGAGTTCAGGCCGACCGAGGAGGGCTTTGAAGCCGTATACCAGGCAAGGCTGGAACTCCAGGCAACCATCGTGCCGAAGATCTATTGCTTGGCATTGGCTAATGGGATCGAGCACGTCACGTATTATTGCCTCGGGGACAGTAGTAATTTTACGTATAGCGAGGAGAACTTCGGGCTCGTGTTCTGGGGAAGCAATCCGTACAAGCCAGTCCCGTATGAGAACGACACGCTCAAGCCCTCGGGCTTTACCTACAAGGTGCTCGCCCATCACTTGAACTGGAGTACTTACTATCCCCGGGGCGTGCAAACGGCCGCGTTCCTACCCTCGGCACCACGGCTGAAATCGTTCTATTTTCTCGAAGCAAATGGGAACATCGTGCTCGTTTGCTGGAATGCCAACGGCGACATCACCACGCCGGTGCGTTTTACCATGCCAGCCACGGGCGTGCAAGTCTTTTCCGGCCCGTCATATAAACCGGGCACCGCGACGAATTATCATTTGGAGAACGGCACGTCCGGCATCACTGTTTCGGCCATGATCGATAACAGCCCGGTAATATTCCTGATCGATATGCCTGACGGAGCGAGTCCCGTCACGATCTTGCTGGAATCAGATTTCACGTTTTACGACCTCAGCCTTCTCGTGATCATTCCCGGCTTGATCGCGTTGTGCGTGGTCGTGTTCCTGATGAAATTCGCCCGTGTCAAGCCAATGGGATCGAGGAAAGCCGTCCGAAGTTAAAGTTTTAAGAACCAAGAAAAGAGGATTAAACTATGAAACTGACTACTATAGGCATAACGACCCTCCTGGCTTGCACGTTCGGCTGCGCCGGGTCTCTTCTCTTCTACGTGGGATTCATTCTCAAGAGAATAGATAGTTCCGGGTACTATGGGCTCGTTGGCTTTGGCCTTTTATTCCCGATCATCATGATGCTCGTCGCGAACTTGAAAGAGCGCGTTAAGAAGTACGTATTATTCATCAACGCGGCATTGGCGATAATCGGTTCGTATTTCGTGATTCTCGGGGCACCGAATTTCACCGTGCCTGATTTTAGGCTCGACACGGTTCCGCTGTATATGTATTATCTCACGCTCGGTGCCCATTTCACGCTGTTCGAGATCGGCATCGCCGAGGTACTCCGCCAGGCACGGGAAACGGGCTTTCTCTGGCTCGGTGCGGGGCTCGGCGTCGGCAGCGTGATCGTCGCTCTTGTCATCATGTCGGGCGTCAATGGATGGCTCTATATGATCATGGTCATAAATTACATCATTCCATCGGCTATGCTCGTGTATTTCCTCGTGTATCCCGAGGGCGCAGCGGGTGAAAAAACCATGTTCACGCCGCAATCCCGCGAGGTGGTCGGGAAATTCCTCGTGCGCGATGGCAACGCCAAGGGCTGGAAGCTCACGCTCTACACGATCATCGTGGCATTCGGGTCGATCGCAACGCTCGGCATCAACAGCATGACGATGCCGCGTGCGGACTATTTCAGCATCAGTTGGTTGTTCTGGTTGCTCACCGGCGCTGGTGCCTTCGTGGCCGCGCTGGTCGCCAAGGTCCTCTTCCAAAAAATCCACGGCATGGAGAGCTGCACGGAGAAAGATCGCAAGGCGCAGCTGCCGTGGATGCTCATAGCCATCGCCCAATCCGTCGGCTTGCTCGCCGTCACGCTCCTCGAGATCTATGCTCCCGGGTATCATCTATCGATACTAGCGCATATATTCGACGGGCTCGTCTTTGGTTTCAATCTTGGCGCCTACTTTGCCATCCTCGCCGTGCAGCACCCGCCGAAGAGCAATTATGCCTATTACATGACGCTGGGCTTCTTCATCATCTTCTCCTTGGCTGCGGCGAATTACTTGAAGACCGTCGTCAACGACATGAACGACATCACCGACTACGCGCTATACATCTTGGGCGCCCTCGTCATCGTGGTCGCCTTGCTCGTCATCATGCAACTGATCACCATCAAGCAGAAAGGACGGGCACCAGCGAAACCTACCCAGGTGGCCACGCAGGCAGTAAGCACGCCGAAAGCGTGATAACTTTTTGTTTCCATTTATCCTTTTTTCATGTCAAGGGAAATTGCCATATTTCGATTCATTTTTTCATTTTATAATGCAATCCTATAGACTTTCTATCTGCATCATCAATGTTGCACCCTTATAAACACCCCGGTGAATACAATCTTGTAATTCAAGGGTATATTCAATCAAGACGTTTGCTCGTACCATGAGAGGGATGAAAGATGGTCAAATCACAATCAACTAAAAGGATAGCATCGCCCGCCATCATTGCGCTTCTCTTGATGATTGGCAGTGCGATAGTTGTCTCGAACGCGGCATTGCTCGGATCACCCGCGATCAAGGCCCGCCTCCAGGCAAGCCCGGTCCAGTCTCCAACATTGCTGCAAGACTGGCAAAAAATGTGGTCGGTCGGTGCCGAGGAGGACGACAGCGGGCGCATGGTGATGTACAACGGGAAGCTATATGCAACAGGATATACCGAAGCCCATGTCTCTGGTGATGATCAATACGATGCGTGGTTCGCGTGCATCAACACGGCAGGGACTGTCGAATGGAACAAGTCCTGGAGCAATAATACCTTGGAATTTGGAAACGCAATTTGCGTGGCTGGCAATTGCATCTATGTCGGCGGGAACGCATACAACTTATCGTCAAGCAATAGAACGGCGTTCGTGCTCAAGCTCGATATGAACGGCAATCTCGTCTGGGCAAAGCTGTTTAAACTTGAAAAATGGACATACGCATCGATCGAAGGCATCGCCGCGAACGGCACGAGCGTGTTCGGGTGCGGTGTATTCAGGGAAAGTGGTCATACGGATGACGACGCGTTCGTCGTTGAATATGCGGACAATGGCACGCGCGTGTGGTATACCATGTTCCGTCCTGCAGACGACAACGCGTTCAATGATATCATCGTGAGTGGCGACAAGATGTACATTGTTGGGACTTATTCAAACCCCCGAAGAATACTCTTCGTGACCTGGGATAAACCTATCACGATGGGTTTGCCTACATATGAATTCGGCAACCAGACCGTGGAAGCGTGGGGCGAGGTCATTGCGAGGGCGGGTGGATATATCTATCTCGCCGGGGGCACGAACATCACGGATGATTCCGATCTATTACTGATCAAGATCGCGGAAAATGGCACGGAAATGTGGCGCAGGACTTGGCACGATACCGGCAGGCAAAATGCATATGGCCTTGCCGTCAACGGCACCAACCTCTTTGTTTCAGGGCAAGTAGAAAGTTTGTTACTGGGTGATCAAGCATTGGTTGCCAGGTACGACACGAACGGCACGCTGCTCAACAATTACACGTGGGGCGGGTTATTTTCAGAGTGGGCTAGTTCTATGGCCGTAGACGGTTGCAGCATTTACACACTCGGGGGTAGCAGTAACGTGCCGGGCTTGGACTGGGAACCGTTCGTGACCCGGATCGTGCTAAACGCGGCACCCACCATTTCGCAGCCAGCAGATTCTCGACTCGCGCAAGGCCGGCAAGGAAACGCTATCTCGTGGGCTATCACGGATTATTCAATAAACACGACGACAAATTACACGATCTACGTGAACGGGACACAAAATGCAACCGGTGCATGGATATCAGGCACCCCGATAACACTCAACGTTTCCACATTCGCATTGGGTAGCTACGAGGTGATGATCGTGGCCTTCGACGGTTTCGGTATGTCCAACGCCGACACGGTCATATTAACCATTGTCCCGGATGAATCCGGTGCAATCGCCGCCACCATCACGATCGTCGTCATCGCTACAATCGGTGGCGGGATCGTCTTGCTGTACTTCCTCGACAAGAAGGGCATCGTCAAGCTCAAGCCGTTCTTCGAAAAGATGCGCGGGTTATTTACAAAAAATAAACGAACGTGAAAAATAAATTATAATCTTTTTTTAATTAAATTCCTTTACAGGGGCGAATCACACATCGGGCAGGTGCCCCATTCCTTCTGGCACGTGTAACCGCACTTCGGGCACGAGACGAGCGACCCTTCTTTCTCGGGGTTGTAGATGCTTTCTGACGTGCTGCTTCCCGTATCACCACCGGGCGTCCCGTAGGAAGTCGTTGTTTTCGGCGCTGTGCTCTGCGTAGCTACCGGATGGTGCGTTGCATCCATCCGCTGCCCGCAATGTGCGCAAAACCGAGCGTTCTGGGGCAACGGCTCGTTGCAGTTAGGGCACATGAGCAACATTTGACCGCCTGTATCGGCCATCGCAACATTTGCTGGCGTTTGAACCTGGAGCGAAGCATCAACGCCAAGAATCGAATTGCAGCCATAGCAGACGCCAGCATTTCCTCCTCTTAGAATATATTTATCCATGCACATCCCATGATAAATTATTCCACAACGCGGGCAGCGGAACACGTTCACCTTCCGCACCCCTTCATAGAAGGCCCAGTTTGGCCCGTCGATGTCTGGCTGGGGCTTGCCGTTCGCGGCGCAATACCCGCACGTCCCGTGCATGCCCGGGATCTGCTGGATGCTCTGGATCGGCTGGGCAATTTCCATTTGCAAGTGTGACCGCTTGTTGAGGAGATCGAGTTCCCGGATGGCGAGGTCGATGCCCCGGTCGAGCGGCGTCCCGTCTTGCGCCTTTAACCTGTCCACGACCCGCAAGAAATTTTCCTTGGTATACGGTCCCGGCCGCAAGAGCACGTCGACCTTGCTCAGGTCGTGCGTGCCGAACACGACAACGCCGACACGGTCCCGCGGATCGATGGAGAGTTTTTTCTCGGCGAATTCTAAAACTGCATCCCTTAAAGCCTTGATTTTTTTCTGCGTGGAGCCCTTGTAATTCTCTGACATGGAGCCTGACGTGTCCAGGCACAATATGATGTCCTCGACCTTGGTTGCTTGCTTTTTTTTCGACAAGTGCACGAAATCGGTGATGAATTTTCCCAGGTCGCCCGGCATGATGAAGGTGCCGCCCGTTTTTGCGGCAATTTCCTCCAGCGTTTTCCTGCCACGCTCGTCTTGGGACAGCAATGCGACGACATCGATGATGATGTGCTGCTGGATGGCGATCTGGAGCGGTGCTTGCCATGCCATATTATCCGCCTCGCCGTCAGAAAGAAGCACGATGCGAGGCACGAAATAATCGTCATAGTTGAGACTCAATATACGTCAACCCCGGACTTTTTGTACGGATCCTCATGTTCTAGATGCGAATTAAGTTATTTAAAACAAATACTTAGAAAGTATGAAAGCCAAGATCGATGCATGGTGGCAAAAACTCGATTGTTCTTGAACATTCATTTCATCATCGGTATTGCAATGCTTGTCTTGTTTTTATGCAGTCCATTCATCAAGATCAAAGACGGACCCTATTATTTTGGATTGATCGGGCTTATGGTGATATTATTTCCGCTCATTGGGCTTGGTAGTTTACATGTTGAAATTCGGGCGGAAAAAATAGCGGTAAAGCCATATTATCTCTCTGCTGCGTTTTTTTCCATCGTTGTGGTGATATTGAATGTCATGCTGGGCATGTTCATCGTGATCGCCATCACGTGCATGGTCTTGACTTGTTTATGGAGCATCGTTCTTTCATTAGAAGAAACCATTCGTGATCGATTAAATAAATATTCTATCACATTTGCAAGAGGTGTCTACTTGTTTCTAATCATTTTCATGTATTTCAACGGCATAGACATCCCAGTTCGTGCAATCGCGGCCGGAATCATTGAACTGTGGGAAGCAACATTCGATATATTGGAAGGAATCTCGATAATAGGGGTCATGGTCTTTCTCCTCGTGGTATGTCGTTATCGTTTCGGAGGACTCGTGTCTCCGTTGATAATGGTATATGTTTATTTTTTCCCTGCGCAGCAGCTCATCGATCATTTTGCCGACACGTCGGGCGAGTTTTTGCCCGCGTTCGCGGTGATGGCATCGATCCTTATTGTTTTAGCCGTGAATGCGGGATTTGGCTTGGCACGATGCATTTCGGACACGAACGTGCTGGTCAAGAACGGGCGCTCTGGCTTCTTTGGCCCGTGGTTCGCGGCAATCATCAAGAATCCACGGTACCCGCGCGCGTCGACCGGCATTGAAAAGCCATTCACGCCGGCGCAAAAACGCACGGTGATGAAAGGTATCGTGGTATGCCTTGCCATGACCGCCGTGATCCTCCCGGGATTCTTGCCGTACATGAACGTGTTCAGGATCCCCATCCAGATCACACCAATAACGGATTATACCATGCGGTTCAATTTCTGGGCATCTCCCTACTTGAGAGATTATCCCGTGGCCTGGCGAGACCAGTTAAAGGCATATCACGCGAACGTGGATATGGTGCTCGGCCAGGTCACGCCGGAATATGTAAAATACAACTTGACAGAATTCGATGAGAATATGACCGGGGTCACGTACCGGATAGTGATTTCCCCGCCCTCGATCGCGCAACTCCAGGATTACGTTGAAACCGCGACGAATATTCTTTTACCATACGCGAATAACGGTTCCTTGCAAGGATGGCGCGGTTTTGGTTTTGACATCGAATCAGTTCCATTTTCCGACTTGAGCTGCAATGGTTCGATTACGCAAGAAATCGCCATCTGGAACCGCGTCTTTGACTATGTTGGCAATCGAACGATCAATGGAAAGCCCATCGAAATGGAATCCATAAGTTATCCTCTCGATCCCGCAGACATTGCGTTTGACGGGGACATCGACATCCAAACATTTACACGACAAGTGAGCGCCTTCCCTGACCGGTTTACATCCTATGCCCCGATGATATACCGGTGCATCATGACCGGCAACCCGCCAAATGGCTCACCCATGGATCCGCTGCGACCGTGGTATACATCGTATTCCGTGTATAGTCACTTGAAAACCCTCGCTTCGTGCGTGCCCGTTGAGAAGATGGGCGTGTATCTCGGCATCTTGAACTGCTCTTGTTATGGCACGGGCTTACCGCAGCCAGAACCTATCTCGTGGGGGAACGCAACGGGGTTTGGAAACCTGCTACGTGACGTCCTAATCTGCAAGAACTTCGGCATGAAGGAAGTAACCTTCTTCATGCTAAATACCTATCAAGATGCAAGTGGATGGGTTAATGGCGGCGCATTCGACACGTATGGCATCGATTTCTTGAAAATGTTGAACGATACGGTCAATACAAATCCACCGGCGAGTTTTTACATATATTATAACAAGAAAGATGCGAGTATCAATCAAACACTCATGCTGGATTGGATCTTGGACTTTTCAAGGCTCCCTGGCCTTCTCGAAGTGTTCGCAATGGCTTGCGCGGTGGTTCTGGCTATGCTGGTACCATCGTTGTTGCGAAGGCTGAAAAAATAAAGAACTAAGTCTTTTTTTCCAAGTATCATTTGAAAAAATCGTGTAAAAAATTCTTTATTTCAATTTAAACGCGATTGTCTTGATTTCCCACTTGCCGAAGGAAACCTTGACAGTCCCATTTTTCGGATCCCACGCGATCTTGCCGCCGGTCTTCCGTTCGAGCAAATCCGTCTCAAAAACATCGACTACGATTTTCCTTATCGTGGAATCGACTGTAATTTCCGCGGACGCGGGATTGCCCGTGTACTCGACCGCGCGCACGATTAATAGTGTTGGATCCACGTGGCCTTTCTTGACCGCTTTCACGAGCACCGAGGGGTTGCTGGAACTGATCAACGACTTGTTCACCTGCACGGCACCTTTGCCAGACCCGGGTTTCAAGATGATCGGTGGTGCGTTGAACATATCTGCCCGCCGAACGATGTCCGTGGCCGGCTTACCCGCGGCGTCCACCCGTGTCGCGCCCGCGTGGGGATAGAACGCAAACCGGGTGCGATGCGCGCCGATGTCCGTGAATCCAGGTTGCGTTTTCCCTCGCTTCTCCATGTTCATCTTGCGCTCGAGATGGGCGAAGGATTCCCTCGGGGCATTTGGATATTGTGCCGACTTGAGGACAGTGAGGCGAAACACGTCGGGTTCCATCGTGTCGAATGCGTATTTCCCATCGTTGAGGAACGCGATGCCCCACTTACCATCGGGTGTCGACAAGTCGCTGAACTTGTGCTGGATCTTTTCCCACCGGGCTTTATCGTTCGGCGTCATGGGCCGCGTGCTGCGCGTGATGATGCAATACTGGTTGTCGGATTCCACCACGTTCGCGCCGGTCGCCGTGTCGAACTTGAGCTTGACGAGCGTCCGCGGGTCGTTCCAATCAGCAATGAATTCGCAATAGATCTCAGGCAACCCTTTGTACAAGGCGATCCGCTGCATGATGTATTGCGGCCCCCATTGCTTGATGATGGTGATCTCCGAAACGATGGGTCCTTGCTTGGAAACCACGAGCTTTGGCTTCTGGTCAATATCATAAACGCGAGGATGGTTATTATAGCCGGGGGTGATGTTCCATGCTTGATCATTCTTCATCTCGTCGATGAACGCCATCGGGATGTTCGACGGCCCCTTGAAGATGTTGGTAACGCCGGGGACGTTTTTCGACGTGGCCTTGGAGATGGTCCCGTCCATGGCGAGCTCCACGCGGAGGATGCCGTTGTCGAGGTGGCTATTCGCCGATGCCGCCACGTCGATGCCCGTCTCGAACGCCTTGTCGATTGCTGCCTTGTCCAAGAAATCGGCCTCGAACGCGTTCAGCGCGATGCCATCGAGCCCGACGACCGTCCACCACCCGGCTGGCTTGGCCTCGATGAAGGTCGCGGGTTCAGCAGCGACGGGTTGCAAGGGGACTGCCCCGGACTTGTCAATCGCCTTCAAGATGCCCCTCGGGGGCCGGCCATCCTTGTCGAGCTTCACGTTGTCGAAGGTGGTGACCGGGATGAACACGCGGATCTCGCCAGCCGCGTTTGGATTGAACAAGATGATTTCATTCTTGGCAACAGGAGCGATTGCCTTGGCCACGCCGTCGATGCACTTGTCGAGGTTTTCATCGCACAATTCCCACTCCTCGGCAACCTCGTCGTAAGCCTCAGGGATGCTGCTCCCGGGCAGGCAATCGTGGAACTGGTTTTTCAAGATGAACTTCCATGTCGCGTCGATAGCATCCTTGAGATACGGCGATGCTTCCTTCAATTGAGTGCTGACGATTGCACAGAGCATCTCAACCGAGATGGCTTTGTACTCGAGTCGCCGGTTGTTCCGCTTCACCCGGGAATGCGTGGTGAACGTTCCCTGGTGGTATTCGAGGTACATCTCGTCGTTCCAGACCGGATATCGGCCCGAGTTCTTCTCCAGTTTGGTGAAGAACTCCTTGGCCGTGCCGACGTGGACCGCCCCTTCCTCCATCAAGGCCATCGCGGTGGCGACTTCCTGGCTCGTCGGGCCATGCCCGCCATCGCCCTTTCCATAGAACAGCCCGATAGTCTTGTTAAGTGCGTCGTCGTCGACGAAGTCGCCGAGATCGTCGTAATCCCTCGTGTAATCGCCGATGTACGATACACCTTCCTTGAGCAAGTGCCGGCCGCACTCGTATTTCCAGAAGTTTTCCAGCATACCGAAGTCAAACTGCGCCTCGTGCGCCAGGACTCGGGAGCCATCTGGTGATTGCCACCAGAAGTTGACGAACGGGAAGATCGTTTCCTTGTTCCACGTGATCTTCGTCGTCCAGAAGTATTTCGCGCCGGACTTTGACAAGATCTGGGGGAGATTCCTCCCGTAACCGAAGGAGTCCATCATCCATTCGATATCGGGCATGAATCCGTAATTCTCCTGGTAGAAATACATGCCATACAAGCGCTGGTGGATGAATCCCTCGCCGCTGGGCATCATGCAGTCAGGTTCGACCCACGAGCCGCCGACGATGTTGAAACTTCCCTTCTTGACTTGTTCTTTTATCTGCTCGAAAAGGGCTGGATCATCTTCCTTGATGTATTCCTGGACTTGCGGCTGGCTGGCATGAAACGTGTATTTGCCGGGATAGAATATGCTTCCCATGCGCACGGCTTTCCTGAACGTGACCCAGCCTTTTTTCCGGGTTTGCTCGAATCGCCAGAGCCAGCACACGTCGATATGGCTCTGCGCGATCATGATGATATCCATGTTCTTAATATCGAGGCCGAAATTCGTTTTGTACAATGCGATCTGGTTCTTGATGTAGTTTTTAAACGAGGGTTCGTTCCGTTCGTCTTCAAACCATGCTTGTTGCGTTTCATCGTCGTCCTCGTCGGGCTCAGGGATGTTCGTCGTGTCGAGCCGCTCCTCGCCCGAGTACGGGCCAATCTTGTATTTGATCGGTCGTGGTGCCATTTCTGATCAACTTGTTGGTGAATGTTGTCGTCAAATGAACAACCGTTTAAAGCAACTTACTTGAAATTAAAACGATTGCCGCTGCTCCCCGCTTTGCTCGGACCAACCGATATCAATATGAGGATTTGCATCAACAACACTGATCGCCAGGAATGGCGATCAGTAGCAAAGAAATGAAAAAAAAAAGGCGGAAAACAGGAAGATCCGTCATTCCCGCTTTTGTTTCATGAACAAATCCCGGATCTTGCCGATGAAGGGCTTCAAGTTGATAATGCCCTTCTTGTCGAGGAACCAGAGCAGCATAATGCCGCCGCCGACCGCGCAGATCACGACGATCGCGATAACCGCGCCGTTGTCTGCTGGCAAGATGGTGATGATCACGGTGTCCGTCGCTTGCCCGCCATAGCCATCTGACACGAGGACCATGTACTCGAACACGCCCGTGGCGGAAGTGTTCACTTGCACGTTGAAATACGCGCCCGGCGTCCACGAGCCGGTGGCATATTGCGTGCCGTTGATCTTTACGGAGTAGGCGGTCGTCGCGTTCACCGAGGCATCCGTTGCGGTCCAGGACATGTAAGCCGTTTCGCCAACCCGGGCGTTTGCATCAGAGGGAGAGGTGACCTCAGGCGCGAGGTTATCGAGCACGTGCTGGACGAAATATGTATCAGCCCCGTTGTTATTGGGCCCAACATAACCCAGAAATGCCCCGCTCGCCCCGTCGGATGCCATTTTATAAAGGAACTGATTGCCGGTATGAACGGTTACAGGAACGCCGCTTTCCTCGTAAGCACGCGTGCCGTTTGGGTACAGTTTTTGAAAGTAGATGTCCTCGTCCACGCCTCCACGCTGATCTCGCCATGCGAAATACATGTTTCCCGAGGAATCCACGTCGAAACACGGGTTATTTTGCTCTCCAGCATTCACGACGACTGCAGTTCCGTTGGGCCAGGCCATCGTGGCAGACGCGCTCAATCGCTGGACATAGATATCGCCATTCCCGTTTCGTGTATCCTCCCACGCCATGATCACGTTTTCACCCCACGATTTAATAACCACGTTTGATTGCATGCCGGTCTCGTTGCAAGCGGGAACGCCATTCGGTGCGAGATAATTGTTGTGATTGATATCGAGGATTTGGGCGTATATATCGTAGTCAACTCGACCATCCTCCCATGCAATTGCCCAATGGTTGTTTCCGCAGCGGGATATTATCGGTTTCACTTGGGAACTGGGGCTAATGTTGCAGACGGGTGTCCCGTTTGCACCCCACTGGTATGCACCGGTAGCCGTGACGTGCTGTGCATAGATATCGAGGTTGCTATTGCGATTATCCTCCCACACGATGATTGCCCCGCCAGTACCATCACTCTCGAGGGATGGGCGGCTTTGATCTTTCACTGCGTTGCAGATACTCACTCCGTTTGCCGTCCATTTAACCTGGCCCGAGGCATTGACGCGTTGAGCATAGATGTCCTGGGTTCCTGCCCGTTCGTCACGCCACGCGATGATGACACCTCCTTGCCCGTCGGATATGGAGACGATATCCACAGCACTGCAAGTTGTCGAGATGAAGACCGGAACACCGCCAGGTGTCCATTGCTCGTCGCCGGTGGCATTGATTCGCTGAGCCTTGATGTTG
>JAUQYW010000199.1 GCA_030587525.1 Candidatus Sigynarchaeota archaeon | reverse complement strand
AGCGATATGCAACCTAAAAAAGATCTGACCTAAAAAAATTTTAACTCCGGCCGGTTGACCCGGCGCGATCATGAAGTCCTTGACCGAACATGTTCCCGTGACGACGCACGAGCGGGAGGAGATCATCGACATCACGCGCCAGATCGATGCCATCGTGCAAAAATCAGGGATAACGAGTGGTATTTGTATTATTTTCTCGACACACACGACTTGCAGCGTGACCATCAATGAAAACGCGGATCCCGATGTGAAAGCCGACATTATCGATGGCCTCGCCAGGACATTCCCACGGGACGGGCACTACCGGCATGTGGAGGGCAACTCGGACGCGCACGTGAAGACCAGCATCATCGGTCCTTCCCTCACGGTCATCATCGAGCACGGGCACCTCCTCCTCGGCACGTGGCAGGGCATCATGGTCTGCGAGTTCGATGGCCCGCGGTCGAGGACCTTGGCGGTCCACGTGCAAGGTGAATGAGAAGCTTGATATTTATTCGCTGTTTAAGCCCACGACCGTCAAAGGGTGGCAAGGATCCGCCCCAAAAATCCCTGGCCATCAAATTTAAGTCCTTTCACGTGGTGGATCCCGGTAATTAGTTACCAAACGTTCAAACTGCGATGAGCACGATGCCGAGCCACTTGAAGGGATGGATTTTTTTCATCAACCTGGCACTGATCCATGTTTCGTTAACCGTTCTGCTCGCGCCTTTCCTTGATGTCTGGATTGCCGGGCTCGTGGTGGCGGGAGTCATTGGTGTCGCGACATTCTTCATCGTTGGGCTCAGCTACGCGCAAGATTTTTCCGATTTCGTGATGTGGGTCCTCCTTCTTGGATTGCCAGCCTATTTCATTTCCGTCGTCCTGGGCATCGGCGTGCGCGGTATCTACTCCGTTGATTCCGTCGGTTACGTGGTGATCCTCGTGCTATCGAGTTTCGTGGCGCAACCCGGTACCCTCGCCGTCACCAGCATCCGCTGGAAATCGTGGTTTCCCGCCGAGGAAGAAGAAAGCGAGGAGGCGGTCAAGCAAGTCCAGCCGCACGCCGGCTCGCGAAAATTCTCCTTGAGCCAGGAAAAGCTCGCCGACGTGAAAAAGCTCTTGAAAAACGCGAAGCGCGTGCGCATTGACATGTTTGCACGGATCATGGGCGTGGACAGGGGCGAGTTTGAGAAATGGCTCGTCGATTGGGCGGATAAGTACGGGTTCATTATCGATGCTGACATCGTGATCGTGGAAAAAGCCGACATCGAGAAATTCATTGCGAGCCTTAGTCGTGATATCCCTTGAAATAGGCCACGACCGGAACCACGTTCTCGGCAGCATAGCCCGGCTTGATGATGAGCGCCTCGATCATGCTGGTCCGGAGCTCTTCTTTCGGCCCGAGGAAATAATAGTGCTCATTGGTCCGGATCACCGCATCCGGCCAGTGTTCCTTGATGAACGTATTCTCCCGGTGCTTGTTCTTGTACCACAAGGAAATTGCATAGCCCGCCGGTGCGGTTTTTGTCCAGTTGACCAGTTCGAGTGCGTCTTGTTCCCGCCATTCATCGAAATACGTGGCGTGGCGACCATAATAGGGTGGGTCGATGTAGGCGAAATCTCGTCCCGTGGCACCCGCGAGCGCCTCCTTCCACGTGCAGCACTTGAACTGGTATTCTCGCGCCGTGATCAGGTCCTGAACCCAGCGCACCTGGTTGACGATCTTGGTGATGTAAGCCTTCGTGAACCGGTGTGGTTTCCTGCCAAATGGCGTGTTGAATTCTCCGCTCGCATTAAACCGGATGAGGCCGTTGAAACAAGACCGGTTGAGAAAGAGCAAATAAAGTGGATCGTGGGTGGCATTAAACTTGTCCCGCATCTCGTAGTAATGCGAGTCCTTGGACGTGCCGGATTCGGCTAGTTTTTTCCCGTGCAGCTCGAGAAAGGCTTTCACACCGTCGGGAATGATCCGGCGGGATTGGATGTCTTGGTAGAAGTTGACGAGATGGGGGTTGATGTCGGACAGGACCGCCCTCGACGGCGCTGCGTTGAACGTCACGACGCCGGAACCCATGAAGGGCTCGTACCAGGTGCCCTCGCCGCTCCACTTGATGTTGGACGCGATGAAGTCGACGAGCTTGGACTTGATGCCCTGGCACTTGATCGGGGGAATCCGCACGTGCTCGATTTTCGCGGGGAATGCCCGGGGTTGCATGGAATCACGCGACATGAGTTTCCAGCTCGTCAAGACCATAAAACTTGTACATCAAAAAAACCTGAACATACGGTATTCGAGGAACGTGGCCAGAATGACGACGAGGATGATGATCACGAGCGTCCGGCTCCGCGTGCCGCGATCCAACAAGCCTCCCAGGAAGTACACGGCGGTGGTCAAGGCAGGGATGCCGAGCCAGATAAGAACATTGATGGACACCTGGATTCCCGTGTAATAGATAGCCGGGAGGAACACGATAGATAGGCCCATGCTGGCGAGACGCGAGGCGAAGACGAGCCCGGTATCCTTGCCCAGGCGGGCAAGATAGGCACCCCCTTTCGACCCCGTGGAAAGCACGTCCACGAATGCGATGTCGACCGCGAAATTCATGAAGAAGATCGACGTGTAGAGCAGGAACGCGGAGTTGAAAACGCTCATGCCCGGCTCCATGACCTCGTTCGCGCAGGCGTCGTAGGAAATAGAAAAAAACACCACCGACCCGGTCACGGCGATGATGCCAGCGATCCAGTTGCGCGTTTTTTCGTCGTGTAACCATGCGTTGCCCTTCACGATCGCGCCGGACTGGCGAGCGAAGTAATATTTTGACATCACGAGGAACCCCAGCACGATAACTGGGAAGAATAGCAAATATCCCCACACGACCGATGTGGCGCCGCTCGCGACCGCCAGCCCGAGCAAGAAGGATATCGCGAGCAAGATCCCGAGCACGGCGAGCGCGGCACGCCTGGCAAGGCGAAGCCGGGATGGCGAGGGGGTTGCCCCCGCGTTCACGGGTGGCGAGGCAGCCGGGCGCGGGAAAAGTGGGCTGCGAAGACCAGTGAAGAGCACGAGGAACAGCAAGATCGCCGCGGCCACGAGCCATCCCCCGGCAGCGTCGACAGATCCCGAGGGCACGTCCTCGATGGTGATGGCCGCGGCCTGGGATCGCAGCACGCCGGGTGCCGGCACCTCGTCACGAGCGAGCGACCAGTTCAACCACGCGATCGCGAGCGCGAGCGATCCGGCATCGCCTTCATTACCAGGATGGTCCAGCCCGGGGCGAACGATCACGTAGGTATCGTTATGGCCAGATACGTTCGCCAGTTGTGACAAGGAGAGAGAATTTTCGGGGGGAATTTCGATATCATTCTCCCCGTGGAGGAACAAGATGTCGCGCGGGAGCGTTGCGTTGATCCACGTGATCGGGGATCGGGCTTGAAGGCTCGCTTCGTCGAGGGCGAAGTTGGGAAGGCTACCGATCAACTGGGCGATGGAAAACTCCTCGACGAGCAGGCTCGTGAAGTTCGCAGGGGGATGATATGCCACGGTCGCCGCCACGCGGGAGTCCTTGCACGCCGCGAGGACCGAGAACATGGCGCCCAGCGATTGCCCGCAGAGCGAGACCTTGCCGGGGTCGATGGTAGGATACTCGTTGAGCGCCCACGTGATCGCATCGGAAAGATCTGCAGGCTCGTCGATCCCGAACGAGGCGATGCCGGACGAATCCCCGTTTCCACGTGCTTCCACCGCGATCGCGACGAAACCACGAAGGGCGAAATTATATGCTTTCCACAGCATCTGCTCCTTCCGGCCGTTGATGCCGGGGCTTAATACTGTCAGGAAAGCCGAGCTGGCCGGGATACTGTCGAACCCGGCGGGCAAGACGGCGTACGCGGCGAGGCCATTCCCGTCCCGCAGCGGGATGCGCACCTCCCGAAACGTTATCCCGGATGGGTTGGCGCCGTAAAATGCTTGGATCCCGGGTACTTGCACCGCCACGTCTATGATCGCCGCGCACATGCATGCCGCGAGAAGCACGGTTAGCATGGCAATCGCTGCCACGCGAGGTTTCCGCCGGCCAGCAACCCATCGGGACATGGTAACTCCTTTCTCCTTTACCTTAAAAAAGATCGCTAGCTGTTGTCGAGTTTTGCGGAAAAATAAGATGTTGGTCAAGGATAATCCTTTTTCCACGAGGATAGCGAGAGAAGAAAAAAGAGTTCGATAGACCACTTGCTTGGTGGGAAAGAGGCGTGTAAAAAAGCATCCACGAGCCTGCTCACAAAGCGAACACGATTTTCGTGCCCACCACGCACGACTTTACCTTGTCGTTGCCAAGACGCTCCTTGAGAATGTCGACAGGACAAGGTTCGTGATGGATCCTGGTTCGACCTTCAAGCATGCCATGTTGGCGAGCAAGATCCCGCCAGAACCGCCGGTATCGAAGAGGACCTTGCTCTTGCCCATCGATATTAAGAAGCTTTGCCCGTGTGCACCCGTAAGACCAGGCTCCGGGCCAGCGATGTTACTATACACGTTCAATATTTCTGCATCCATTCAATTCTCGCCTCTCTCCCCCGGTGGGATTAACTCCCGGGAGATGTTTATTCCCTAGGATCAAGCGTTATAAAAGGCTACCCGCGTGCCGCGGCGTGCGGCTGCAAGTATTTGTAATCAAGATCGAAAAGAAAATATCACGCTTGAAACAGCGTGAAATACAGAAATGGTAATGAAATCGGGTCCGGTTAGCGCTTTCCGGGTTGGATCCCTTTCTTGCGCTTGCGCACTATCAATATCGCGGTAACAGCAGCGACGTTCGAGACCGTGAGGTAGATCGAGAGACCCGTGACCGCGTCGGCGTAATCGGGGGCTTGCGGTGCCGCGCCATCGGTACCCCATTTCACGACCAGGAGCTCGTCATCATAGTTGACGCGCGTGTGCGTGTATCCCGCCGTGAACAAATCATCGCCGCTCACGAGAATGGTGCTGGCGGATTCCACGCCGGGATGGGGGGTGCCCCACGATCGCTGCCACGCATCACCTCCATCGCGATCGAGCTTGTACACGTAGATATCGTAGCCTCGATCCTCGTCGTAGCTGGAGCCGGCAATGTAGATCCCCGTATCGTCGCCCCAGATGCTGGTGACCGACGTGATCCTCCACGACGGGTATGTCTTTGCCCAGATGACGTTACCCGCGTGGTCCCACTTGACGATCGTGGGGATCGACTGCGAGCCGGAGGTGGTCCTGCCGCACGTGTAAATCGCGCTGGAATCGCCCCACATGCAAGATGCGATGTCTTCATTAGCGTCGCCGCAGTCCCAAGTACGGTTCCACACGATGTCACCCGAACTGTTCCATTTCACGAGGAGGTAATCGTGCGCGTACCAACTGCGCTCGGTGACGCCAAACGTGTAAACATCAGCACCCAAGCCCCACGCGGCCGCAGCGTGGTCATCGGCTGGTGAATAATTGACGGTGCGGTTCCAGATCGAGTTCCCGTCCTTGTCAACTTTCATGAGAACCATATCATCGTCTCTGGAACCGCTGATCGTGTCCACATCCACGCAAACGTACACCACATCTCCTCCATCGCTCCAGGACGCCATCGCTTGATCGTCCATTTCCGTTCCCCATGTCCTGTTCCACAGCAGCTCGCCGGTCGCGTTCCATTTCACGAGGAAGAGATCGTCGTAATGGCCGCTGATCTCCGTTTCGACGTAGCCGCACGTGTAGACGGTCGATGCGTCGCACCACGCCGATGCCGCCGGGAACACGTCCTCATCCAGGGTACCCCAGGACGTGTCGTACAGCCTCGTACCGTTGAAATCCCATTTCACGAGCACGAGGCGGATGGTGTCGGACCACGTATTGCCTTGGCTACCGACCACGTAGATCGATGTCCCGTTCCCGCAGATCGCAGTCGCCGACTCGTCCCTTGCTGTTCCCCACGTGCGATACCAGGTCGACGATACGGGCGCTGCCGCGGCCACCGGCAATGCGATGCACGTGGCGACCAACGCAGCGATAACAAGCATTTTCTTCATCATGATTCTGGTCGCCTCCCCCATTGATCCGCTGTCCCTTGCATGGCGAGGATCCGGTTGTTGAAGCCATACAAGCCTTGCAGTTTATC
>JAUQYW010000155.1 GCA_030587525.1 Candidatus Sigynarchaeota archaeon | reverse complement strand
CGGTCTACGAGCAGATCATCACGAACATGCGCGAGGTCGGCTACAATGCAGGCGTGAAGAGTAGTGCCCGGCCTTTATTCATCAATTACACGAACCCGATGGCCATGAACACGCTGTTCTGCAACAATCTCTGGGAGGGCAGCACGGTGGGCTTGTGCCACGGCGTCCAGCACACGTCGGACTATCTGCGCATGCTTGTCGGGGCGAGCTCGGAGGAATTTTCGTTTTTATGCGCGGGCATCAACCACATGTCCTGGTTCATCGAGCTCTGGTTCAAGGATTACACGCAGAAGGATGCAAAGTGGCAAGATGCGTACCCGATCATCTGGGAGCATTTCAAGGAGGAGCCCGGCATCATGGGATCTGAGAAAGTCCGGTGGGATATGATGAAGGCCACGGGATACTTCATGACCGAGTCCAGCGGCCATCTCAGCGAGTACTTGCCATATTATCGAAAGCGGCAGGACTTGCTCGACAAGTACAAGGGTTCGGACGAGGGTTTCTCGAGCTTGCGCCACGCGGTCGACATGGAAAATTTCACGAGGGACTCAATCAAGCGGGAAGAAATCGTGCAAGAAGAACCACCGCATCTCCAGTTCAAAGGAACGCCATCGGCCGAGTACGCGAGCAACATCATCAACGCCATAGAATCCAACGTGCCTTTCAAGTTTTACGGCAACATTCTCAACAAGAACCATAGTTTTATCAAAAATCTTCCTGCAGATGGCTGCGTCGAGGTTCCCATCTTCGTGGATTACCACGGCCTGCATCCTCAAGGCGGGATCGAGCTCCCGACCGTCTGCGCCGCCCTCAACACGAGCAATATCATGGTGCAGAAGGCTGCGGTCGAAGGCGCGCTCGCCAGGGACAAGGAAAAGGTCTACCACGCGGTCTTGCTTGACCCGAACACGGCCAGCGTTTGCTCGCCGGAGGAGATCAGGTCCATGGTCGACGAAATGTTCAAAGCGAATGCGAAATTCCTTAAATACTTTAATTAAGGTACCATTTTCTTTCTTTTTAAAAAAAGATGAAGAATCATTAATTTTAAGGAACAAAAAATCCGATTAACCTTTTTTGAACAAGTTGTGGAGCTCCTCGTCGCGGATTTCCCGGTGCTTTTTCTTATCGAGGTACCCGAGGTCAAGCATGTCGTCGATCCCGTTCGAGACCTTGATTTGCAGATCGGGCAGCGTGAAGATATCTTGTTTCTTGATGTTTTGCTGCACGTCGAACGCGTTCTGCGTCTTGAGGAACGACTCGGTGACCCATTTTTCGAAATCGCTGAACCCTTTTGGTTCCTTGTAGGGGTTCTTGTGGAACGTGCGGACTTCCTCAAGAATGATCGGCGCCATGACCGTGGTCTCTTGCTTTCCTTTTTTCAGGAAGTTTAACAAGTACACGGGCATCCCGCAAGTCGCGACCTTGTTGGTCTTGAACGAGATCGTGCGTTCCTCGAGGAATTTTTTGCGCAAGATGTTCTCTTGATCCTCGAAACCCTTGGCGGCTTGGCGCATGCGTTCCTGGATCCGCCGTATACCATCGATGCTATCTTGCCAGTATTTTCGCTCCGAATCGATGCTGCTTTTCTCCTGGGCAATCTTATCATCGATATTTTTCAAGTTATTGCGATAATCGTCCAATGCTTTCGCGATCTCGCTGTTCGTGTTGATTGCTTGGTCGGCGAGGTTGATGGATGCTTTCACGTCCTCGTTTTTACTTGTCGCGCGGATTTCCTTGATCGAACCGCGCAAGTTCTCGAGCATCGAATCGGCCGGGCCGGCGAGTTCCGGGAACATCCATTCGCCCTTGTTCTTCAACGACTGGACAGGGTCTTGTTCTTGCTCCTTGATCATGGTATCGAGCTTCCCGACCCATTTTTCGCAGAGCTTGTCAAGCTCCGCTTGTTGGTTTTTCACGAGGTCGATCGGCTCGTCATCGAATATCTTGAGGATTTCCTCGTGCGCATACTTGACGGCCGTGTCGGATATCGATGGATCGACCGACCACGAGCAGTCCATGTATGGTTTCTTGATGTCCTTGAAAAAGTTAACAAAATAATTCAAGAATGCACTCACTGGAATGAGCCCATCGATTTTTTTCTCGTCTCGCTCGAAGTTCTTGAAACCTTCCATCTTGGCGACGAATTTATCGATGGAGCCGATGAACCGGTCGATGGAGCCCTCGTCCAGGAACTGGCTGATGGCCGGAATCTTGGTCGGGATGACACGTGTCTGGATCTTTTCCGTGTACAAGCCCCTTCCTTCCAGGAGATACGCGTTGTTGGAGTTGATGGGAACGAGGTAGAAGGGCCAATACCCTACGGCAATGTTGGCGAGATCCCCCATTTTTTTTTCGATGTTGCCATTGGTCTGGAGATACAGTTTCACGATGACAAGGGTCAAGTCCATGGCAATGGTCGGTTCCTTGTCAGTCCCGGGGGTTGATGTTGCGAAAAACGTGGTTACATAATCGTTGACATGCATGGCGACGATCTCCTTCTTTTTTGCGCCGTTAAATTAAAGCTTCGTTTCAATAATAAAAAAGTTTTTCGACTTCGCCGCGCTTTATTCCCTTGACCATGACCATGATAAACCGGGTCGAGCTGCTCGCCCCTTGCCGGAACTGGAAAGCCCTCAAGGGCGCCGAAAAGTACGCAGATGCCATGTATTTCGGCACCCACGTGCTTAACTTGCGGCAGATGGCCGATAACTTCGACATCAAGGAACTGCCCGAGGTCACGAAGTACTGCCACGATCGCAACTTGAAAACATACCTCACGGTCAACTCGATCGTGTATGACAACGAGCTCGACACGCTGAAAAGCATCATGGAAGCAGCCAAGGCGGCGGAAATCGATGCCGTGATCGTGCACGATCTGGCCGCGGTTGAAACTGCCCGTGATGTCGGTATCACGTTCCACATGTCCACGCAAGCCAACATCTCCAACACGCGAGCCTCGCAGTTCTACGAGCGGCTCGGAGCCAAGCGGCTCATCCTTGCCCGGGAACTGTCCCTCAACCGCATCAAGCGCATCGTGGAGGGCATGACAACCGCTGGCATCGAGGTTTTCGTTCACGGGGCAATGTGCACCGCGATATCGGGACGCTGCTACATGTCGCTCGACTGCATGGGCATCGACTCGTCGGGAAACCGGGGCACGTGCGCCCAGCCGTGCCGTCGCAAATGGCGGGTCATCGACGAGGAGAACAACGAGATGCTGTACACGGGCGACATGTTCCTCAGCTCCAAGGACTTGTGCATGATCGAGTACATCCCAAGGCTGATCAATGCCGGGATCGTGGCGTTCAAGATCGAGGGGCGGTTGCGGGACAACTTTTACGTCGAAACCACGACTCGTTGCTACAAGGAAGCCATCCAGGCCGTGGCCGATGGCACTTACGGACCAGAAAAAATCAAGGCCTGGCTCGCTGACTTGAACAAGATATTCAACCGAGGCTACACGACGGGTTTTTACTTCAACCGCCCGACGGAGAAGGATATCGAGCACCACGTCAGGGGAAGCGTTTCGCATTTTCGGCAGATCGAGATCGGCACCGTCAACGATTACTTGTCGAAATCCCAAGCAGCAAAGATCATCCTAACCAATGGCATGTTGAAAATCGGGGACGAGATTTTCTTCATCGGGCAAGGCAGCAAGACCTACTTCCACATGAAAATAGAATCAGGTGGCATGCGGATCCAGGGGAAAGACGTGACCGAGACGCCGATTGCCTCGGCAAAAAATCACGTGCTCGTCTCGATCAAGACAACGGAACCCGTGAAAAAGAACGACCATGTGTCGCTCTTCACGGATGAAACGTACGATAATTTCTTGAAAGGCAAGAAAGGAAAAGACCGGTATCAGCTTGGCAGGGATGATGACCAAGCAGGATGCCAATGACCCCTTGGAAAAACGCTATGATTTTTCCACAATATTGATGGATGGCAATCCTTTTACCGAAGGTCGTTAAGAGCATCAAACAAGGAAGACACGACTAGAACGATGATGCAATCATGGGAAAAAAGATCGTTGAAGGGGATAGCCGCGAGACCGGGAAACCCCGTGACTTCGACTTGTACGTTTTAGACAAAGACCACGAGTTCTCGTATAAAATCCAAGCACTCAAGGCGGATAAGGTTGCCCGCATCACTCGAACATCGCCGGCGGTCACCTATATTTGGATCGGGAATCGAGTTCCAAAAAACGAGCACCAGCGAGCGCTTCGCTATCCCGAATCCTTTGATAAGGAGAAGGTAAAGGTGAAGGGCTCCGAACTCGTGATCGTCGAGCAAGGCAAGGAGCCGGGCGACCTTGCACCCGTGATCAAGGAGGCATTGAAACGGGGACAGGATTCATTCTTGAGCCGGCGCAAGAAGATCGCGGCGCTCTGCGCGGGCGGGTGTATCGGTGCCTTGGCCGGGCTGCTTGCCGGCGATGCCCCGGTTCTCGTCGCCGGGAACGCGTTCATCACGGCAGTGCTTCTCTTGCTGATAAGCTTCGACTTGCGATGGCGTGAAGAATGGGGCAAATATATCTGGCGCCACATGATTCTCATCACGGGCGTGATGACGGGCCTCGGTGCGCTTGCAGGAGGGCTGGGTCCCTCTGGCATAGCAGCTGGCGCTGGCCTCGGGTTCAAGATGGGCTTCGTGCTGGCACTGGAATGGGGACTGACGATGCGAGAAATGGACAGCACCTTCACGTTCGTATTTTACATATTCTTCATGGGACTCGGTGGGCTGGTGGGACTGTTCGTTGGCCTGAGCACGATGGGCGGTTCCGCGAGTGGCGCCTTCGCCGGGATATTCGGTGGAACGCTCTGTGGCATCGGGATTGCCTGGTTCATCTTCACGATTATCTTTAATTGCCTCAAACCCACGTTTCTTCTTCCCGCGATCACGATCGCCGGTCTCATTATCGGCGCGATCTTGCAACCAGCAGATTATTTTTTCCCCGCTTTCAACGTGTCGTTAATAATTGGTTCGACCGCGTTCGTCGCGTGGTGCCTGTACTTGATGTTCACGAGGCGATTCTCTGATTACCAGTGAGGAAGCGTGCACAAAATCCATGGCCGCGACGGAAGGTGAATCCTCTTTTCCTCGATTGTCCAGTGATCATGGATAACGAAGGTTTTTAATAGATAAATTCGATGTGATCCATGTACTTCGGAAATTTCCTTCTCCGTTTTTCCGTTTTTCCGAATCTTTTTCCGTTTTTCCAATTTGCCTTCAAGAAGCAAGTGACGATTCTTAATGTCAAAAGATCCAGATTTCATGTGCAGCAATAAGTGCGGGTTCGGTCTCCACTATTATTATTACGCTTACGTGGTCAACGACAAAGGCGAGCGGGTCTTCTGTCCGCCGCCGGATCCCATGGTGACCGCACGCAAGATCCTGGGAAAAGAAGCATCCAGCGACTATTTAAAACGCCGGACCGGCGTGAACGAATCCTTTGTCTGCAAGAAATGCCTCTACGAATTGGTCTTGGACGCGCAAAAAGATCCGGTCGTCTGCCAGGCTTGCAGGTGTAAGGAACTCTTGAAAACGAAGGATCTGGTAGGCAAGCAATGCCCGAAATGCCGGAAGGGCACGATCATGGAAAATCCAGCACTTCAAAATCAGCCTCGACCTTGATCGAATGAACCTGGCGGGATGAACGTGTCCTCATCGAAAATCGTGCTCACGCGGGCCAATAAACTCGTGTTCATAGCCTTGCTCGCAACTCCCGCGATATACTTGTTGTTGCTATATCTAATATCCGTCAGAGCGCATGGTGGTTCTGGGAATGCCGACCAAGCTATTTCTATCATGGAACTCTTATTTTTAGTATATATCGGCCAGTGCATCTACCTTTATGCCTTGTGGATCCCACGGTTTATCAATCCGGCTAAAAATGATGCAAAGATGCTGTTTCCGCGACTGTTAGTCGGGTTCACCATGGCCATAACGATCGGTATCTATGGTCTCATTTTCGGCGTGCTCCAGCTCGCTGCGACAGGGACGATCGATTGGTTCATACCAGTTCTCTGCGCGGCCATAGCCATATGCCACGGATTGTTCTTGTACTTCGTGAAATTCGACATGAGCGGGAAGCGAGCCGCCGAGAAGATTTAACGGCATCAGTCGGCAATGACGGCGATCGTGGAATACCGGCTCGTGAAACACCCGCTGGCGCCGGAGCGGGTGACAAGGGAGTTTTTCGTTAAGGAAGCGACACGCAAGCGTAAGCGGAAAGGTGAGCTGCAGGCAATCCGCACGCTGGAGGATTTCCTATCGAGACTCATGGTGGATCGGTAGTGTAACAAGTACCATCGGCAGCGCTCATCAGATTTAAATCGCCATTTTATCATTAACATGCATAGGATGGCAAATCACGAAAAAAAAGTGAAGGAGCGAAAGGCTCCTGATAATCGTATCATCGAATGCACGCAAGATCGACTTGTAACCGAGTATAGAGATGATTCTTGGTCAACTTCCAAGGAATTCGTCTCGCGAGTCGCTGTACCGGTAGCGATCGCATTCGCTGTTGTCCTTGTTCCCTTATATCTCATTACCATGTCGGTTTCCATCTTCTTTCCGTTCATGATGATAATCATCGGGGCTGGCGGATGCCCTGCCATAATCATTCTGAGCTATTTCGGCATATTTTATCGTCGGTATGAAGTCGACAAGGTGAAACGCGAGGTCAATATCACCACGCTGCGCCACAACTTGAAAGAATCGCACGAAACGATAACATTCGAGCAGATCTCGAATGTAGAGGCTTGGTATTACAAGGGCCGAGTGCATGTCACGATTATCGTGAAAAAAAGCAATGATTTGGTGTTGTATATTGGCCACGAGCCCGGTACCGTTCCCGATTTCGCAGCTTACTTGCGTGAGTTATTCCTTCATGTCCAATTCGAGCCTTCCCGGCATTCTTGATTTTTTATCACGAAATCCCACAAAGACCACGGCCTTCAGGCCGTGGATACGATGGGAAGACATGTCGCGCCAAGGTGATTTCCAGAAATTTAGCACACCGCAGTACCGCTGGAACGGCGGGAATCAACGTTTCTGGAAACCCGGCAAGACCAGGTCCCTCGATGGCACGGGTCGATGAAAGAAGAATCCACGTCCTTTAAGGCGGGGTAGTTCAATCATGTTT
>JAUQYW010000148.1 GCA_030587525.1 Candidatus Sigynarchaeota archaeon | reverse complement strand
GCAGGGCGATGGCTGAGTTGTAACCCTTCCCAACTCATGAACCTTTAGGAGTCATATATTCGGCATCCTCTGGATAAAAATTGGGCACGACCCGGAAAAGTCGCCTGGTGAATCTAGCGGCTGCCTCTTGCAAGACAAGAGCAAGAAAAGGAGCATGCATCGGCGTTCCGGAAGGGGCGTTTCGGGAACCTTGTCATCGTGCCTGACCGCACGAGACACGCCTAGCGGAGCGAGGATGCACGCGCCTGCCCACCGAATGAACAGGCGAGGAAAGAATGACAACCGCTGGATTTAAATTTTCGGACGATTGGAAAGCGACGACCTTTTATTGCGGGCTGGACGTGCACAAGTACCAGCTCACCGCAGCCATCTATGCACGGGACGATTCGGGGAACGAATTCTCGAAGAGTGAACTATTCGGGACTGATGGGACCGCGCTGAAGATGTTTTTTGCATTCGTGAAAACATACCGACCCATCAAGTTCGCTATGGAAGCCACGAACGTGTATCATCACGTGATTGCCACGTTTCTCGAGCGGATGAAGGAACGAGTTGAATGGACATATGACGTGCTCGTGTTCAATCCAGGAGATGCCACGAGCATACCGGGACGACAGAAGAACGATCCGGTTGATGCAACCGATATCGCGCGGTATCTTGCTGCAGGTTTGATCAAGGCTGGCAAGTCCATAAACACCGCCCTGGAAGACATGAGGGCTATTTTCCGCACGGCCGCTCGCATCGAGGTTGATCGAACCGCACTCAAGAACCGGATCAAGAAATCAATGGATCGGGGTGGTCTCCGGCCAAAGGAACTTGACTTGAACACGAATTGGGCTCGAGACATGTTGTATTATCTCACGGATCACGAAGGAACGGTAGGCTCTTTCATCGAGAATTGCTTAAAGACTGAAGGGCCATTGAGCAAGCATGCAAACATCATCGAGCGAAACAAGGCGAAGTTCGATCCGTACAAGGATGTCATCCTCACGTATGGACAGAAGGCGGTCATTCGCCAGGATCTCGTGGAACTTGAATTTAAAACCGCCCGGAACGCGCTTCTCGCGGTCGAAATCAATAACCTCGTAGCGATGAGACCTGGTTTGAAACAAGTCATCGAGAAT
>JAUQYW010000141.1 GCA_030587525.1 Candidatus Sigynarchaeota archaeon | reverse complement strand
AGAACCGATCACGAGGGAAAATGTTAAGGACGAGCTCGCGACGCCGGTGTCTTGTATCGCACCGGCAAGCGTGCCAGAACCGGCAAGAGGACGCCGGCTCAAGTCATGGAATGATGACTTCGATGAACCTGCCCTGGGACTGGCAAAAAGACGCCGGTTCAAGTCGTGGGATGATGCTATCAATGAACTTGCCCCAGGCACCTCCTCCGCTAAGTTATGGGTTATGCAAGATGACACGACCCGGACCAAATCCTGGGATGGTGGCACGGACAGGCTTGCCCCGGGCGTCCCCTCCGCGAAGTCATGGGTCGTGCAAGAAGACACTGCCCAGGCCAAGTTCGATGATGATAGCACGGGAGGGCTTGCCCCAGATGTTCCCTCTACGAAGCCACTTATGGCAATATTGCACTGCAAACCTTGCTTGCCCGATTCCGTCCAGGATAAGGAGATCGTTCGACACACCGAACGAATCCTATCATGTCCTATATGCGGTGCCCGCATAAACGTGCATGATGTTGCCGATGGATTGCTTTATTCCTGTAAAAAATGCAAGAAGGAAATGGAAATCGAGATCGAATGCCCGAAATGCTTCGGCAAGATAATGCATAACCAAATCTCGTTTGCTTCACCCGGAAGCCACGGAATCAAGTGCCCCACGTGCTGGGAGGCGGTTCAAATGTGACTTTGACCCCAATAGCTCGAGACAATTATCGTGTATGCATATGTTTCAAATGTTATTTTGGCAATAACATAAACTCCTTGATCTACGGAATGGAGATCAACTGGAAGGATTAAACATGCACAAGTAAGGCTTTCACAAAAATCAACGTGAAACATAAAATCACTGTGGGGGATCAAGATGAGACGAACTTCCGCTCGTTTAATTGTCGTGGCTGCTTTTATCGTGGTCACCTTCGCGGCCATCCAGCGCGGCCAAGCGGCATTATTCTCGCGTGGTGCAGCCTCGCGGCGAAATGATGCTACTTTTGGAGACGTCACTGGAACCGACGCGATAGAGACCAGCACCCCACCTGGAAATTATACTATGGTCACGACGACATATTCTTGGCAGTCCACGTCCGGCGCCACGTCGCTGCAGCTGAGCGACGACGGTGCATCGCTTGAGTCGCTTCCATTTGCCTTCAGGTTCTACGACGCGAACTTCACGAGCATCTACGTGTGCTCGAACGGGTACATGAGCTTCATGGACGGGAGTGGATATACGCATGGCAGCATTCCCTCGACGGGAACTGGATATCGCTTTGTCATCGCGCCCTTCTGGGATGATCTGTATCCGGCATCAGCCGGTGGCTCTGGAAGCGTGCTGGTCCGCTCGTTCGGCACCTACTGGGTTGCCACGTGGAGCGGGATCCGGCACTTCTCCACTGGCCCGACGGTCGGCACGTTCCAGGTGGTGCTGGCGCAGACCGGCGTGATCACCTTCAATTACGATTATCTCAGCTACACGAGCGGTGGGGCCTACACGTGCGGCTTGAACTATGGCTTGATCGCGAGATATTACACCAGTTACGCAGGATTGACCTCGTCAACGAATAACCTGTCGCTGCGCTTCACGCCGGCGGTGACGAACGTGGCCCCGGTGCTATCAAGTGTATCGGTGTCGCCGACTTCTGGGAATCGAAACACGCTTTTTAACTATCGCGTGACCTATACGGACGCGAACAACGATGCCCCGGCATACGTGAGCCTCTACATCAACGGCACCCAGCATAACATGAGCAAGGTGGACGCAAACGATTTCACCTTCACGGATGGATGCGTGTACCAGTATATCACGTATCTCGATGTTGCCTCCTACGCGTACAGCTTCTCTTGCTCGGATGGCACAGCAATTGCGACGATAGCAGCGGTCACGGGACCGACAGTCAACACTTCGACAAGCAACTATGCGCCGATGTTCCTGCAGACCTCGGTCAGTCCTAGTACGGGATATCACGAGTCCACGATCTTTACCTTCAAGGCGAAGTACCAGGATTCAGACAATGACCGGCCGCAATTTATGAACGTGACGCTGAACTGGTGGGCAACAGCAATGACCAAGGAGGATCCGGCAGATTTCAATTACACGGACGGTTGTTTCTACGTATATAGCACCACGCTCAGTGCCGCATGGAATTACACGCTGAGCTTCGCTTGTTCGGATGGAACCTACACGGCGAGCTCGAGCGGGTGCCCGCCTCCGGTTGTGACGATGCCAGCAGCAACGTGGAACCAGACGTGGAAGGGGGATAATAGCAGGGATTTTGGAAATGGTGTTTACTGCGACGGCAATAACGTGTATACTTGCGGAACCACGACGACGGCTACCAGCGGGCCGTACGACATCTTGATCGTGAAATGGGACTTGGAGGGTAACCAGGTCTGGAACCGCACGTGGGGAGGTCCAGCGACCGAATACGCTGAGGATGTCTGGAGCGATGGAGGGGACATTTACGTGACAGGATACACTTCGAGTTTCGGTGGATCCTACGAAGTGCTTCTCTTGAAATGGACATCGAACGGCGACTTCGTTTACAACAAGACCTGGGGAGGCATAAGTGTAGATGAAGGGCATGACATTACAGGAGATGCATCGAGTGTCTACGTGACTGGATACACGTGCAGTTTTAATTCATGGGGATACAGCGACGTCTTACTGTTGAAATGGAGCAAATCCGGTACCCTCGATTTCTACCGGTACTGGGGCGTGGACAATTGTAACGATCAGGGTTATGGCATCTGGTGCGACGCGACTAATGTCTATATAACCGGGTCAACGGGGAGTTATGGATGTGGTTCTTACGACGTCGTCCTCGTGAAATGGAGCAAGACCGGCATATTCAAGTTTTTCCGGACCTGGGGTGGCTCGAATTATGAGCTTGGATACGATATCTGGGGAACCGGGTCGCTCCTATGCGTCACGGGATTCACCAATAGCTTGGGCCAGGGTGCCAACGATGCCATTCTCGTGCAATGGGACACCAATGGCACGTTTTACTACTATACCACGTGGGGCGGCACGGGTTACGATGTTGGAATGGGAATATGGTGCGACGGAGGGGCCGATCAGAGCATTTACATCAGCGGGTACACGAACAGCGCCGGAGCAGGTAGCTATGACATGTTCACGGCAAAGTTCTACTTGAATGGCACGCTTCAATATTGTAAAACGTGGGGAGATAGATACGAGAATTATGGTGAATCTTTAAGTGGTTTTTCGAATCAGCTCTATATCTGTGGTCTTTCCGCGACGGGAAATGAAATGATCATTGTCAAGAGGAATACAGACCCAGGGAACCTCACCTTGACCACGCCGGTATCGGGCACGACGATCCATCAAAATACCCCGGCGATTTTCACGTGGGAAAGTGCAGCCTCTGCAAGGGGCAACGTAAACTACACCTTGCAAATCTCGAACAGCTCCACGTTCGGGACCATCATGGCCCAGTTCACCACGATTTCCTCGAGCACGTATTCCATCAGCTCCATTAGTTATCCGACAGGAAGGTATTATTGGCGGGTCAGGGCAGATCGCGGGTCCTATGTCGGCAACTGGTACTCGCCAGCCGCATTAACCATCAGCCCCCCGAATGCCTTGCCCGTGCTGTCGTCACCATCGGTGGCACCGGCCAATGGCAGCCAACGGATGACATATGCTTTCAACATTACTTACACCGACGCCAACAACGACGCGCCAGCCTCGATCAAGGTGAGGATCGGAAGCACGGTCATTTCCATGGCTAAGTACAACACCTCGGATCACACGTACACCGATGGTTGCGTGTACACGGGGTCGACAAAACTGCCGGTAAACATCTACACGCACTGGTTCGAAGCAAGCGATGGTCACGGCACGGTGAACACCACCACGTGCAGCGGACCGACAGTCCTTTACACGGACGTGGTTCCCGTCCTTTCGTTTGCGGGGGTCACGCCGAGCTCGGGGTACACGGAAACGACCTTTACATTCTACGTCACCTATAGTCATGCGGAAAACATAGCACCGACCCAAGTGGAACTCCACTTCGGTTACAACACGTATTGGATGAACAAGGAGAATGGTTCCGACACGTGTTACACGGATGGTTGCAATTATTCCTACACGATGAGCTTTCCATCGGGCTATGCATCGGCCTACCACTTCATGACGAGCGATGGCTACGAGGTGGTCGAAACTGGCCTGTTCTCCCCGCCGACCATCGCAGGTTCGGTCGCGAGCTTGTCCGGCTTTTCAATTTCCCCCGAGTCTGGCAGTACAACCACGCAATTCTTTTTCAGCATTATCTACACCAACCTGAATAATGTTGGTCCAAGCTACATCAGCCTTATCATCGACAGCGCAAGATACACCATGTCGAAGGATTATCCAGCAGACACGGATTACACGGATGGCTGCACCTATTCCCTTTATTGGTCCTTGCCCGCGGGTTATCATGTGATATACGTGACTTGCATAGATTTGAACGGTCACGAAGCACAATCATACGTTCAAACCATCACCGTGCAAGGCACGGACATTAACAGTCCAGCAGCGGGCTTTACCGCTGCGATGATCGTCGTTGGCGTGTTCTTGACCATCTCCATCAGCATCGCCGCGCATAACATCAAGGTGAAAAAAACAGGACCCGCATCGGCTTCAAGCACGACGTACACGGGGACAGGAGGTGCACGGCCTTTCCCGTCAAGATCGCCTGCATCGGGCAGCGGGACCAGGCCTTCCGGTGGAACACCGGCCATCACGACTCGATCGCTCCTACCAGAATCCGCGTTCGTGCCGCAACCGCTTCCCTTACCTGACCCCGCGATGACCAGGCCCGCTTTACAACCAGCCTCGTCGAGCACGCCAGTAACACCCCCGGCACCAATGGAAGTGCTACCGGGATCGCCGAAGTGGCAACGACTCGCGCGGTTCGACATATCGCAATATTCCACGCCTCAAGTTCCGCCATCGAACGAAGATGAATCCGGCAACGCACCCGATGTGAACGATGGCATTCGGACTTCTAGTCGCACGACCCGCCCGGAGGTTGCGAATAACAGTGAACTTGGAAGCAGGCAGAGCTCTCCCGCGATCTTTTCAAGCGAGGAGAGGGAGGGTACGAATGGAGACAATCACGTCGATGTGCTGCATATGCAAGAGCCGGAAAATGGCTTGGAAGAGGGCCGCTCGATGCCAGATGTACTCGTCACGGGTGAGGATTCCACCGAAAACACGACCGACAACAAGAAGGTTCGCGAAAAAGAAGAACCACTTCTTGCCACCGGCGAGATGCAAGAACAGATCAAGGGCGCGATCGAGGACATCTCTCAAAACAAGGTACTGCGAGTTACCCAGGCGGATTTCCATGCCGGGATTGAAAAGAGTCAAGTCACGCCGCGTGTCGTTACTTTCTCATGCACGACGTGCAACGTGCAAGTCACCATTCACGACATCGATCCCGCCATCATTTATCATTGCAAGGTATGTGGAAAACCGCTCGATCTCATGTATGAATGCCCGATCTGCTCCGAAAAAATGACTGTGAAGCAAGATTCGCTAGCAATAGTATCCCCCCACCGCGTTCAATGCGAGACATGCTGGGAAGAGCAAACCGCGTGAAAGGGATCTATCTCATAATGCAAATAATAAGCCGGTATCAGAATAGCTGCTCTCAAATCGGATATTGTATGACCATCATGGACCCTTTTTCCCCGCGTTCGTGAAACGTCGTAAAAAAACCACGCGAGATTTACGAAACCTTGGATTCTGGAAGGACGTGTCCAATCTAAAGTTAACAAGTTTTATATAGAGGTTTTGCCGATTTTAAAGGTAGGAAGGAACATTCCTTCTCATTCAGAAGAGCAAGAATAGGAGCTGATTTTAACTTGATAACAAAACACATGCGAATGATTGGAATTACTTCGATGTTTGTTATGGTCATCGCGTCGCTTGTACTATCGCCCGTTGCCGGAACCTACGTGATGTATAACGGCAAGTTGAGCTTATCCCTAGCGAACACGGACCCGTTCACGGTCGGCGCAGTGCAAACAATGCGCGATGCATACAACATCCAGGCGACGAGTAATAAAACGGCGCGGTTCAACGTTCTTTCGAGCACCTGTTCAGAACCGTTAACGAACAATGTTACTTCAGCGGATAATTATCCTGCCTCGTTAGGCACCATAAGCGGTCTAAACCCGTGGAACCCGAGTACGTACACGGAATGGATTGCAACCTACAACAATTCGCGCAATTGGGGAACCTACGACATAACGTTCGAGCAAATGCGGGAAACGCTGGGTGACGGAGAGAAGAAGACCATCACGGTCAACAACACGCTCACCGTGCTCAACATCGAGCTGAACCTAGCCGGTGACACGCCGTATTTGTTGTTGGTTACGAACCTCATCGGGACCATGAACACCAGGCTTAGTGGTGGCACCATAACGGCACTCGATCCAGCCGGCAACCCGTTCTATATTTCTACTCAGCGAAACCTTCTCGGCGCGCCGGTTTATTACTACGTCATAGTGACCAAGGTTAGCGGTGTCCACTTGTTATCGATCGTGCTCGGTGGCGCCGTGGCAAACACGGTCGCGCAATTCGAATTGCGGGGAATCCCGATAGCCGGTGTTTCACCAGGAAACATGCAGATGTTCGGTGATGATCCCTTCGGCTCGAATGACCAGTGGCGCTCTAAAGTGTTCAACTATCGAGCCTTCTCTATCGACGTGGGCCCCGGTGACATCTACGCGTATTATCTGAACCAGGCAGCCGTGGGGTCAGATCTCTTCGTTGCAATTCCTGGAGCATTGGGTTATTCTGTGGTAAATTCGGGTGCAGTTGCCACGGTGGGGCGAACGTCGAACATGGCTATTGCATCGGGCAGGGTCATGATCATTGCAGTTGAATATTCTTGGATGCAGCTCGTGACATACCGGGTTCTCTTCGAGCAGCAAGCGGCCCAAGGGCTCTCCATTCCCCAAAGCCTGAACGTGACCATCGATCCATATAGCTACAAGTCGATATCAATAAATGTGCCGACAACGATGCTCTTGCGGACCAAGGTCACGCAGCCACCAACAAACCCGGGAGGCGTTGCCATTACCAATTTGTATATAAAGGTTCGGAACTCGTTCTTGACGTCACTCGATGCCAATTACTACGTCTCGGTCATTAACGGCACGGAGATTGCCGACAGGATATATTTCTTGACGCCGGGGGACTATTTCATGCGGCTCGACAACCCAACAGGTACGGAACCCGCGATCCTCACGATCGAAACGCAAGAGTATGCTAATCCCGTCACTGAAGGGTTTATTGTTCCGTGGGAGGACACATACAACGCTACAGGAAACAACTTGTGGCCAGGCTTCAACGTGTCGAGTGACTACCAGACCGCGACGTTCGTGGATCTTAGTAAGGGAACGGGCGCAAAAATCCCGCGGGTTTTCAAGATCAGCATTAATGAAACATCGTTCGTGCAGTTCAAATTCGAGGTGCGGTACAATACAAATCCTGCATTTAACACGCCCGATGCCTGGACTGGTGACGTCGATCTCAACTTCCTTGGCCCGGACGGCTATTATACGGAGTATCCCGCGATCCGCAATTGGTTGACTATAAACTCGGCATCATTTACGGTCACTGCCAATACCAACCCTGGCGTGAGCAATTCCGGGAATGTGACGCTCTTTCCGGGCGATTATTACTTGATGGTGGGCATGGATAATTGGGCCGACACGACACCGAATCCAGACGAGATTTATAACGATTCCATAGTCTTGAGCTTAGCTATGGTAAAATACAACAACCACTTCAAGTTCGTGGATGCCCCGATAACGTCACACCCGGTATTCCACTCGTATCTGACGCAAGCGGGTACGTTCCGCTCGGTGAAATACCTCGATCTTGCCGTGAATTACAACGACGCGACGGACTATACTACAAGAATCACGGCTCTGAACGGGAGGCAATACAATTTCGGCGTGATTTTCAGGGTCACGGGCGCGACCGCGCTCAACTGGACGCAGTTGATTGCTTTCTTCAACAATGCCTTTGATCTCTCTGCATCGACGACTAACATGCCTGCTGAAGCGTACGCGACGGGCATCTCCATCATCTATGAACCCGGGTTCTGGTCTCCCTCGAGTACAAAATATTACAACCAGCAGATCGGGTGGCAGAATGGCGCTGGTACTGGTGGATACTTGGGCCAAACCATCGATGCAGGCATCACTGGGCAGTATGCAATGGAATTCGGAGTGTTTGCCAGCTCGTTCTGGTTGTGGATCAACCCAGATGAGACTGGCACGTTGGCTCAGGACATCAACCAGACGTTGTGCATCGAGCTAGCCCAGTACAATACGCCCAAGCTGAGCACGAGCGCCACGCTCGCAGGAGGACTTCCCATTGATTGGAATATGGTGATGATCATCGGCATCGGCGCAGCGATCGTTATCGGGGTCATCGTCGTAGTCGCCGTGGTCAGGAAGAAGAGTCCGTTAGGCTTGAAATATGCGTTCCGAAAGACTAAGATCTGAACCGTTTATCTTTTTCTTTTCTTTATTGACAAGGTCCATTTGAATATAGATGGTTTTCCAGCAGTTTATGTAAGAATTCCCGTGAATGAAATGGAGAGCCAGCCCCAAATGTTTTGGTGTGTAGCGCGACAATTGAAGGTGCGTTCAATGCACGAAGGTGTCGTGCAAAGGGCATTATCGTCGGCTCGACAAAATTCCTTCGTCATCGAACTACCGTGAGATAGACATTGTCTCTTTATTTGATTGAAATTTTATACTTTCATAGCTAAGGCTAGTTAAATCTCTTTATTACGAGCCCGTAAAAGCTATGGAAGAATACATAAAACCAGCCTCTGATTGTTTGTTTGTTGATACGGCATTCCTTCGCGCGATGGATGAGCAATGGACAATAAAATGCACCTTCACGACGATATGACGCATTACCACCAGATGCGGGCCGCTTGCGGGCTAGCCTCCGCGCTGATGGTGTTGCGGCCGCGAAGCGATGGCACTGTGCGCGAGATCCTGGATAAGGCGAGCGCCGATGTCCAGCGTGATTGCCAGGGCTTGAAAAGCATGCTCGACAGTGAAAACACGCGCCACCAGGTCGCTGCAGCTTTTATCCTGCTGAAGACAGCAATTTCTGACCTTGTTCAAGAGATGCTCGCGCAGCACGATCCCGCTGCATACGAGGACATCCAGGCGGTGATCCTCTACGAGATGCGCACCCGCTTGCGCGTGAAACGAACCGGGAGCGCTGCCAATCAAGGTATCGTCGATGAATATGTCGATACAGGGAAGATCACGGGCCAGTTGCTGCAATCCTACGCGATGATCGTGAAATCGAACGTTGAATTGAAGCTACTGCTAGCCATGTTCGGCTATCAATTCGTGCCTTTTCCCGGGTCAACGGATGGCACCGGCGCTCTGTCGTTAGGGCACGGGCCAAAGCGGGGAAAAGTCGTGGAGCCGAGCACCAGGAAATCATATGCATATACCAGTCCATCTCTGGCCATTGCTTTTTTGATCCAAAATTTCGACGATTGCGGAATTCTCGTGTGCCGGAACGCCCACTGGAGTGCCATCAAGGCAATGGCCATCGCTGATAATCGCCTCGAAGCATTATATTACCTGGATCCCGGCAGCACGACTAATAAGGAATTCACGTTGAATATGAATGACCCGTCGAGCCGCTTGTATTGCTTCAGGAAAAATGCAGGCCTTTTGGAGAAATCAAGGCACACGCTCCATGACTTGTTGTGAAAAAAGACCGTGCAGAAAACAATTCTTTTCCATCAAGGATTGGACGAAAAGGTGCCGATTTTCACCAAGGAATGCAATTAAGAAAAAAAGAAAAAATCTTATCGCCCGCCGCCCGCGCATGCACACGCGCACCCGGCGCACGCGCACGCGCAAGCACACGCGCACGAGCCGCCGGAATAACTCCGGCCACCGCTGCTCGACCCCCCGCCACCCGATGGTTTTGGTGGTGGTGGCGAAACGGCGCTCGTGATCGAGTTGAAGAAATTCGACACGTTCGTGGCGATGTTGTTGGAGATGTTGCTCAGCCCCGTCGAGATGGAATTTGCGAAATCGACCGCGTTGATCGCGCCCAGGTTGCCAGGCGTTCCGAACGAAGAGGGTAAGCCGCCGGTCGAGATGCCCGTCGTTGGCGTGACGGGATGCCAGTATCGATATGGCGAGGAATACCAGTACGGCATCCAGACGGTCCGCGTCCCGAGATACGTGGGTGCTTTTTTCGCGAACTCGTCATCCAGCACCATGTACTCGAACTGGCTGGCAATATCGTCGAACTTGATGTCACCGCTCGAACTCTTGACCTGGTTCCACGCCTTGACCATCAAATTGTCGTGGTAGGCGATCGTAGCCTTCAAGTCGAACCCGACCATCTTGGCATGGGTCCTCTTGATCATGCGGATGAGCGCTTCCTTGAGCACGGGCTCGGAGAAAGCACCCGTCGGGCCGATCGCCTCGAAGATATCGAGCTCGTAATCCCGGACCTTCCGGCTTTCCTCGGCAAGCAGTCGTAAGTTTGCAGGAAAGATGTTCTGCTTTTTCTCTAGCAAGAGCGGCTTGTCTTGCTTGATATTGACGAGATCCTTGCGCATCATGCCAAAAAACATGAGGAAGATCACCTTCCCGAGCGGCGTGTTCTTGATGATGGCAGCTTCGGGCACCGTGAGGTTCTTGTTCACGCCGACACATTCGATGCTGAGCTTGGGTTTCTCGTACTTGAGCCGCCGCTTGTCGATCGCTTTTGCCAAGAAATATGCCACGAACACGAATGCCAGCACGACCAGCGCGATCGAGCCGAAAAACAGCAAGTAGTAGATATCCTCGATGAACACGAAGACCACGATCAACAAAACGATGACGCCGCAGCAGCACAAGCCCCCGAACGGGCTCGCGGTCTTCCTCACGGGCGGGTAATACTGGGTCTTGATCTTTTTCTGGTATTTGGCATAGAGGTACAAGATGCTAACGAGAACGACGACGCCGGCGAACACGAAGATGCATATCCAGACCCCTACCACCAGCATCGGATCAACAGGGGTGGGTTGAACAGCACCCTCTGCAATCCATGCCCGGGGGAATGATGCGCCGAACTGGTGCGCCGTTTGCGTGATGCTCGTGTAATTCCACTCATAGAAGAGCCGTTGCTCGATCGGGCTCGTGAAATTCTTGTATCCGTATTCCGGGACCTTCCAATAAGGATCGTCAAGCTTCTCGTGCCACTTGAGCTGCGAACCATTGAGATAATTGGCGGGAAAGTAAAAGGTCAGGTTGTAGTTGTAGATGTAATCCCCGGCACTTTGCGAGTCGAACCAGGTAGGCACGAACTCCAGGCTTGCCATACTCGCATTCTCGGTGTCCTCGTAGATCATCTGCGGGTTGTTGCACTCCACGTACAAGGTTTCGACCTGATTATAACTGAGCTCGTGACCGTCAAACCAGACTTCCACGCCGATGGGTATGACCGAAGATCTCCCGATGCGCGTGAGTGGATAATACGCCGTACCCCCGTCAGTGATGCTCGCGTTCACGGAATCCAGTCGATAGTACTGGTTCGGAAAGCCGATGTCCGCCACGTCGAGCAACTCAGCGCTATAATCGTTGCGGAATTTAATCCAGTACTTGATCGTTATCGACCCGTCGTTTTCCACGAACACCTCGACCGTCTCGTTCAAGACCGAGAAAGAGTAATAGTCAGCCCTGAGGTGGATCGAGGTGGCATCGCCATTAGAATCATCCCTCGTTACTTGAGCCACTGCACAGTTCGCGATTGCTGGCAGGATACAACTTACAGCGATGATCGCGACGACCGCAACCTTTAGATTGTTGTGTTTCATACCACGACACCATTTAGTCGAAAGAATTTTCACCAAACCGGGTTATCGGTCATTTCATACAAGGCACCGCAATACGTGCATTTAACGATGACGATATCGTTCTTGATGGTGAAATCCTTCTCGGATAAGGACGCATGACAATTTTTACATTTGAGTTCCCGAATCTGGGTTGGCTTCAGCGTCACCTTTTGTTCGACGACGACACGTTGCCGCAATCGAATTCCAACGATAATGACGACCCCCGCACCGAGCATGATTGGTCCTGTAATATAAAAGCCAGGATTGGTTCCAGCAGGAGCCGCCATGAGAAAGATTGCCCCGAGTGCCATCAAAGCGATGGCGGCGCAATAGCCGATGCCGAAAAAGACATTTTGACTTTTGCTCATGAAAACTTCACATTCTTTTTACGATACATAGCTCTTGATAACATGTCAGTTTTTGTGATATTAATTTTTTTATCGCAAGGCACCTTCCTTGGCGACTTCATGTAAAAATTAAATGATATTCAATCAAGGAAATATCTTCATTCCATACAATAAAAATTCACTATATATGCACAATGGGAAACCGCAGACAGATTTATATAATTAAAACGGAATGATATAACAGATTTATATAAGAGATTTATATGTCTGTTTATGGGTCCAGGGTAATCCGTGATGGTGCTTGTTGAAAATCTCGGGGATGGCTTGTCGAGCGAGTACGTCGCGATCAACATCAGCAAGGATGTGAAGTTCATCGACGAGATAGAGAAAAAACTGGAAACTATGAACGAGATCAAGATCAAGGCCTGGGGAAAAGCCATCAGCCTGGCGGTGCGGCTTGCTCTCCAAGTGGTCGAGAAGGAGGCACTTGATTTCAAGATCGACCTCGTCAGAATCGGCACGGAACCAGACGTCGAAATTCCAAAGACAAGGTTCCCGGATGACAAGGAAAATGATGAAGGAGCGGCCGGCAAGAATGAACCCGGGGGACAGCCACGGGTTAAAAGGGCCATGTCTTGGATCGAGATCGCCTTGAAGAAGAAGTAGAGTTATTTCGCACCTGGCATTGACAACATCGTGCATGGCGCGAAAAAAACGTGCCCCGAGGCAGATCGGGCATATTTTAAACCCCGTGTCGAGGAGCTCATGCCTCCGAGAAAAGCTGCCCCGTTAAATCGCATGTTTTGCATGGCTATTTCCAGCGATGGGCGGCAGCTAGCAGCGGCCGGAGAAGATGGACGAATTTTCCTCTGGTCGCCTGGTCAACGCGCTGCCCCGGCAACCCTGGTGGCAGAAGGTGCGAGCGTCGAGAAGCTCCTTTTTTTCAGCAGCGGGGAGCGACTCCTTGCATTTGCTGGCGACGGATCGTTCGCCGCGTGGGACACGACCCGGTTCCAGGTAGTGAACCGCGTGGCAAACGCGCACGGGAAAGGCATCTATTCAGCCTGCATCGACGATCGGCAGCAATTGCTCGTGACCGGCGGCCTTGACGGGTGGATTTGCGGGTGGGACATGGATCGCTTTTCCAAGCGGTTCGAGGTGAATTCGCCAAAACATGGCGTGCTAGCATTGCTACCCGTGAATGATTCAGACCAGAGCTACTTGTATTCGGGAAACGCGAATGGATCCATAAATGTCTTTGATATATCGAGCCAGAAACGGCTATACTCGGTTCAAGCCCATGATGGTCCCGTCTTCACGCTGAAGAGGCTGCCGATACCGGATTCGATCGTGTCCGCGGGAAACGATGGCGTGATCAAGGTCTGGAAAGGAGGAATCCAAGATCTTGCCTGGAAAATACAATCCGGGCAAGGTAAAGTGCTCGACGTGCTTGTCCTCGAACCCGCGGCTCGGCAAATGAAACATTCAGGAAACAACGAAGCCGTGATCTTTGGAACCGCCGGTGGTGATGGCACCATAAAGATCTGGAAGCTAGAGAGATCACTCCGTGAATACTGCCTTGTTGCAACCCTTACCGCGCATGATCGCACGGTCGAGCAACTCGTGCTCGATCCTTCGGGGGGCGACTTCTTTTCCCTCGCGTCTAGCGGCTCGTTGAAGCGCTGGTCGTTCTGATGGCAAGTCTTGTAATTATTTGGGTATTTCTTTTTTAAAACCGAGGACCAGCTCGATATCGCGCTCTGCATCGTCATATATCTCGGGGAAGAGCATCTTGATGCGCTTGAGCTTGCCGAGCAGGGCATCGAAGTTCGTGTGCAATAAATCGTGGATCTGGCCGCCACCTTCCTTGAAGACGCGGATGGATTCCAGCTTTGTTTGCATCTCCCCGATTTCTTCGATCACGGAAATACGCTTGCTCCGTAACTCCTTCAGCTTCTTGTAAAGCTCTTCTCTCTTCCGTGGCTTTGCCTTTTCATCGAGAAGGAGCCGGTTGAGCGATTGCTCCGTGTCAGAAAATTCTTGGAGTAACTTGTTATGGAGTGTTTGTTTGTCTAAAAACTCCTTGGCGAGTTTTTCTTCCTCGATGTTGAGATTCCCGACGATCCCGATCGCAGCGCCAGATATCGCCCGGGATACCTCATCGAACCGCAGCAATGTTTCGATGGTATCTTGCTTGAGTCGATCTCTCTCGGGCTCCCCCATATTTTGCATGGTAGACCAAGGTGTTATTTCTTCACACTTCTAATAAATTCTTCCATACGATTCAACGCCTCGTCCAGCAGTCCATCGTCGATGGCGTACGAGATCCGAACATTGTTGCCCGAAAATTGCCCAAACGAACCACCAGGGACGACTGCAATACCTTTCTTTTCGACGAGTTTCTGTGAAAAAATTGCACCATCCATGCCGCTCGATGCCACGCTGGGCATGATGTAGAACGCGCCGCCGG
>JAUQYW010000140.1 GCA_030587525.1 Candidatus Sigynarchaeota archaeon | reverse complement strand
TTCTCGGTGAGGCGTGCCTTCGTTGCCTTAACAGGATATGCAAGTAACCTGACTTTCAATTCGCATGAGGCGTAACCCCCGGTTATCTGGGCAAGGTAATACACCGACGGGTGATCTTGGAACATGATTTCACGACGGTAAAGCTGGGTCACCATGCCGTTTATGATCGCAACGCGCCGGTTTTCACGCTGAAGGCATTTGATGGTGATGTAATCCGGACTACTCGATACGCCACGTTGTTGGGTGCGAGCTGGTGGTTTTGCAAGATTTGTATTGCTTTCACCAGCGCTGCCTTGGTTCAAGATTTTGGCCGGGGCAGGTTTTATCCACGAATCTAACTTCGGGCTACCTATTGGCATGGCATTTTTTTTGTGGCTCACGTGCCAAGCGGCCCCGGGCGCAAGGCCTGTCAACGCCTTGAACGCTTTTTGATTCTCGAACGTGTCGAGGACAGCTATTTGCTTGTCCGTGAATGGATATGTCCAGTTATCGTATGGTGCATGCAACCAATTCGTATACTGATGCTTTAAGGACGCGTGGAATCTGCCCTGGGATTTTTTCGATGCAAGTACCGTGGCAACGAGGTAGAAATAATATAGGCCCTTGCCGTTTGCGATATTGCGAAATCTACGCGCTTCTATTTCCCTATCACCGAATCGAGGAGGGGCATAGATGCCGAATGGTCTATTACCTCTCGATTTTGGCCTCTTGAACCCAGGAATCAGCGCGAGAATCTTTTCAAACGCCACATCGGACGGATCAGGGTTGGCACACACGACAAATACACCCAATTTTTATAATCACTATACAATGGTCATGTTCATTTATAAACCGCTTGGTCCTGCGTGATGCAGATTCGAGGTTTTATCGACAAGTCGTGCTCTTGAACGCAACGCTGGCTATGATATTAAAAAGCAGATTTGTCTTCGGGCAATTCGCAAGTTGAACGCCATTCGATCGGGTGTATTGCAGTTCCAGGTTTGAATGCAACGATTTTAGCTTGAGTAAAGGACGGATCGATGATTCGTCGCATGTTGTAGGTCATATCTATCTTGAGTGGTCCAATCCTTTGATCTTTGCTTTGCGCCTGGATTCCCTTAAAAAGCACGTACTTGTTCCGTGCATTGATCGGCATGTCAAAGTGAAGGCCATGATACTTAATCCCGATCGAGTGGATTGGCCTACGATAGCGGTACATCGAAGCATTCGGAGCGGATTGGGCTGTATCGAAGTCAATCTGTAGGACTCGTGGTACACGCTCGACGAGACTTTTTTGCACTTTGCAATACGGGCATGTCGGGCTTGAAAACTGGTCGATCGCCGGCATGTAACGTTTGAAGTATTTCAAGTACATCGCGCTGCACGCCTCGCAAGCCAGGACTTTGCGCCGTCGTTTCATAACCAATTTAGGGTTCGATTCAGGAACCAATTTTTGCACCGGCGTCAACGACATGTTATAGCTCCGTATCGAACGCTCCACGGCAACCAGCCCGATTTTGGCCATTGTTTTGCCAATATCTTTCTCGATGAACGATAATAAAAGGTCATTCTCCACGGGTAGAAAGCGGAACTCCTCAACAGCGACACCGAGGTAATTTACTAGGTCAAATAAACGATTATCTTTTTTAGGAGTACCTTTCACGTGAATCATAATGCTATCGACCGTGATGGATAACCTTTTCCTCCTCTCGTCGACCGTGCAGCTTTCAACGAAAAAACCCGATTTCGTCCAGAAATCAACGATGTTATCGGGAAAATTCTTTACAAACGCTTTATAATCGATTTTCTTTTGTTTTTTTGCCTTCCACGCTGTAATTTTATCCGATGCCTCTTTGCATCCAGCAATAATCCGCTCCTCCATCGTTGCATTTTTCCGTAGAAGGTAATCGGGAATATCAGTGACATTCCACGTGAAGCTTTTTTGGGTTGATACTGGGACACCCGTGGATGGGGACCAATTTACCTGGACGTAACCGTATTTATCGACGTGAATTTCGATGTCAACCGGCCCGAATCCTTTCGAGCCGAAGGTCTTGATGATTTCCGTGACGAGCGCCTCTTGCTCATTCGGATGTATCAAGACTTGTTTCTTGATACCATCGTCAAGTATTTCGAGCATGTTTCCGTAGTATCTTGACGCCATTTCAGGGGTTTTTAATCCCGTCAACTGCACCGGGTAAGCCTTGGCACCGCGCCAGTAAATTTTCAACCGGTTCCCGCAATAAGGACATTGCTTCATATTGAATTCTGACTTGCTGGCCGGTGCCCTGAATGAAGATAACAAGGTACTATCACATTTCTTACAAGCTGGAACTATAGAATTGCTAGCTTTCTGCAACAACGGCCGCAATTTTGGAGGTCTTGACGATCTTCGCCTGAATCGCCGATAATATGGTGCGTAGGTGTTGACGGAAACGCCGGGTGAAATGACCTGGAGACTGATGGGAGTATTCGCCGCCGGGTGCTGGCGCCCCGTTTCGATGACCCAGAAAGATATCCTTTCAAAATGGTTCACCTTCCCGCTCGCGCAGCAATCAAGCATCTGTCCACTAGCGAGCCAGTGCTGATACGAAATATTCTCGTAATTCACATTATAGATGAAATGATTCGCACTTGATCCATTTTTTGCAAGAAGATATGCATTGGTAACGCGAATCGTGGTGTTTGTAGGCGATATCAGCGTTTTATCAATAGCATCATCCCAAGAAATCGATTCACCGTCCTTGAGCGGAACCATTGAGTCGAAGGCGCTGCCGGAAAACACAGACCGGTTTTCGTTTGCCACTTCGAGGAGGACGTTGTAAACGCTTGAAAGGGGAATGAATTCTTTAGGGGAAACCGTTACTGCATTCGAAATTGCATAAACAGGTTCATCACAAAATAATTTCATAAACCTCGGCATCGCGGGATCATTAGCAAACTTCTCGAGATAAGAAAATCTGATAAATTGCACGTTTTTTTCATTCTTAAGCAAGGATCCAGCCATATCCTTGAAGGCTTCAAGAGCACGACTTGGGCCATGCAAAAAAAAGGTGGATGCAATTATTGCAGTCCAACAAGACCCGAATACATAATCTTTTTCAGCCTGATTAAGGAACTGCATTGCTTTCTTTATGCAATCCTCGAACCGCCCAAGGTGCATCAAGCTATCGAACATCATTGATGCAGCATTCCATGCACCATAGTAATTGCTTGAGATCAATTTCTCGATCTCTTGGAGGGCCGAGTCCCAATCAGATGCTTGCTTGGTTTCTTTCGCGTGCTCGAACGCGGCTTCGGCGGTGGCGAGCTGGTTTGGATTCCACATGAGATCATTCCTTTGTTAATCTTGACCAAAAAAAAGTATTTAAATTCCGAAGCAAAAATCGACGAATATGATTTCTCAGCGCCAGGACCAGCAAGATTCAAACAGAGTTGGCATCGCTGCTATCGTTCGTGCCGGGTCTCGTCACGTAATGGCCGTACCGCCCGCCAACGAAGACTTTCTCTACCACGCGCATGCCAGTCCGGTTCTCCAGGATTGCTTTCAACGCGTCAGCTTGCGCAGGCGAGATTGCCGATGCCAGCTGCACGAACGTATTTTTCTCCCGGAGGTAGAGCCAGAACGCGGGAAACTTGAAATTGCCGTCCATGCACATCTCGCTCACCTCGGCGAAGGTGAAAGCGATATGCTTGCGGAACGTGGTCGGGATGTGCAAATTGCTGTCGATCTTGATCAATGTTTCGGGCGTGTTGATGACCATGGTCCGCCAGTACCGCATGGACACGATGATGCCGAAGACGAGCAATCCGATCAGGATGGAAAGCGACACGATGCCTTCCACGTATCGAACCATTTGTAATGCGACGAACGGGAACACAATCACGCCGATCGCCGCCATGAGAACGAGGATGAACCCCCTCGTGCGTTTAAATCGCAAGCAGATTTGCTCGCTCGTCTCTTGCTCGATGTCGTACCGTTCCAGGATCGTGACATTTCACCATCCATCCATCACCACACGGACGAGGCCCGAGGTTATAATGCTAGCATTCGAATGGCTGTATTGATGATGGTGTTTTCCTTCCGTTTTAATACGGGGCATGATAGGAGGCATAAAAATAAATTAATGGGCATAAAGATTGAATATTTAAAAACATCAAGGCTAGATCTTTGATTATATACGCCAATTTTCGTTGCTACACAAGTCATCTACAAGCAAAATGAACTTTCGTAATTATTTCAAGAGAAATTGACCTCTACTCGATTCAAGCTTGCATCGATTGGTTGATTCCATTTTATTATAAGGAATGTGCTATGTTCTTCTAAACTCAACAGATGAGGAAAATGAATACAAGGCACTCGATGGGGCTGGCCCTCTTAACCATACTCGTGGTAGTCTCGATTCAAATCACATCAGACCGAATTTTAACTCGTGCTAATAACCCGGGCGATCGTATTGAGAACGAGGACATGATATAGTCAGAAATTTCGTACCAGCGGAAAGTAGCAAATAACTGCATTGATGATGATGATGGTTCAGACAATGTCCATAAAATTCGTGCAAAGGGGCATAAAGAAATACCTCAAGGAAAAATGGGATGAAGCCGAGGATGAATTCGTGAAGGCGGTTGAAACCAACGACATTTCCGCCAAGGGCTGGTATTATCTAGGGATGTGCCGCTTGAAGCAGAACGACAACGAGGGTGCGAATGTTAGCTTCAAGAAGGCCGTGGTTTCTGCGAAGCTACAGGAGCCCGAGGATCAAGACACCATACGAAACTCGCTCTTGGAATTGGCAATGGTCGAGATGAAATCGGCGCAATTTATCGCAGCAATGGGCTATCTCAAGAAAATCTTGCAAATGGAGTTCAAAGATAACGAGCTTCGCGGCACGGTTTGGGGCATCCTTGGTGAAATCTATGAAATCTTAAAGAAAAAGGAATATGCTTTGTTTTGCTACCGGAACAGCCAAAAATTCGGGAACCGCAAGTACAAGAAGCAGGTATCCCAGTTCGAGGTGGAAAACATCCGCGCCGACGACCCCGACGACAAGGAGAGCCCATCGCTGATCAAGCGGAAGGCGGATATCCTCTTCAACCAGCAGAAGTACCAGGAAGCAATCACGACGTACCTGGAAGCAGTCAAGATGAATAACTCCAAGAAAGTCTTGTCGGATGCCGACCACGCGGACGTCATCACGAAAATTGCTTTTTCCTATATCAATGTCCAAGATTTCAACCACGCCAGGAATTATTTGCAGGAAGCAAGGAAACTATACCAGAAGGCGAAGAATGAGGAGGATATCAAAACCATCGATTCGACCCTCAACAAGCTGAACAGCTTGATGGCGACGTAGTACTTTTTTTTACTTCTATTGCATGGCCAATTAAACGCCTGGATAACAGCTTTTAATTTTGCTTTTTTTCGCTTCAAAGGCAAGAAAAACCCGTCATGTTGATAACCACGCATAAGCTTTTTTTTAAGTTTTTCAATCCAGTTTGGATTATCGAAAAATCCCATCGGTCTTACCGTTCATTCCTGAGCTATCCACTCAAGCCCACTTGTTTTGCCGAAGAGATCTGCCATGAAACGAAAAGCACGGATTCCACATTGGCATTTTCGATGAAAAAACCACGCATCGTGAACTATGGTGAGTAATCGATTATCACGATACCCGCCGTCCGGTCTAGGCTCAAAATCTGTCGCGCGGTATGAACCTCGAGTACATGAAGGCCTCGGCGTGCTTAGCGCCGATCAAGTAGCCACGATACAAGCCCTTGCCTTCGACGAGGTTGTAAAAGCCACCCATCGTGGCCACTTGCGACTGGAAGCATTTGATCGCTTCCATCTTTGCATCCCAGCAAGAACTCACGTCGATGCACACATCGGGCTTTCCGTCAAACTGCGGCAGCACCTCGTAGAAGATCACGGCCTTGGCCTTGTGCGGCTTGCCGAGTTCGACCAGCACGTTTTCCTCCGTTGCCTTCCACCACGCTTCTTCGACGATCTGCGACGCGGCGCGGTGGTCGCGGTGCCACTCGTTGCTGCCGTGCGTGAAGATCCAGTCGGGCTTTTCCCTGCGGATGATGCCGACGAATTCCTGGAACGTGGCACGGTCGTTCGTGAGATCTTGGCAGCCGTGTGACAAGAAAAAGTGTTCCTTCACGCCGAGGAACTTGTCGGCCCTCGTTCCCTCGATTTTTCGTGTCTCGACGATGTTTTTCTCCTCGCCCGCTGCGTGCGCGGTCTCACCTCTCGTCGCCGTGCAAACCACGACCTTGACACCTTGGTTCGCCAGCAACTTGACCAGCCCGCCCATGCCGATGACCATGTCGTCGGAATGTGCCTCGAACACGAGCACGCTCTTGGGAGTATCGAGGGTTAACTTGTTATCGGTCATGTACCGTGCACCCGCTTACCTTGTTATCGTAGAATCGTTTAACGTTTCATATTTTCAGAACTTGACATCGTCGAGGATGGCCCCGGGAAACCGGGCATTGTCAAGGATCGCGTTGGTAAAGTCGGATCCGGCGAGGTCGCTATGCTCGAAATCGGCGCCGGCCAAGTTGGCACCGCGGAAGTTGCACGAGTGCATGATGGACCGCGAAAAATCTGCACTCCGCAAAATACTCTCCTTGAATGATGCCTCGGAGAGTAATGAATCAGTAACCAGGCATCCGGTCAAGTTCGCGCCCCCGAAGTCGATGTTCTCGGCGATGATCCCCGCGAGGTTCGCGTACAGCAGCTTGAGCCCCGCGAATGGCAAGCCCTTCGCGAGATTCAGGAAGGAAAGGTCGGCTTGCTTGCCCTGCTTCCCTTCTGCACCGACGTACACGCCGATCACGAGGCCGTCGGACAGGAGCAGCGTTTCCCAGTGGCCACCGGCACCTCCGGATGCCAGGAACTGCTCGTGGGCTTTGATGATCGATGACCATTCTTCGGAACTCACGGGCTTGCCGGCTTTGGCCAAATCATGCATTGTCTGGCCGTTGATGCCTTCCAGGCTCCCGCCAGGATTCGATGATAGGGGAAAGTGCGCGATTATCTCGGCCTTGCCCCGCTTCACCGCGGTATACTTGCCCGCATCGACGGGCGTGCTTTTTTTTGCCATACCATTCACATGATCGTGTACTTGAGCGGTTTCGGGTAGACCATCTTGATCTCCGTGCCTGTCGCCGGCATATCCCTCTCGAACGACACGCGGACATTTCCCTTGGTCCCGAACGTCTCGACGATGGTCCCGGGAACATCCGTGGCCGTGCCATCCTTGGTCGCCGTGTACTGCACGTGCTTGCCCACCATGCGGGTTGCGCCCTCGATGGATTCGGCGAGGCCCTCGACGACCCCCTTTTTGCCATCCTTCACGTGCCCTGTTTTTTCCTTCAGCTTGTACAGCTCGGGTGGCGCCTCGATGATCGCCTCGATGATACCGCGAGCCGCGATGCGGAGCTCTTGCGGGGGAAGGTCCAGCCGGGAGATAATGATCGGGATGCCTGCCTTGCACGGCAATGGGTCCTTGATATGCACGTACGCGCGAAATGCCCCGCCATGTGTCTTTACATCGACGGAGTCGACGGCAACGTCGTGACCATCCTTGTTCTCGAACGGGAACACCGTGGCTGGTACCGTGAGCATGCCCGCGGCGAGGTGCACTTGTGACTTGAACGCCATCTCGTGCTTGAAGAACGAGATCATGGACCCGGTGACAACGAGGTGGTGGGCTTCCTTGATCGTGCCCGGCGCGGCCAGGATGCAGCCACGGTAGAGCTTGTCGTTGTCGATGCCCGGGATGGCGATGCCCACGCGGTCACCAGCCTCGGCGCGGTCGTATTCTTCCTTGAAAATGCGGATCGACTTGACCTTACCCGCGAGCCCGAGCGGGCTCACCTCGACCGCGTCGCCGACCGCGACCTTGCCGGAGATGATCGTGCCGGTGAGCACGGTGCCAAATCCCTTCACTTGAAAGTGGTGGTCGAACGGCATCATGAAGGGGCCTGCGATTTCACGACGTGGGGGCAACTTCTCGATGATCGTTTTCAAGGTGCCGAGCAGCGCGTCGAACCCCGCCTTCTTGGTCGCCGAAACGGGGATCACCGGCGCCTCCTTGAAGATCTTCCCGGATTTCGCGAGGAACGCCTTGACTTGCCCGAGCTTTTCAGCGACAGCCCCATCCCCGGCGAGGAGGTCGATCTTGTTTAAGGCGAACACGACATGTTGAACGCCGATCGCTTCCAGCACGACCATGTGCTCGCCGGTTTGCACCTCGAACCCTTTCATGGCGTCGATGACGACGATGGCGATGTCGATGATGCTCGCCGATGCAACCGCGCTCCGGATGAGATCCGCGTGCCCAGGGGCATCCACGAGGGCAATCTTGTACTCACCGAGGTCAAACGCCGTGAAGCCGAGGTCGATTGTGATGCCGCGTTCCTTGGACTGCGGGTGTGCATCGAGCCCGGCGGTCGACACGGTCTCGGAAATGACACGCGCGATAGATGTCTTGCCACTATCCACGTGGCCAAACAGCCCCACGTGCACGATTTTCTTTTTCACGGCCCGATCAGCCCCGCCTTGTGGCACCGGCGTGGTCACGCGGGGCCAAGTTTCGTTTTAGTGAAATCGAAGGAGACCTTGTCGAACTGGTCCCGGGACATCTTGAATTTCGGCACGTTCGTGTCAAGGCGTTCAAGGCCATTCACCTTGGCGAATCGGGAGATGAAACGACCCACCTTGCTGATGTTCACGTCGGTTCCGAAATTTTCCTTCAAGACAGCGGCTACCTTGTAACTGCTGAGCACCAGGCACGTTCCAACGTGCCCTTTCATGAGATACGTGATGGCTCGCTTGAGATTTTCCTTGAAGCTATCGTCGTCTGTCCCTGTCATATGATGCGCGGCAATAATTGTTGAAAACGAATATCTCTAGGTAACCATATGCCTCGATCCCTTTTTTTAGTTATTGATTAGCCGTGGCGGGTTCTTGCACGGCCGCAATAGATCAAACCAGAATGCAAATATATATTCGATGCAATTGATGAGTTTATCATCAATTTGGGACGAAATGAAACGGAACCACGTAACGCTTGGGACCACCCATCTATTTGAACAAGTTCATTACAATCGATGGAAAGGTAGAATATATTGCCGCATATAAAAAAATCAATCCCTGGTTTTGAATCCTTTAAAATTGGTTACAGGAATTTAAATAAACGAAGATCTCGAACGATACTCACGATGATCGCT
>JAUQYW010000102.1 GCA_030587525.1 Candidatus Sigynarchaeota archaeon | reverse complement strand
GGTTGATCCCGCTTCTTTTCATTCTTTTTTTAACATGCAAACACGGTCTTGCATCATGCTCGTGATCAAGTGCGCCGCTTGCAAGACTAAGCTATTCCGGTACTTAAAAATCGGCAAGGGCGAGGTCTTGCGTTGCTATAACGAGCGCATCGTCAAGATCTACGATCTCGTGCAAGAAGGCGAGGATTCCAAGTGCCCGTGTGGAAATATTGTTGGCAAGAACAAGCCGGGATACATCCAGATGCGAAAAGGCGCTTTCTTCTACACGGGCTCGAAGCTTTGAAACGTGCTCAAAGCCAGTACAAGGATTCGATGATTCCTCGTTCCACAGCATACTTGTGCACGATCGGCACCTTTCCCGCGTCGGATGCCGAATGCGCGTCGGATCCCATCGTGAACCGGAATCTCTTGAGCCCTGCCTCAACAACATGATCCAATATCTTGTCCAAGTTTTGCCGGTGCACTGGTGAAAATTTTGACTCGTTCAATTCCAGCCCGATATCATTGTCGATCAACAGCTCGATTTCCTCAAGGACCTCGGCAAATACGGGGTGAGCTATGAAGATCGGCTTGTTTTTGCACCCGGCAGCTTCGAGGATCCCGCGGGTGGCCAATGCCAGGCTGGTCGCCCCGTTAACATCAAGCCCTTCGATCAAAATAATCTCGATGCCATCGGCAAGCGGCACGATATTCTTGGCAATCGGTGCCTTGAATTCATTCGTGGTGGTCGAAAGCTCGATACCAACATGAACATTCACGTTGAATTGAATGCATGCTTCATCCTTCAGCGCGTGGATGGCCTCGATGTAATCCGGAAGTGCATTCCCACGCCGGAACTCGGGAATGAACGTGAAGGCCCCGTCTTGATCCACGTGATCGGTGATCGCGAGCTCCACGCACCCGGCATTGGCACACGCTCGAATGATCGAGGGGATCGTGCTCTCGCCATCAGAATAGAATGAATGCACGTGGTAATCCTGGATTTTGCCAGCTGCCATGGAACGCACTTGATTTCAATGGATCACTTGATCAACGCCCAGCCTTGCAACCGCGCGAGGATCTCGATTGGCTTGATGAACTTCCCGTACACGACGGAGACGTGGTGCGCGATGCCGTTCATAACGATCTTGTCCAGCACGTCTCGCACGTTGCCATCGAAAACGGCCTTGGCATAAGTGCCTTTCAGATCCTTGGTCATGGGCACCGCCCTGGCTTCTTGCACGAAGATCCTATACCCTTCCGGGCAATAATCAATGCGCATGATCGACACGTTACCTGCTTTCAAGACCATGTCCGCGGTGATACCCTTGCCACCGGCATGGTACGTTTCGAGCGATCGATCGCACGTTCCATCCCACAAGTTGCACGGTGCAACGCCGCAATGCCACAGGATCGCAAAGTTTTCCTTGAAATTGACTTGCGAGAAATCCGCCAGGAACGGCGTTTCCGCGCCCATGGCCACGTGCGCGAGCATCGACATGGCCCCGAGGATGTCGCCCTCGCACGCGAGGATCTTGTGCTCGGATTGCAGCAAGGACATCGCCCCGCACGGCGCGATGCCAAAGGATTCGGCGAATTCGGGCCAGCACCGGATGGCCAAGGCGGTTAAGTTGTTCTTGGAAAGGAACGCGTCGATCTTGGCAGTGAGGATGCTCACTTTCTCGATCTGATCTTTGTTTAGTGCACTCGTCGTGAATGTTTTTTGGATGCGCTTCCGTTTCTCGGTAACTTGTTCCACGGTCACGTTCATATCAAAGATATTGGTTAGCTCGAAATGATCGATGAGCACGCCAGTGGCACGGTATAAATCCGGCTCATCGACATCCAGATTGAAAAACCCGTGGGCGCGGTATCCTGCAATGCCGATTCTAGCCGTAGCAAACGCGTGTTTGATGCGCATTGCATCGATCCAATCCTCGTCGACCGTATCCCCGATGGTCACGTGGTAATCCCGGGTTCCTGCCTTGTAGAGATTCGAAGCATCGAGGTTGATACCGCATACGGAGTTGAGCCGAATCTTCCCGCCATTGTACGGCAACTCATTCAAGCCCCACAAGAGGATCGGCTTTTTGACGGCCTTATTGATGACGAGGGCGAGGTGACCGAGGTGGAACGTCCCCGCTATGAGGATGAGGCCATCCAAGTGCTTTGTCGACAGTCGCTGGGCTGCATTTTCTGCATCGGGAATCTCGATGACGAGATCGTCGATGAACTCGAACGTTACGTTCTCGACCTTTTTCAAGTCTTGCTGGATGCGCTTGTATATCTCGCGAGCTGCTTCAAAGTCGAAAGTCTTGCGAGCCAAGCATACGACGCCGATGATAACGAGTCCTTTCATGAAATCACTTGATTTCTCATTGGATGTAGGAACCATCCGACCTATAATCTTGTTTTTCTAAAACCAGACTATCATTTTATAGACCCAAGAGATAACCGGAAATTCATCTCAAAATGTTGATCGATACGATTCACACACGATTTGATGCAGATTATGGATGAAAAACACGATTTAGAAAGGCCTTATGTAAGATTATTCTTAACGGGCTTGAAAAGTTCCCCTCTCGCTATGTATCTCGCGATTATTGTCCCCTGGACAGTCATCCGGTTGATGGATATCGGACTTCGCGGCATTACGCTCATTATTGCCTTGAGTATTATCCCCTTGGCATTTATTTCCTTGTTTCTAGTTAAGGCCAAGCCAAGCCTCCGAGAAACGCTCCTACTCATTATGAGCATAGGGGCATCAGCGTTTTTTGCCTTGTCTGGCTTAAGCAACTTGTTTGTCATCGACCGGAATTCGATTCCGGATATATTCATATTAACGATGGCTTTACTCTGGGGATTCATTACGAACTATCTCGATATCCTGGATAAGAATGGTTTGACGGTTCACGGCGTGAATGCCACGAATGTCCTCGATAGCCTCCTCCAAGGCATCGGTTTCGGTGCACCTGCACTTGTCACGGGGATTCTAAGGTTGTTGCTCGGGTCTGATTCTGTATTATTTTTCGTTGCATGCGCACTGTTCTTGATTGCTCCTTGGCTTAAGTTGCACGAAAAATCACGACCTGTTATAGATGATGAGAACCAGCGCTCAGGCAAGGAATTGGGTCGCGCTGTGAAATTGGACGTTACTGCCAGCTTCATCTTGATATTTTGCACGACGTTCCTTTTCTCGTTAGTCACCTTTGTTTACGCGGGAAATAATGGCCTTTTCGGATACTTGGGCATTGCCGGCGGCGTGGTCGTTGCGCTGATTACAATACGAAGGTCGGGGATAGTTCAGGTCTTGATATTACCCGCAGTCGCGTTTACCGGAATTCTTTTTATGAACGATCAATCGATTGCCACGCAAGTATGGTACGTCTTGATAACCGGCGTTCTTATGGGCTTGATGACCGGCATCACGGCGGGAAAAGCATACTTGTTGCCTAGATCGCCGAAGAAATCTTCGGAAGGCCTTGCGTTATTCTGGATCTTGTTTTTTATTATATTGGCATCTGGATTGGCCAGCGAGTTTTTCTGGTTGCTGCGCGACGAACCTGAACAAAAATGGTGGTTCATCTATCTTGTGCTTGCAGCCGCTGCCGTGGTTTTTATGTTGATTGTATTCAAGCAGCGCGGCACGAGGTCTATTTTGCCCGTTCAATCAAAACCCCGGGCGTTGATCCCGGCATCGATTCCACTTGAAAGGAAGAAAAAAGTGGCCGGCGTTTTGCTGGCAGCGATGGTACTCATCCCCGCGTTCTCGGCGTTATTCTATATAAGCTCCGGCTCGGTCGTTTACATAGCCTTGGGGAGGACCATGTATGATGTTGATGGGAACGCGGTGGATGCCGTCGACCTACCAGCTGAGTCGGCTAAGATACTACTCTATTCGCCGTCACCCAACGGGACATCGCACGGCGAGAGCATCAGACCAGGTAAATCCATCCGTCTCGGCGGGTACTATTACGGCTTCGCGAACGGGAGCAACAGCTTAATGTCGAAGGCTGACGTGATCCAGTGGATTGGAAGCACCAACGATGTGTTCAGCTTCGGCTTTTGCGGTGATCTTGTCCAGCCTGCCGACATCCTCGCGATCCGTGCCCTCAATTCGGGAGCCAAGTTCTACTATATGGCTTTCGGGACCACACTTTTCGAAGCGACGGGCAGCAACAATACCGGACCGACCTGGGGCGGCACCCATTATCCAACCGTTGGCTTTAATACAACAATGCTCGAATGGACGATCAAGCTCGCAAATGGCAGCGAGGCATTCGGATTGCGCCGGTCGAGAGAGCACACCGATGCACACTATATGGATATTGGCAATATGGAATGGGCAGATTACTTTGCGTGGATCTATACTAATCGAGCAGCTGAGTATCATGCTGATGGCGTTGCCATCGACGAGATCTTGTGGAGCGGTTACGGAAATATAGAAGCGGATAATGAAGGCCAGTCCTTACGCGATTATACTTCCGCTAGTCAAGTTCACCAAGCATGCTATAATTGGCTCGAACGCCTCGACAACAAGACGGGAATGGAAGTTATCACGCAAGCTTTCTGGCCAGAGGCGCAAGTTTACCAGGATGGCGTTTGGGGCGAGATAGCTTTCCGTTCGGGCGGCCCTTACGGGCAAAGGACCGATGACCGCCCGGCCGACCTGTTCAGAGACAATTCCATGGATTGGGCCGGGATCGTGCAGAATGCCCGCAATCTTGCCGAACAAGGCAAGAGCTACATCTGGGCCGCATGGTATAAGAAGGACGATACGCCGGGGCTCGAGTATGCTATCGCCACTTATCTAATGGCAAAGCCAAATAACTGCACGAGTCTCGCCTTCCAACCACAGCCGGGCTTCTATCCTTCTGAGGGGCTAGTCGGATACGCTGTAAAGACCGCCAAGGAAGAGATCGAGAGCCACCCGGAGTATTTCGAGTTGGAGTTCGGCGACGCGCTCGGAGAGATGCAGTTAAAATCGGGGCTCGGAGGTATGTATTACCAGCGCGAGTTTGAAAACGGCATCGTGCTCGTGAACCCGTTCCACGCCCACTTGCCAGGCTTCTAATTTTATCTTTTCCCCTTTTTCCTTCCAGTGCCAATCCGGGTAAGAATCTATTTAGAGCAATCGATAGATTGTTAATCAAGTTGTTGTAAATGATCGTGCAAGGGGAGAATCCCGTGGGTGAACATGCAGAAGATGAATACTTGGTAGAGCGGTTCACGCTCGACAAGAAAGATATAAAAAAATTGGTCGATGTCATTCAAGCGTCATACTTGACCAATGATCCGGAACAAGGGGGCACCATTTCCTTCACGGAGCAAACCTTTAACATTTTTTTCGGTTCTCCATCGATACCGAAAAATCTTTTCATCCGGGCAGTGCATAAACCGACGGGCGAGATCGTGGGATTCGTGGGAGGCAATCCCCGCCCAATTTACGTGAACGGGAAGACGTACAAGACTGGCGTTCCAGGCACGTTAGCGGTTCATCCTAACCATCGCCGCAAGAATCTCGCCCTTCGCATGAGCTTCGAAATGCTAAAAGCGGGAAAAGAACTCGGCTTTGATGGCGGTTTCGGGATATTTGAACCTGAAGCACACGGCATCGACACCTCGGTTGCCATGCTCCGTGAAGTAGAAATGCACAGCCGCGAAGCCATTCGGATTAAAAAGTTTATCATCCGGGTCTTCGATGTCAAGAAGATGTCAGACGTAGTCAAGACAAAGTGGTACGAAAAGTTGGCTTTGCGTTTGTTTCAAGGCGTGCCTCGCATGAACAATCCCCGCGTCCGCAAATACAAACCTTCGGACACGGACCGCATGTTTGAATTGCTGGATGATCACCGCACGCATAACCAAGTTTCCTTCACGCGCGAGAAAGAAGATTTTGCATGGTTTCTCAACCAATCCGGCGTGAACTGTGTTGTCCACGAAGATACCGATGGAAAGCCGGATGGATTCATTATCGCGTGGGAATTCATAATCGCCGGATTTGAGAAGCATCACCCATTTGGCTGGCTCGATATGGTGCATACCTATCGCTTGAAGACAAGCGATGCCGTGGATTTGTGCAATTATTTGGCCCAGACATCGAAAGAACGCGGATGGATCGGACTGCAGTCCCCGTACATCCCGTATTTCGACCCGGCACCCTTGAAAAAAGCCAGGTTTATCTTTTATCCGAAAGAATTGATCGTGCGGTTCTATTCATTCATCGACAACATTCCCTTGCCCGATAAAATCGAGAAATTCTATTTTGATTGGCGGTGATGCATCGCCTGGAATGCACAAGATTATTTTGTTTTAGTGACATCTCAATAACATACCCATCTCGATAAAGGAGGAAAATCCCACCACCATGGCTAATCCAAGAAAGGATATCGCACCTTATGACCGAAAAAGAGGCTTGGCGGACAACGTCGTCGGGGAAAACTTCTATGTCAAGAAACCAGAAATCGACTTCTTGAAACGTGTCAAGTCTTGGGTAAACTATCTCGGCATCGACGAGTTTTTCCCGAACATCGACGAGCTCGCTGACCGGATCCGGGAAGTCGGTTCGAATATGCGGAGCGCCGGTGATGCGTCGTTTCTCGGCCTCGCGAGCAAGCTCACGTACGAGGTCTTGATTCGACCCGGTGATTACGCAACACTGCTGCACGAATTGACGCATGTAAATCGTGAATTAGAGGGTACCTTGATTCCAAAGGAAGCAGGTGCTTTCGCGATCGAGATCCACGCGTGCGGCGATTTTGATAGCAATTTGAACATTCTCTTTGCAAGTGACTCTTACAAGAGCAGGGACAAGCGCCTTGGACGAATTATATCGGAAGCATCGATCGTCCTCGGCGTGCGCATCTTCCAATACTTGTCGGGACAGCGAAGTGCGTGTGACGAGGTCACGATAGCCAAGCAACTTGGCGAGATGGTCAATGACTACGAGCAAATCTTTTTGAAAAATAATAATATGTCTGCTGCTGATTACTTGACGACCGTGCACAAGGTCACGCCCTTCATTGCCACGCTCATTCTCCAGACGACAAAAGATACCAAGCAGACCATTTTGCGTTCCACGAGCCGTCACAAGAAAGAGTTCATCGGTGCATTCAAGGCGTTGACATCGTTTTATCACATCAACTTAGGGTACACGCTCAAGGAAGCGATTGCCAAAACTGAAGAGCATTTCCGGCAGAACGAAGCTATGACGATCCAGAAAACGTTGCTCGAAGGGCCGAAAGAAGTGTTTGCAAAGTTGAAAGAGTATGGCTATGGCGCGGAGGTTTACCAGAAAATCGCTGAGTTTATGATTTCCAAAGGACCTTCGCTAGCCAAGGGATACGCCGAGGGTCTCCCGAAATTCATCGAGTTGACCGGCACGTTCGGGCGCCGGGGCATCGATATCCTCGGGTTTGCTTTGATGAATCCCACGTTTCTGGATGCCATGGTCTTGTCAAAAGGCGCAGAGGGATTACTCAAGCTATCAGTATCGGAACCGGAGCAGGTTATGCTCATCATGGACGAGCTTATGAAATATGACTGGCGACATCAGCTGCGCCTAGAATGCAACATGGACATCGTCTACGCATACGAGAAACAAGCGATGTACTATCTCAGCCCGCGTGAGAAAGCAAAAGCCGCTGCCGTCTCTATGTTCATCATTTCGGTGCCTCTTGACATTGTTAGCAAGTTCCCGGTGAACCTTCCTTCGGATATGGTCTTTCCAACGCCGGGTCGAGTGAGTGCATGGTGGGCATGCGAGAAAATATGCACAAAATTGATGCAATCGAATAAAAAAGAAGAATCCCTTGATGCGTTGATCAAGATCGTGAAATCAGCATATTTGCAAGCACTTCCTGCGTCGGCCAGGGAAGCGCTTCCCCCGCGTCGCCCGTGATTGTCGCACGAACCATTCTATGCTGGCAATTTTCGCTGCTGGACAATGAAATCCTTCAATTTTTGTAGTGCCCTTGACCTGTGCGAGATCTGGATCTTGTCCTCGTTGGTCATTTCGGCAAACGTCTTCTTATTGCCACGGGGCTCATTTGCGACGAATATTGGGTCGAAGCCAAAACCATTCTTCCCTCGCTCCTCGAACGCGATGGTGCCGTCGATCCGACCAGAAAAAGTCTTGAACTCATTGGATGCGGGCATAAAGAGGCAATCACAAGCCTCGAAATATGCTTCTCTTTTATCCAATGACTTGTACTCTTCCATAAGCTTCAAGATGCCTTTGCAATCGAGCATTTTTTTCACTTGCGATGAATACACGCCCGGGAAACCGTTCAGCACGGGGATAAAGAGGCCGGCATCTTCCATGAAAATATTTCCGGTGCATTGCTTTGTCGCCGCGAGAATCTTGAAACGGGCAACTTCTTCGAGCGTGCCGGCCTGGATCTCGGGAAAGTCTCCCGTGAGTTGTTTCAAGATAAGGCCACGGATATTTCTCTCTAGATACAGCTTTGCTTCATCGAACTTGTTTTTATTGCCGGTCGCAAAAAAGATTTCAAATGGCATTTCAAATACTCCTTCGATTTCATTACAAGATGAGGATTGATAACGGAACATATTCGGTTTGAGGAATGAATGCCTCGCCAAATTCGAAGAAATTTTCCTCGCCGCGCAGCTTCGCGGTTTTCTCGGCCCAAGTCATGGTGCGTTCGAGCACTTCGCCTTGTGATGCATAAACCTTGTTGAAGGTGTCGACCTTTTCCTGCCAGTACGGCGTGATATCAACGACGCAAAACACATCAGCATCGACATAAGAAAATTTGCATGAAGGTGATTCGTAGCAGTACATTCCCTTGGGTAGCACGTTCTTCTCATGGCCGCCATACGCCTTTCCATGCACCGCATGGTACACGGATTCTTTCACGAGCTCCGCGGTGTTCCGGTGCGACCGGTGCGTATCGGTCGGGTGTGGTGAAAAGATCAAGTCGGGTTGTTGATCACGGATGATATTCGTCACGATCTTGACCGTGTCACGCTTGATCTCGACCTCATCCCATTTTAAATTCACGAACTCGTCGATGTGGAGGCTTTTCACGGCATTCTTGTACTCTTGCTCGCGCACCTTGGCAATTGCATCCCGATCTTGTTCTTTCGTGTAGCCACCAAGTCCTTGGGTCATCAACACCACGACAACCTCAGAACCGAACGCGGAATATTTCAAGATCGTTCCACCGCAACTAATGAGCTCGTCATCTGGATGCGGGGCGAAGACAAGGATCTTTTTGGGAACGACGATGGGCACCTTCACGCCATCATTTTTCACGTAGTAAGGAGTCTCGCTCATCTTAATATCACCATGTACTATAGGCGCGCGTATCTTAATATCACCATGTACTAGAGGCCAAAGGTGCCACTATCCTCAACACTTAAATGCAAACGTGGCAAAGTATAAGCAATTAACATCATATGCCGATCTCTATGGTAAATCCAGAAAAGGCGGCCAAGCTTCGCCAAAGAGCCGAGGAACTGTTCCAAAAGGAGCAATATGAAAAAGCGCTGGAATTCATAGTGAAATCTCTCGAGGAGCATCCCGATAATCCTCTGGCGTGGCAATTGCAAGGCTTGATACAAGAAGCGTGCAATTACAAGAACGAGGCGGTGCAAAGTTTCAACGAAACCTTGACAAGGGATAAGAATTGCGAAACCGCATATCTTGGGATAGCAAGGATTCACCGGCTCCGAAAGGATTATTTCAAGGCATTCGAGATGCTCGCGGAGATGGCAAACCGGAACCCCGCCAGCCTTATATTGCGCCAAACGATCCTGGATGTCCTGGAAAACGATAACAAGGCCGAATGGGAGGAATTATTCAAGGTCCAGCCAGAGATCCTCATCCAAATCGTTAAGAACGCCGGCAATGATGTGGATTTCAAGTATAAGATGACCGGCGTCTTGAAAAGCGTGGCCGTTGCAAAGCCAGAATTGTTCCAGGGTAAGGCCCTTGAAATCATCACAGAGCTTGCCAAATCGGAAGATGATGAAGTCCGTAGCACTGCATACGTGCTAATGGTAGCTGCATATGAAGCAAGCCCGGTTATCATAGAAAAATACAAGCATTTACTCACGACCGGCATCAAGGACAAGAATAATTACATCCAGAAGTCGACGGCCGGCATAATCAAATCTATGCTCGATTATTTTCCCGATTTTCTTGCAGGGCAGGAGGAGCTTCTCGTTCAAGCCCTCGAAAATCCTATTTCCGCGGAGGTCTTGACAAAGACGCTCCCGTCTTGCCCGCAATGCAAGAGCCAGGACAACCTATACTTGCAAAAGGTGATCCCGGGCGAGAAATTACTGCGCTTCTTCTGCGAAAAATGCGATATCAAGTTCTATCGCCAGCCAGGAAGTAAAACCGTGAACGTGATGGACAAGGCCGAATCGCGCATGAAGGGACCAGTCGTTTGTCCAGAATGCAAGATGCAATATCTCGTCTTCATCGAGCAGGATAAGCTGTATTCGTGTTCCGTCTGCAAGAAATGGTTCACGAATTGAACACGCGCTTTTCTACATTATCTTTCTTGTTTATTGGTGTCCGAGCAATTCACGTGCATGCATCGTGAGCAAGAGCCCGGTGGCTGGCATCGCGCCGATGGAAGGCCTTTCATCGCGTCTTGCCATTCCCGTATCAAGAACTTGGAAGAAACCGGGATGATGTTCGAGAGATAACGTGGAAAATCTGAACGATCCAGCAATTTAACAATGTTTAGGAAAACCTCATCAATGATCTCTTCCGGGATTTGTAATTTGCTGGCATTTCTTCCCGCTTGCTCCATCACCCGCAAGAATGGTGCAAGCTCGACTCCACCGAGCGACAATACCGCTTGCATACGAGCTTCCTTTAGATTCATCACATCCACCTTGCCCCGGCATGCCTTCTCGATGCGCACGGCGAAAGCCTCGTAAGTTTTCTTGAATGCTTGGGTGGCGGTAGACAAGAAGTTTTGCACGTGGAACATGAACGGCGTGCCGAGTTTCGGGATGAACGGGTTTAACGTGACGTGGATTTTTGTACCTCGCTTGGATGTTATCTCTCTCAACTTTTCAAGAAACGTGATGGTCTCGTCGAGATCGCTCGGAAGCTCGCTAGGAAGACCAAAGAGCAGGTAGATCTTGATGGTGGTTACGCCGTGAGAGGTCAAACCAGAAACCGTGCTTTCGAATTCTGCATTCGTGATCTTTTTACCCGCAACCATGCGTAATCGTTCCGATCCCGTTTCGGGCGCGATGGTGATGGTTTGGATTCCCGCAGCCTCGATGATGCGAAGCATTGAATCGTCACCGCATGGCTTGGTGGACGGGATGGAAATCTTGTACCCATTTTCAAGGATGCACGAGCAAATCTCTTGTAATTCTGGATGATCGGCGACGTTCGTGCTGATTAGTGCAATTTTCCTGAAAGAGTGTCCTTCCGTCTTGAGTCGCTGCATGCTTGCTCGTATGTTTGTTTGTGATTTGAACCGCGGCGGGCGCTGGTGGTTACCGATTAAGCAGAAGCGGCAACCTTCCCCGCAACCACGGCCGATCTCGAGAAGATATGAAGTGCCGAGCGCGGAAGGGTCCTCGGGGTCGAGCAATTCTTGTGAAAGTGGCACGTCAAATGCATCTAGCGGTCGTGCGTCCCACTTGCATGCATCCTTCGTGAAGAGCTCTTCAAGGGGCATGCCATCTGCATACTTGAAAGCCGGGATGATGCCTCGCTTCGTGCCGGTGTACTTTTTCCACCATATTTCGAGATCCATCGTTTCTTCATAGCGATCCATGTAGTTTTGCAAGAACTCAGTGAATGTTCTTTCAGCGTCAAATATGAATATGAAATCCAGGAACGGTAACAATACAAGGGGATTCGATGATACCGCAACCCCTCCGGCAACGATAGCAGGAACCCGATTTCCAGATTTCCGCTGTGCTAACCGTTCCTTTGCTGTTTGCGCGATGCTTGCCATCTGCAACATCCGGGGCACGTTCGGGTAATCCAGCTCGAAAGCACAGCTGAATCCAATGATCGAAAAAATATTCGGGGGTCCGCGCATTCGCACAGATGCTATTTTTTGTTTTTCATGGAGATCGGGATAATACCACGTGTCGGCGACGTAACCTTGCTGTTTTACTGCGATGTTCTCGATCACGTGCATGCCCAAGGACGCTTGGCCTATCTTCGATATATTTGGATACGCGAGCAAACATCCGATTTTTTCCGGCGTCCAAATATTGGCCTTCATCCTAGAATCACGGCGCGAGGGCAAGGTAAAGTTTGTGCTTTTAACGAGGCTTAATATTGAATGGGAGAAGCTTTTTATTAGATTCTTCTAAATTTCCTTCATGATTTATCAAATCGATTTTTTGATGTTATCGCTCGAATTAAGCGCGATCGTGATCGATTTCCTTCTTGGCATCGTGCTTCTCTTAAAGACCTTGAAGATCGAAGGAACCCAACGCCAGAAGTATTACATCGGCGTGATTGGATTTTTTCTCGTTCATGGTTCTTGCAGATTGATATTTTTCGTGCGAAGGTTTTTTCCTGGCAATGTATTGATGTTCGACGTGGGTACCATCCTTGGTTTATCCAGCGTTGTTCTTCTTGTCGTGGCGATTGAATCGCTCGTGTACACGAAATCGAAGCATTTTTTCTCGTTTCTCGGAATCGGTGCATTTTTTGTCCAGGTCATTGACATCTTCGCTCAACAAACGTATTTCGGTTATAGATTATTACTGTGGGTCCATTATTTTGTGACATCTACACTTGCGGTATTCATCATCTTCGTGTACCTTACGGCGGTATTGAAATCAACAGGTGCGATCAGGACGAATGCTATATTGATGCTCACCGCGATCGTGCTTTTCGCGCTTTCCGAGCTCGCGAATGCACGTTTGGCGAATGAATTGATTCCCGGAGTGAATTATATTGGCGCGATCTTGATGGTTGCTTCCCTCATTCTGCTCTACATCGCCGTGATGAATTTATCAGTCTGGAAGCGTAGTGAAGAAACTGGAAAGATGAAAACAATAGAGAAGAGTAAACCATAAAAAGAAAAGCGAACGAATATCAGAGGCGTTCCAGGCGCGGGATTGAATGAATATGATAGTTTCAAAGACATTCCTTGAAACAACTAATAACTAATTATAAATCAGCATTGTCTAATTCCTTTCGTTTAATTAAAAATATTACCATGGTTGCCACATTCCGAGTAAAAAAGGGATTCATAGCCGCACCCCGTTGTCACGCCAGAACGGGCCTGGCTTGCCTTCCGGGCGCAGCGGGATGACCCACTTGCCAAGGCGCTGCCGCCAATCATTGCAGAAAGCCTCCGCGAAACCTACCTCGATCGCGCATCGCATGGTGTGCTTGTAAGCATCGTCGTCAAAGATCCGCTCCACGATGTCCAGGATCGTCGTGCCATCCACGCCACCGGTACTGTTGCTGTCGGCAGCACCGGGAACGGGGTACCCGTGCTTAGCGAGCGCATCGCCCCACTCGCCCTCGATCGTGGCAAGGTGCGGGGCAGCCTCGCCAAGCATATTGCAAGCCTGGCACATATCGGGAGCAAGCAGCCTGCCCGTGCCGCGCCAGAATGGGCCAGGCTCGCCCTCGAGCCGCAGCGGGATGATCCAATTGCCGAGGCGCTGACGCCACGAGTTGATGAATACTTCGACGTAGGAAACTTGGTTCAAGTGGCGCAACGCGTGCTTGTACTCTCGGTCGTCGAAAATCCGCAGCACGATGATGGAATCGTCCACAATGCGGATGCCAGTGGTATCGAACACGAACAAGTCGCGACGAGTGGCATCCGTGGTCGCGGATTTCATGTTAATGAGCCATTCGTGCTTGATGGCATCGTAATGCGGTGCTGCCTCCCTGAACGCGTGATAGACGCCGCGCAATTCCTCCTCCAACGATTCCCCGTCATTGCTCGGCCGGGATGCAACTGGCTCGCCCTCGGGCCGCAGCGGGATTGTCCACGTGCCAACCCGCCGCCGCCACTTGTTGATGAAATTCACCACGAAGGTCGGCATGCCCGGCTGCCGCATAAAGTGCTTGTATTCACGATCATCGAAAATGCGTAGCAAAAGAATGAGCTCGTCATTTTTGCCATCCAGATTCGCGACCGTGATGATGTCGAATCGGTGGAGCACCAGGCTGTTGCCTGTCAAGGACGGTTTGGGATCAGGCCCGTGGAGAAGGCGGAGCCAATCATCTTCGATATCCACGTAATGCTTTTCCGCCGCATAAAAAGCGTGCTGGAGCCGGATCAATGCATCCTCGTGCGATCGCCCGGCATCGCGCCAGAACGGGCCTGGCTTGCCTTCCGGGCGCAGCGGGATGACCCACTTGCCAAGGCGCTGCCGCCAAGAGTTGATAAACTCTTTCTCGAAGCCCACCTTGCACATATTAATCATAATATATTTGTATTGTTCATCGTCGAAGATCCGATGCAAAACATCCCAGACTCCATTTTGGCCGCTACGTTCGACAAGTATCCTTGTGCCATCTGTATCGACCACGAACTCCTCGCAGCCAGGATGCTTTAGGAGGAAGTCTGGGTCATCAAAAATGGCACACCACTCGCGGTCGATTTCATCGACGTGCGGGGAGGCCTCCTTGAGGAGTGCGTAGAGCCAACACAAGTCCTTCCCTCGTTTTTTATATACCTCGATCAAATCTCGTAAATTATCGGTGGCTTGAATCTCTCTACGGCCTGGCAAGAATAGATTCGCAACTTGCTGGATCACCGCGGGTGTCATCGGCTGGTGGCAATCGAACACGTCTGCTTCTGCGCGGTCGAGGCCGGGCACCTTCTTGTTCGGCATCATAGAAAAAAAACATTAACTTTTGATCTCATCTAGGTCACCCTTCTTTATACGTTTCTTTCCGATATTTAAGACGTTCTTGATGGCATCGATACCACCAAGGTTGGACTTCCAACATTCGGTCTCTTGCTTGACCCGCCGCTCGAGCTCTTCAAGCCCGGCTTTAACTTGTTCCATGTCATACTCGCCCTCGATATCATGAATGATCAATTTAATCTCGTCTTTTCCCGCATAGAGCTCTTTTAACAAGTATTCACCACGAGTCCTTACTTGCATACCGACTCGTGTTTTCGCGCATTGGCTGAATAGCAAGGTTTTTTCCTCGCCAAACTTCTTCTCGATCTTGGCATTCGTTCTTTCTGGAACGAGAAAATCGTAATAGGCAAATAAGCCCCGTCTATATGACTTGTAGAGGCGAACCCATTCGAGCAGGATTTGCTCTTGCGTATTTGAAATGCTCGGTTTCAGCGTGCGCAACTCATCCTTGCTCGTGATGCCTTCTTTTTTGCTCGTCTCCACCCAGATGGCATCCAACATGCTATCGAGCAGCATGATTTTCTCCGCCCTGGCAAGATCCGGGTTTCCTAGCAATGCCCGGATCTCCTGGAATTGCTTGTTCAATGCCACGCATTCTTCATAAGCAATCCGGCTGGCATCGAGCCGTTCACGAATGCTCGCAGCTGTCTTGAGCAACATTTTCACGATCCATTGAGACGGGTCCTCGTTCGCGCACGTTTGCTCGATATCAACGATGTACGCCGATAACTTGCCATACGTCTCGATCCCGCGCAAGTGGTCGAATTTCTTCGAGCTATTTTTCACGAGTTTCCGCAAATCCTTCTCGATTTCGGCAAAGAGATCGCGTATGCTCTGCTTTCCAAGACCTTCCACGTTCTTTTTTATGTCTTTTGCCGCGGACGTGATATACAAGTGATTAATTTCCTTGGCCAATTCCTTGTGTAAATGGCTATCTTTTAGTTCCAACGGATTCCACATGTTCTGCAAAAAATGAAAGTGGCAGTATTGGTGCGGGACGTCCGGGTAAAACTCGTCATGCATCTTTGTAATCGAATTCTGCTTGTCGGAAATCATCCCGATCAATTTCACGCCATAATCTGTCAAGATCGACTCGACGATCTCGTGCAGCGTTGAATGGTCCGCAGTTTCAAGAATGGCCACGCGCAAAACGCGATTGCTGATCACGTCGACGAAGAGCCACAGCGTTGGTCCATTCTCATCCGGTTCCTGCCCATCAAACGAGAGCAAGATGAATCCTTGAGCCTTGATCAGCTCGGCCGTTCGCTCGTCGATTTTTCCCGACACGTACACGTCGATCTCGTCGAGATAGTTCCGGATCGTGGATTCCGAGATCGACAGGTGAAATACCTCCTTGATTCGTTCGACGATTTGCACGGGTTTTTGATGGTGGATTTTTGCCTCGATGGCAATCCACTTCCACACGGCGAGGGAATATTGCTTCCGCGGGAGGACGTTCAAGGGTGCAGGATTGAAGCACACGCGAGACATCGCGCATTTTGAATTGGTGCAGCAATATTGATTGCGGAATTCACGCATCTTGCCCGTGAAATCCTTGTAATCGTGTTTCGGGTTCGAATAGCAAAAATACACGCGCTCGCCACAAGATGGGCATTTGAACTCGAGTTCAGCCGGGTACTTGGCATGATTGATGCTGCATTCATCTTCGCTGGATTTTTTTATCATGCAAGATATCCCGTTTCCACGGTTTTGAAGATTTCGGTCATGGATGGGAAATAAGCAACGAATCCTCTATTAAACGCCACGTTAAAGGATTAATGTTCCGACAAAATTGAGTCAGATGTAGCTTGAAGTTGTAGGTAATACTCGAACTTTGTCAGTAAACTCTACTCTAAACTGACACGAGACAAATTACTGCTTACAATGTAGGTAATACTTTAAACTGACATCTTTTCGATCCACTTTCCATCTTGTCAGTCTTAGAGTAGAGCCTACAATACGGTGCTATTCTAACCTGTCATTTTCGAGCACGTGATATTGAATGGGTGGAACGCTAGGATGAGACCAAAATAGTTCGTCACATCCCGGTATCAAGCCGACTTAAGGC
>JAUQYW010000098.1 GCA_030587525.1 Candidatus Sigynarchaeota archaeon | reverse complement strand
AGAATTCTTGTTTACCGTGGATCTGGTGAACAATTACCTGAACCGGAGCATCTTCATTTTCACGGCGTTTGGCTTGATGTGCTGGTACTTGTTCGTTATCGACATATTCGAGGGCGGTCTTCATTGGCCTTTTGAGTCTGCCACGCTCCCGCGCAAAACCTTCATCAAGAACTGGATCATGTCTATAGTGCTCTTCGGGATGGTCGTGATCTTCATGATTTTCTTGACCAAGTCGATCTGGACAAAGCTTAACATCGTGGAAATGATGCTGCAGACCATTCCTGTCTTGATCATCACCATTTTCGACATGGTGAGCTTGTTGTATAAACCGTTCAAGATGGTGAAGAAGGTCGAAACCAAGCGGGAAAGGATAGGGCTGCTTGGGTTATTCCTATCGGGCATCATCCTGCTTGCATTTTTGGTAACGTACATTGTCCACAATCTCAGCAATCAAGCCTTGGATCCTATCGCGGCATACCATGCAAGAGGCATTTTCTATTATTTGTCGATGATCATGATACCGGTCTATTGCATCTTCAATTACATCGGGTTGATTTATCCCGTGAAAGAAAAATGATGTCCCGATCGAGAATATGGATCTTTAAGCAATTCTATAGCAGAGTTTTAGAAATTCCATGCACCCCATAGTTCCTTAACCTTTTTTTTCGATTGTATTTCAATCCAGCCACCTAGCGGTCAACTCGTGCGGGCATAACTCGTTAATAATTCATTTCATTTGACCGCGGAACCAAATGATAGACGATGATTACCACGATAGAAATCTTTACCAAGACCGATTGTTCAAAATGCACAAAATTGACAGACTTTCTCAACAAGATGGGTGTCCAATTCGTGAAGCGAAATATCGATGTCGATCCAGAAGCAGAGACTGACGCCCGGATGCTCAACATCCTCGGCGCGCCCGCGTTGAGAAAAGGGAATAAATTGCTTCGGGTCAAGGACATTTTTTTCAAAGAGCAGATCATCGAGGATAAGATCAAGAGCTTCGTTCAAAACTAAGCAAACCATAACGCACGCCGGTCACACGCCATGGCTTCTAAATCCTGGGACGCGTTCAAGGAGTACATTTCCTCCATCGACACGTTCGAGCACCGCGAATACCAGCAAACCATAGCGAAGCAAGCAAGCCAGCGCAACACGCTGGTGATCTTGCCGACGGCCATGGGTAAAACGATCATCGCTGTTCAAGTCGCCATCAACCGGCTTATGCAATATCCTTGGGGAAAAATCGTGGTGCTGGCCCCGACTCGTCCGCTGGTGCACCAGCACGTTAGTTCCTTTTCCAATTTTCTCGACTGCAACGGCCGCGGCCGTCCATTCATTGCTTGTCAAGAGCTCAACGGTAAGGTTTCGAAGGAAAAACGGACGTCCTTGTTCATCGAATCAAATATGATCTTCGCGACGCCCCAAACCTTGCAAAACGATTTGGGAAGTAAATTCTACGACTTGTCGGGTTGCGTTCTCCTCGTGCTCGATGAGTGCCACAAGACAGGAGAACGCTATGCATACAACGAGATCGCGAATCTTTATTTGAAACAATGCTCCGATCCCATAATTCTCGGCCTCACGGCATCGCCGGGCCGCAAGGAAGAGCAAATCCTTGACTTGTGCAGCCGTCTCCATATGGAGCGCATCACGATCCGGACACCGAGCGACCCCGACGTGGCACCATATATGCACCCTATTGAAATGCAAGTGCAGCAATGTGACCTGCCGCTGGAATATGCTGACCTCGAGCTCTCGTTGAGGGACTTGTTGCACGAGAAGCTCGAGCAGATCCGGGCCCGGGGGTTTCTCAAGGACAAGCATATAGATCAAGTCAACAAGATGGACATGATACAACTCGGCCGGGTGCTGTGGTCGATCATTGCTCGCGAGCTCGCGCCGGGTGACGAGGCCGGGAACGAGGGCGGTTCACAAATCGCCACGGAAAAATCCGACCGGACAGGTTTTTTCTTCTGGCTCGTGAACGTGCAAGCCCAGTGCATGAAACTGCTGCACATGATCGAGCTGATCACGACGCAAAGCGCCTACACGGCCTACCAATTTGTCAAAAAAATGCGAGAGCGGGTTGAACAATCCAAGAGCAAAGCAGGTTCAAATTACCGGTTGCTGCAAGAAACGGCTTTCAAAAAAACCGAGATTTTCTTGCATAAATGCATCGAGCAGAAGAAGATCCATCCAAAGGCGCAGCTCTTGCTCGAAACACTCGATGATATGCTTGATGATTCCACAGGCCAAATGACCGGGAGCATCATCGTGTTCACGCAATACCGGGATACCGTGACCTTTTTATTCGATGCCATCGAAGCATTGAACCGCGGCGAAACAGGACCTGGACGACCATTCAGGCCTGTGCGATTCGTCGGCCAGGCCACGAAATCATCGGCCGACACCGGCTTGAAGCAACAAGACCAGCAAAAAGCACTCGAAGAGTTCCGGGCAGGAACGCACAACATTCTCGTCGCGACCCGCATCGCCGAGGAAGGTCTCGACATTCCTTCCGTGAGCCGCATCATTTTCTATGAGCCGGTTCCCTCCGAAATCCGGTACATCCAGCGCCGTGGTCGCACTGGACGCCATGACAAGGGATTCGTCACCATTTTGCTCACTCGCGGAACGCTGGACGAGATCTTTTACAAGGTGTCGCTGGGTCGGCTCGATAGCATGGAGCGCATCGTCGATGGCCTCAAGGACCAGCCACTGCAAGACATCATCCGGGCACCGCTCGGCGAGCAAACCCAGGATCAGATCTCTACCAAGGCGATCCTCGCAAAGTACGAGCAATACCTAGTTTCAAATGCGTTGAAAGAACCCCTTGACTTGCAAGCCACCGCGGATGATGATGACATCGAGGAACCCGGGGCACAAGTCGAGAAATACAATGCCCGGCGCTACGTGGACCTTCTCGATGCCAAGGACCCGGCGTACCAGGCGTGCATCGAAATCGCTACGAGGAACCCGAACACTGCATCGGAATGGCACGAGTTGTTGAAAAAAATGACAGGACGCACCAGCAAAAGCTCGAGCAATCACCGCATCAAGCGTGAGCGAAAGATCCCATCATCGGAAAGCGGCGTGAAGATCTTCAACAAGACCACGAAATGGGTCTATGACCAGGTGAAGAGCATGGGCACCGAGAACGAGAGCACGGGAAAGATCGAGATTACCTTCGCTGAGCTTAAGGAGATGGCAAAGATGGAGGAGATCTTGCCCGAGGATTTCGAATACAGCGTGAAAAATGGTATCAAAAACAAATACTGGGAAATGCAAAAAGATACCAACGGCACGTTCAAGATCGCCATGAAACCGGATTTTTGATACGTTTCAATCCATTTTTATTGGATAAGTGCCGTATTTGTCTTTCATAGCGAGCATAGCTTGCCACCGTTCAAGGGTGACAGCGGGATTGATACTGTGGCCACTCGCAAGGATGTATCCGCCCCCGGGGGCGCATTCTCGCATCAAT
>JAUQYW010000085.1 GCA_030587525.1 Candidatus Sigynarchaeota archaeon | reverse complement strand
AGTTGATGATCTTTGCGGTATTAATTGCCGCGGGCGAGCTGCCTACGGGATTGCATTCGCTGGCCGGCACTCCCGTTCTCCCCTCGTTCACCATGGAAATGCTGGCGCTCAAGCCCGGTCCACGAATGACGACTGCTAGGCGCTGCTCGGTGGAATGTACGACGTCCATCCGAACGCCAGGATACGCATCGAGCGAGATCCCGTTGACTGCCTTGACGAATTCCTCAGCTTCCGGGATGTTGCGACCGGCCCTGCGATCCAGGATTATATTATTTGCATCAAGACATGCCAAGTTGCCGCGAAACGCGATATCGCCGTTACTAAGTTCCATACCGACCCCAAGAGCTTCGAGCAGGCCGCGACCAGGATATTCAGCCACAGGATCGTACCCGAACAGGATGAGATGCGCGACGTCGGATTCCACCGCCTCGCCGGATCCGGTGATGTCCATGATGCCACAAGCACCCTTGCTGGCGATGGCATCCAGATTGGGTTTCGTTGCAGCTTGCAGCGGCGTCTTGTTGCCAAGCTCTGGAATGGGAAGATCGCCAAGCCCGTCGAGAACGATCAAGATGGCATTTTTCTGTTCCATGATGATTACAGCTATGCTCGTTGATATGCGAATTGCTAGCGGTCGATTGCATCCCGGGCTGGGTCATTTGGCCAAGGATTGTTCGATCACAAACGTGTAACTGTAATCACGACATCAAGAAAAAAGTAATAGGAAATGCGAAAGTATTTGATTTTTGGTTTATAAACTCTAATTAAAGGCAAGGTCATCTATATCTATCAACAAAGCTATTATTCATCAAATCATCGATGTATCACCAACAAATTAGCACAAGGTTGAGAACATGAGTACCCTTCGTCTTATTAGGAAGGCATTCTTGCTCGCGACGCGCTCAAAGAGACGGTTCATCACGTTCACGGTATTTTACGCGTCGTTGATCGCGCTGACCGCGTTTTTCGTGAACCTGGCATTTAAGGATTGGTTAGCCCACATTTATTTTGGACCGAATACCATCTTCATGATCATTGTTCTTGGCGTGTCCACGTTCATGTCCGTGCTCTACGCGCTCATCATCGTGAGCAATCGAAAAACCGAGATCGCCACGCTCAAATGCATTGGCTGGAAAAACGGCCACATCTGGATACTGGTTTCCGGCGAAATCATGGCGGTTACCCTCATCGCGTTCATCATCGTCGTCGAAGTCTTTTTCCACATAACCTCGATCGCAGCATATATTTTAGCTATTTCCCGGCCCACGTCTCAAGTGCAGGCCATCGTGGTCGTGCAGTTCGTGCCGATCGTGATCACCTTCTTGTTCATGCTCGGTGTGCAGATAGCGGGCATCTTGATAGCGAACCGCAAGATCTTGAAGGTGCGCCCGATACAAGCGCTCCAGAAAATTGCATGAGGTAAATGAAAACCATGCCAGACATAATGCTCAAAGCGGAAAATGTGAACAAGGATCACAAGCGAGCTGGAGAAATCATCCGCGCGCTCATCAACGTGAATCTTGAAATATATGCGGGTGAAGTTGCCGTCATCCAAGGACCGACGGCCTGCGGAAAAACCACGCTTCTCAACGTGCTCTCAGGTCTCGATATGCCGGACGATGGCAAGGTGTTTCTCGATGGAGAAAACATTTCCCGGGCGACCGAAGCACGCCTCAGCACGATCCGGCGGCAAAAGGTGGGATTCGTGTTCCAGGACTTTAATCTCATCGACGCGCTCACCGCGGAAGAGAACGTCGAGGCGTTATTGTGGCCAGAAAGCTTGACTTCCAAGGATATCGAAAAACGTGCTCTCGCGGCGCTGCGGGACGTGAACTTGCTTGACAGGAAAGATCATTCCCCGCGGCAGCTCTCCGGCGGTGAAAAGCAACGCGTCGCTGTCGCCCGTGCGATCATCCACCAGCCCAGGGTATTGTTCGCTGACGAGCCCACGGGTAACCTGGACCCAGAAAGCGGCAATTCACTCATGGATTTGCTCGTCAAGCTGAACAAAGATTACAAGACAACGATCGTCATCGTCACGCACGACGAGAAAATCGCCCAGAAGTACGGCAAGAAGCGGATCCGCATGGACAAAGGGGCAATCATCAGCGTTAACTGATCCGGCTTCGTCTTTCCTCTTTTTTTGATACGACTGCTCAAAAATATAAAAACATACACGGAGATACTATGATCATGAACGACCAAGTCGTGCAAATGCTCGAGAAAATGCTGGACATCAACGAGAACATCTACGGCGTCGCGCTGGTCGATGGCAAGGGAAAGGTCCTGGCCCAGACTGCAAACTGGGATATCCGGAAGGATTCGCCCGGTTTCGTGGCCGCGTGGAACGCCAACCAAGGTTCCGTGAGCTTGCTCGGGATCCGTTATGTCGTCGTCGAAAACACGCCGGAGCGGCTCATCGGCACGAACGCCACGGGAAAAGGCCACGTGATCGGTGCTAGCGCAGGACCAGCGAAGGTCATCGTCTATATTAACCCCGCCATCGGCCCCACCGTCGTGCTTAACGACGTGTACATGGATGCGATGCGGATCGGGAAGTTAATGGCGTCCTAGAACCACGGCTCTTCAATCCTATTTTTATTTGTGCCTTTACTCGCGATCTCTCGCAATCACACTTCTGGCCCTGTTACCTCGTAGGATGGCATTGCTAGCGTCGCTTTCAGTTTTTTCGCAGTCGAACCGCTAGCGAGCAACTTGCACCACGCGTTAATCTTATTAACATATTACGTTTTTAGTTCATTATCGATTTCATCTCGTGGAAAGTGAATCCATCAATGGTTAAAGTATTCAAGGCCATCATGACTGGCTGGTTTTTTACGGGCTTGTTCGCATGGGGGTTGTTCTTGATCCCCGGCGTCGAGTTCTTGGAGCAAATCCTCGGCGGTTTGATAACCGATTTAGATACGTTCTTGTTAGGCATGCAGGGTTTTGGCGTGCCACTGTATTTAGCGGAATCGGTGCTCGAACTGTTCTTGTTCAACGTGTACCCGTTAAGCTGGACACTCTTGTATCGTCCAGATGATGCAGTGACCATCGCGCTCATGATCGTCCCGTGGATCGCATCGGGATTCGTGACAACCCTCATAGCCAAACCAGACAATCCGAAAGAAATGATCAAGGTCGGCATCGTGCTCATCATCAGCAATAGCATATGGTGCGTCGGCCTTTTCATGCTCGCTCCCCTGGCACTCAATGCCATTCCAATGGGGGGCGGCATTATTTCCGGCGTGCTCAACGGCATTTCCTCTGGTTTCACGGATATGCCGGCGGGAGTCTCGGCCATCCTCACCAACCTCGAAGGCGGTGGACTATTCATCGGGATGGGCGTATTCACTGCTATCCTCATGGAAGGCCGTGGGGAGAAATAGGCTCGATCGTTTTTTTTCCCTTTTTTTGTCCTTAAACCTCGTTGCTCGAATTCCGCGTGACTATTCTTCAATTTTTAAGGTTGCAGCGTGAAGATATTTATTACAACTTTAAAGACATATAATGGACATGTATGCCATATCAGTGTTCCATTGATCGAGATTGGCCGTGGTGACCTTCATTATCACGGCATGAGTGTAAGGGGAATCCATGACTGTCACGCAGAAGCTGGTGCACGTCGAAGGCATCCCTGCCTTCGAGGCCAAGCAAAAATCGAGCCCGAGGATTGTCGTGCTGATTCCGGCATATAACGAGGAAAAAGGAATCAGGGGCGTTGTCAAGCAAGTCCGCTCAGTCTTGGCCAGCATAACGGATGATTTCGACATCCTTGTCATCGACGATGACAGCAGCGACAAGACCCGGGAAATTCTGGACGGGCTGGAGGTTAACTGCTTTTTCCACCGCAAGAACCTTGGAAAAGGCGATGTCATCAAGAACGTGTTGGACTTCCTTGCACCCGACGAGATCGTCGTGACCATAGATGGCGATGGCGAGCATGACGCCAGCGATTTGCCCAGGTTGATCAAGCCGATCCTTGCCGATCAAGCGGATATCGTCATCGGGTCGCGATTTCTTGCCACCGATGCGGGATATCTCGGCCGCGAGAAGAACACCAAGTTTGTCAAAAATTTCGGGAACAAGTTTTTCTCCATTCTCCTCTGGATTTTCACGAGAAAGACGGTGCACGACACGCAAAGTGGATACCGGGCGTTCAGGGCGAGGAAGGTCAAGCGCTTGAATTTATGCTCCGACGGCTTTCGCATCGAGATGGAAATGACCGTGAAAGCGCTGCGCCGCGGGTACAGGGTCACGGAAGTTGCGATCAACAATGGTCAAGGGCATCGAAAATCTCACTTGAAGATATTCCCCGACGGCGTCAAGATCGCCATGACCGTGCTCAGGGAATGCCTTCCACGCGTGGTGAAGCGCTTTCTTGACTGGCTTCTTCCGAGATTTCCGGAGCGCTTGGGAAAGCTCATCAGCTAATCGAGGGTCTCGCGACCATTGCGTGCAAACCCGGGCTTTTTCTGCGTGCCTCGCGTGAACCGTTCGAAAAAGGTTTTTAATCGAGAAGAGTTACTGGAGGTCGTGCATCGATCGATTTCATGAAGGAGACGACAGTTCATGGGAATACGAAGTAAAGCACCTTTTCGCATCGATTTTGCTGGTGGTGGCACCGATGTCGCCCCGTATTGCGATGAATTCAAGGGAGCGGTCCTGAACGCCACGATCAATTACTATGCCTATGTCACGATTACCGAATCCAAGGAAAAGGGCATCCACGTGAATTCCCTGGATTACAACGAGTACCAGTCATTTTACACGAAGGACGATCTCGACAACTCTGGCCCGCTGGGCCTCGTCAAGGCCACGCTGCGGGAGATCCAGACCTTTTCAGGCATCGATATCTTGAACGGGAAAAAAGGCATCACCATTTTCATCCACAGCGACGCGCCGCCCGGCTCGGGCCTCGGTTCATCGTCGACCGTGTGCGTCACGCTGCTCGGGGCTTTGCTAGCCTATTACAAGATCCCCTTGACGAACTACGAGATCGGCTCGCTCAGCTTCGACATCGAGCGCGTGAAGCTGGGCATCAAGGGCGGGTCGCAGGATCAATTCGCCGCGACCTTCGGCGGGTTCAACTTCATGGAATTCTACAAGGGGCAGACCATCGTGAATCCGCTCCGCATCAGCAACGATATCATCAACGAGCTCCAATATAACCTGATCATGGTCTTTGTTGGAAAGAGCCGGATGTCGGACGGGATCCTTGACGAGCAGATCAAGCTGTACAAGAGCCAGCGCGAGAAGATGCTCCCCTATTACCACGAATCGGTCAAGCTGGCAAATGAAATCAAGAACGCGCTGCTGCGCGAGGACATGCGGGGTTTCGCGGACCTCATGAACCAGGCCTACGAGAACAAGAGCCATTTCTGCGACAAGATCGTGAGCGACCGGATTGCTGAGGTATACAAGCTCGCCCGGGAAAACGGAGCGCTGGGCGGGCGGATCATGGGCGCGGGCGGCGGTGGCTTTATGCTCTTCTACGTGGATCACGAGAAGAAGCGTGACTTGATCAAGAAACTCAAGGACATCAACGCGGATATGCTCAACTTCTCGTTCGATAGTCAAGGCCTCCAGACGTGGCGGATCCAATAAGAAATTAAACAGCACGAATGCAACGTACCATGAAAACCATAATGGTGACCGGCGGCTGCGGATTCATCGGGAGCTGCTTTATCCGCTTGCTCTTGTCGGACACGAACAAGTATCGCGTGATCAACGTCGATAGATTGACGTACGCGGGCAATCTCGCCAATGTCGAGCCGTATTCGCTCGATGACCGGTTGGTGTTCGAGCGAGCCGACGTCGCCGATGCGAAAAAAATCGCAGCTTTTTTCAAGAAATACACCATAGATGTCGTCGTGCACTTCGCCGCGGAAACGCACGTGGACCGGTCGATCAAGGATGCATCGCCGTTCATCCGCACGAATGTCGTTGGTACCCAGGTGCTGCTCGATGCTTGCCGCGCGCACGGTGTGGAACGATTTGTCCAGGTCTCGACCGACGAGGTTTACGGCGCGCTGGACGAGGGGGAACCCGCGTTTACCGAGGAGAGCCCCGTGAAGCCGACGAATCCCTATGCCGCGAGCAAGGCGGCTTCCGATTTGCTCGTGAACGCGTATCACCACACGTACGGGGTTCCTTGCATCATCACCCGATGCTCGAACGATTATGGTCCATACCAATTTCCCGAGAAGTTTATCCCGGTCGTCATCTTGAATGCAATGGATACCAAGCAGATTCCAGTGTATGGAACAGGCCAGAACATTCGAGATTGGATATTCGTGGAGGACCACTGCCGAGGGATCCGTATAGCGATGGAAAATGGTAGACCCGGGGAAGTCTACAATTTCGGAGGAAACTCGCTGAAAAAGAACATCGACGTCGTCAAGCAAATCCTTGGCATCCTGGGTAAACCAGAAACCTTGATAACGCTTGTCGAGGACCGGCCTGGGCACGATTTCAAGTATGCCATGAACTTCCAGAAAGCGACGAAAAATCTTGGCTGGATGCCATCGAGGAGCTTCGATGACGGGTTGCTCACGACAGTGGCGTGGTACCGGGAGCACGCGGGCTGGATCGAAGCCATTAAATCAGGGGCGTATCTAAATTCCTATCGGGATTACATGAATCGCAGGAAACAGAGGTAATGGCAAACGAAAGGCATTGTTTTGGCTGGTGGGATGGGTTCCAGGCTGCTTCCACTGACGAAAGTGACGAACAAGCATTTGCTGCCCGTGTACGACGAGCCCATGATCTTCAAGCCCATCAAGACACTGAAGAATTCCGGCATCGAGGACATCATCGTCGTGCTCGGCGGGGAAAGCATCGGCGATGTCGTTCGCGTGCTCGGGAACGGAAACGAGCTTGGGGTGCACCTTGCATTCGTCTACCAGAACGAGCCGAGGGGAATCGCGGACGCGTTGTACACAACGCACGGCTTGATCAAGAACGAGAAGATCGCGGTCATTCTCGGCGACAACGTGTTCGAGGATAGCTTTAAGAAGGAAGCTTCGGAATTCGAGAAACAAGACGTGGATAACTGTTACTTGTTTTTAAAAGAGATAGATGACCCGCGACAGTACGGCGTGGCAGAACTCGATAAGAGTGGCCGCATCATCGACATCGAGGAGAAGCCAGCTTCCCCGAAATCGAAATTCGTAGTCACAGGGCTCTATTTCTACGATGTAAGCGTTTTCACGATTCTCGCGCAGCTCGTGCAATCCGGGGATCGTTCCAAGAACGGCGAGCTCGAGATCACGACCTTGAACAAACTCTTCGTGAAAAACAAGAAGACAAAGACGATTTTCGTGAAGAACTTCTGGGCCGACGCGGGCACGCGGGACAACTTGCTCAAGGCATCCATGCACTTCGCGGGATACAAGCCATAATTTTTTTCGATTCAATTGTCCAGGTAACATTGATAGAGCCACTGGGAGTCCGTGCAATAGATGCGGTTCAAGATCGTTAGGTTGTCGTAAATTGCCAGCTGGCCGTCTCCTAAAGGTGGCAACACTCCGTGTTCGACCGTGGCACTTGAATACGAGAGCGAGGAGCTCAGCATAACGTCGTCGATCAAGACGAGATAATTGTGCCCCGGCAGGAGCTGCGAGCGGGACGGCGGTTGTTGCAAGAAATAAAGGAAATACGATGATCCAACGGCAAGATCCCTTCCCTCGATGCTTTCATAGCAGCGCATCATTTCATACAGGTGATAGTCGACGTTCACGCGTGTGTCGTTGCGTGCACCTTGTGCAATCCACATTATCGTTGCTTGCTCGGAGGGCGTGTTCCAGTATTGGGTTAACGTTGCACTTGGTGGCGGGTTGAAACCGATGATCGAAAAGGGTGTTAAGATGCAAAAACTGGCAATGACGGCGACCCGCGTTATGGATTTAGCTTTTTTTAGGATCGGGGCAATTTTATGTGGTTTTAGAGGCACCCGGCC
>JAUQYW010000049.1 GCA_030587525.1 Candidatus Sigynarchaeota archaeon | reverse complement strand
GTCATACGAAAATCCGTCTGGCCCATGCGGGAAATTCTAAACCGGCTCGAATCTATGGAACCGAATTTACTTGCACGATCGATGCGCATTTACTTCAGGAACTTGTACGAGCACATCATCTATATCGTGGATCTTATAGAGACGCTCCGGGACATCCTGGGATCAACCTTCGACATCTACTTGTCCAACCAGGGAAACAAGCTCAACAACATCGTGAAGACGCTGACCATCATCAGCGTTATCTTCACGCCGCTGAACTTGATCGCCAGTTTTTTCGGCATGAACTGGATGATATTTCCTTATACCAACGATCCATATCCCTACGTTGGATTTTTCAGCGTAATCGCTGCAATGGTGATTATCGCGGTTGTACTGTTCAAGAAATTTAAGAAAAAAGCATGGTTCTAAAAAGCATTTCATACCCTCTTTTCGATGAAAGGGAGTCGACTATTATGAATTTTCCCGAACGAGCAATGACATTTTTCAACAAAATCCGGTTCGAGCTCTGGGGCATCGTTGGGGGTGCCATCGTTCTCGCCGGCATGTTTCTCTCGCAAATCGGGTTCACGGGCTTGGCCGACGAGCCTTACTCCATGCTCAACCACTTCGTATCTGAGCTGGGTATATCGGTGGCCGAGGGTGCATGGTTGTTCAATTCAAGCTTGATCGTCGGCGGTGCCATCCTTGCCGTGTTCTTGCTGGGAACGGGCTTTTACGGGGGTAACCGGGCCGCCAAGATCGGGGCGATCGTCGGTGTCTACGCGGCGATTTCCACGTGCTTCGTCGGCGTGTTTACCGCCGATTTTTTGGCAGGGCATTCAGTTGCCGCCATGGGATTCTTCTTCGGCGGTATGATCGCCGTGCTGGTGTTCACGATATCCATCGGGATTCAAAAAGAAGGGCAAGTCAAGATCCCCAAGAAAATTGTCTATCCCGGGCTTGTTGTCATCGGGATTTTCGCCGCGTTCTTGATTTACATCTTTAGCATTCCTCGCGGTGCCTTTTCAGAAGGAGAAAACCCGTTAATCCCGCTGATTACCGAACGCCCTGCGATCTGGGCCATGCCAATCCTGGAATGGGCCGCGATTCTTGGCGTGGTCGCCTGGATGGTCGTGGTCGCTGCGATCATCTTGAAAAACAAGCCACGTGCTGCAAATTGAGCCCTTTTTTACTCTAGAGTTTTAAGAACCATTTTTTTCGGTAGAGCAAGTACAGTACAAACCAATTGACCGCGAGTCGCATCGAGGCTGCGACGAGCGGCAGGAAGAACGTGTCTCCCGATAGGTCGACGAGAAAGTCGAAATCCGCTGTGCTTCGGAACATGTACATTAAGATCGAGTTCATGCCGATGACGGAGAAATAAAACGCCCATTTCTTGTGGCCTCGCACGTCGATGATCCAATAAAAAAGGACGACGAGCAGCATGCTCCAGCCTCCCGTGAAAAGCACGTACGAGCTCGTCCACATGTACTTGTTGATCGGGAAGGCGAAATTCCACGCCGTGCCTAATCCCAAGCAGATGCCCCCGGCATATATCATCTTGAGACATTTTTCCTTGTGCGGGTGATCGGCGCGTAGCCAGTGTCCCGCGAGAACGCCGAGCAAGGCAGTGGATATTGCTGGCAGCGTACCCAAGATCCCCTCACTGTCCCCGAAACCGTAGCAGCACCATTTGTCAGGGTACGGTAACAGCAGCCGGTCGATATAACCCGCGAGATTTCCTTCCGGTGAATAATCCCCGGCAGAAAAGCCTGGGACCGGAATCAATGCCATGATCGCCCAGTAGGCGAGGAGGATCCCCCCAGCGATGTAGACCTGGGTTCGTGGCCGGGTGTTCATGGCGATGATGGAAGCGACGCACGAGCAAATCGCGATTCGCTGCAGGACCCCGGCGAATCGCGTCTCGAACGGATCGAACTGGGCACCGTTGTTCAGCGCACCAAGGAGAAATAGCAAGAGCGTGCGCACGGCGACGTGCTTGTAGAGTTTTGCCTTGCTGTCACCCCGCTCGAGCCGCTTGTTGATGGACAGCGGGATGCTGAGACCCGACATAAAAATGAAAAGCGGGAAGATCAAGTCATAAAAGGTGAACCCATTCCAGGCCGGGTGATTGAACTGGACGCCGAGGAACCCCGCGACCGGCGGGGCGATTATACGAAACAGCGCCAGAAAGAAATCGGTCCCGCCCGAGATCCAGAACATGTCGAACCCGCGGAGTGCATCCAAGGAACCCAAGCGCGTCGGCTTCGAGGAACCAGCATCGCGTTTCGTTGGCTGTTCTTTCGGTGCCGGAACCGTTGTGGTGATTGTACTTTCTTCTGCAACACCAGATGCCATACTCCTGGAACAGAATGGAATATTAAAAAGGAATGATGGTGTAGGCTGAGGTGTGGATGCTTCACGGGTGATCCTCTAATCATGAACTGCACGGAGCGTTTTCTGACCACGCTGGATCATCGTGAACCCGATCGTGTCCCGCTGGTCTTTGGCGTCGGCACGCCCCGTTTCAACGAGTCGTGGATGGCGCTGCACGAGGAAAATATCAGCGCGGACGACGTGGTCTTGTTCTGTGGCCGTGATCTTACCATGGCGAAGCAGATGGGCTTCGATGCAGCGTGGGCGTGGGCGCCGGGTGCAAGGATCATTGCACCAGATTTGAATCGGTTCAGAGGGCGATTACCCGAATTAAAAACGACCCAATTCATCACGGCAGATGGCAGGATTCACGAGAAAGGCTTGATCGGCGGGAGACAACACGATTGGTACGTGGGCCCGGCCTTAACAGATTTAACTCTCTGGCTTGATTGGTTCGAGGCATGCAAACTGGAACCTGCTCCCCCTGGCGTGGTGCACGATGTCAACAAGCAATACAAGGCAGTGATCGGGGGACCAAATGGTGGCTTGTTCCCTCTGGTCGTGATGGACTCAGTGCTCGAGGTGATCGTGGAAAGTCTGGGTTTCGGGGCGTTTGCCAAGGCATGCCGGAAGCAGAAAACGCTGCTTGAACGAGCGTTCGACAAGATTATCGAAATCCGAATGGTGCAGATACAAGCATACATCGATGCAAGCATCCGCGTGGTCGTCATTGCCGACGATAGTGCATACAAGGATCGCACCTACATCCCGCCGGCGCTGCATTCCGAACTCGTCATTCCCCGGTATAGAAAAATAGCGGAACGGCTGCATCGTGCCGGGATCAAGTGTCTATTGCATAGTGATGGTTTTACGGAGCCGTATTTTCCCGGATTCATCGATGCGGGAATTGACGGCATCGTGACGATCGAAATGGGCGCGGGTATGGACGTTGGCAGGTTAAAAAAGCTGTATGGTGAACGTCTTTCGTTGATCGCGCCTGTGGATTGCTCGCGATTGTTGAGCTTCGGGACACCAGCTGAGGTCGAGCGGGAAGTGAGGAACTTGGTGATGCAAGGTGCACCAGGCGGGGGTTTTGCTATGGGGCCATGCACGTCCTTGTTAGACACGATTCCTCTACGGAATGCCGAAATGCTCGTCGAAGCCACGCTGAAATATGGCAGGTACCCGATACGGCCCGCGTGATTCGGCATGCCTTGATCCGGCCGGATGCAAGGTTTTTTTGCTGCAAAGAATTTTAAGCCACATGCACACGCCCTTCAATGATATCTTCAAAACGCGGTATCCAATCATCCAGGCGGGTATGGGACCATACGACACGACCAAGCTTGCCGTCGCGGTTGCGAAAGCGGGCGGCCTCGGCTTGATCTCGACGGTCGGCATGGGATCGTTCAAGATGCCCGGCATCGGCGAGTTCAAGTACTCCGCGATTTTCGGCACGGGAACCCCCGAGCAACTGCTGGAAAGATCGATGGACCATGTCTTGAAAGAGATTGTCACGGATAATGATGCGAGGTTCGGCGTGAACATTCCTGTCTCCGAGGAATTCATCCCAACTGCAGCCCGGCTCATCAAGTACGTCATCGACCGCCTGAAAAAGGATCCAGCGGCCAAGAAAAAGTGCGTGGTTATCGTCACGTCTGCGGGTGACCCGCTGCCATGGTCAGTGAATCCCGGGGATAAAAAGCTCGACGTGTCCATTCCCATCAAGAAGGAATTGCCCAGCATCACGTGGTGCCACGTCGTTCCCTCGATCCGCGCTGCTAAGCGATGCGAAAAAGCCAACGTTGACGTGGTCATCGCGTCGGGACGAGAGGGCGGGGCTCATTGCTCGTGGCGCGACACGTCGACCATGGTGCTCGTTCCAGAGGTCGTCCAAGCCATCAAGAAGCCCGTCATCGCCGCGGGCGGTTTTTGCGACGGGCGGTCGCTCGTCGCGGCCCTCGCGCTCGGCGCCATCGGCATCCAAATGGGCACGCGCATGATCGCGACCAAGGAAAGCGATTTCGAGCAATCGTGGAAGGAATTGCTCACCAAAACAACTGAAGAGGACACCTTGATCGCTCGCGGGTTCTTCGGCCCGATGCGGTTCGTGCGAAATTCCCGTGCCTTGAAATTGGTCGATGCCACAGTGCGCGGTGCCCCGGACCTGTACAAGGGAATTCCCACTGGGTCGACGCAAGAGATCATCGACCTGGAAGTGAATGGTCTCGAGAACCTGTTCAAGGGCAACATCGACGAGACACCCGTGCTCGGCGGCCAAGTCGCGGGTCGTATCCATGACATCCCGACGGTGAAAGAATTGATCGAGCGGATTATCAAGGAAGCTGATGAAACACTCGCGAAACTGCAAAAATTCAAATAATTCTAAGATACCTGTATCGGCGTAGCGTTCCAATGTATGTTTTATATTCTGCTCGTGTCTCTTTCCCCTATTCCTCCGTTTAAATAGGTAGAATCCAAATAAAATTCGTGGCGATGAACAATATGGAGGAAAAAAATCCCGAAAAAAAATCCAATAGCATAGCAGAGAAGAGAGCAGAGAAAAAATCAAACGATGGATTTTTAAGTCTAATGGGGGATATTCTTCTTCTTGGTTTTGTTTATGTGCTGCTGCCCGGTTTTTTTTTCCTCACGCTCTGGTTTTGGTTAACTTTTTTTGAACCCGGGTATATCATTTCCTTCTTTGTATCATTAGCGTTGTGGATCCCGATCATATTGCTTGTAAAACGGTTAAAACTTGGTTATTTATTGTATTATGCTTACCTGCACTTTACAATCTCGATAATTGCCCTTTTTTCAATGGATTTGGTAGCTGCTATCATATCTTTTACATTTGGCATTCTCGTCACCCTCTCAGCCCGTTTTCTATCCCCGATATGGGTACATCTGTCAAATGCGGAAGATTTGGGTAAAAACGATGGTAAGCGATTGTTGCCGATTGGAATTGGCTATCTTATAATTGGCGCTTCGGGTTTTACCGTCCTCATGATGAGCGGTTTTTTCAAGTATTCTTTTTCACCAATCATCATAGTTTTTAGCTTGATCCTTTGTCTTTCATTCGTCATCGGTTATTTATTCATTAACGCATCACACGCCATAAAAAAAGATCCTCAAAGAGAGAAGAAATACGATTTTCTTAAAATCCTCGATCGTTTAATTGTGCAGTCAAAGGATGGAAAATTAACAACCCATATAGACGAATCAAAGGCAAGAGACGCATCCACTAATCACATAGTTGTACCAATTGGAATGATCATCGCCATTTTCTTCACACCTCCCGAATTACAGCTTTCGTATATCTTGTTAACGATAACAACGGTTATTCTCTGTGTCTACATGTATTTTGGATATTTGAATGTCGAGAAGGGTTTATCTCGTTTCATTTTCTTGATGATATTCATCAGCGTGCCATTGAACATCCTTCTTTTTTCAAAAACCTTGGCGCTTGCCAATTATAATATCTCGGCATTCTTTATTTTCGAGGCCCTCTATCGATTCTCATTGCTCTACCTCGTTAATTTGCTCTCGGTAAAAAAAAAACCGAAACAAAATCAGGAACTCAAGGAATCGAAGGAATAGAAAGATTTCTCTCTCCATTTTTAATTAAAAGCCGTGCTCGGATGCGCCGTGCCTGTTGCGCTCATCCTTTGCACCAGCAAGGCATCCACCAGGGAATAGATCGCTTCCTCGACATTCTTTCCCCATTTCGATGAGGTCGCGATGTAACCGCAGAGATCGAGCTCCTTGATGCGAATTGCCGCTTCGGTTTCTGCTTGCTGCTGCATTTCTTCACTGGCGATGTCCATTTTCGTGCCGACGAGCAAGATCGGGATGTTCGGCGCGGCGTTCTTTCGAAAGAGAGTAACCCATTCCGGAACCTGGAGAATCGATCCGATGCTGCTAATGTCGAAGAAAACGAGCCCTGCGACCGCTCCCTTGATGAACTTGTCTTGCACGAAGCGAAAATGTTCCTGGCCTCCCAGGTCCCATATCACAAGCGAGATTTTCTTTCCCTGTCGTTCGATCAAGTGTGAATGCAGTTGCACGCCGACCGTCAAGGCTGTATTCGCAAAAAATTGGTTCGTAAGGTACCGATGCAGGAACGTGGTTTTTCCCACGCCACCAGCACCTCCGGTTACAATTTTGAAATTATAATCGAAACTCTTCGACATGATGGTTTTCCTATTTATGTCTACTTCTCTCACGACGTTCTCAAGCTACCGAAATCCTCAACGTATTCATACGAATCTTCTCCTAAGCTTTAATAAATCTTAACATGGCGCGAAAAAATGCATACGCTTTTAAAATATTCGTGTCAATGCATCAGATTCATATTTTTCGTAATATTGCTTATGAAGGATATATAGGACGTGTTGTGAATTCATATTATAATCGTTCTTCTCTAAATGAGATAGAGTAAAAGTCCATGTTTCAAGTGTACTTATGGACAAGTCTGCAAGAGCTATTCAAGTACAATGGTACTGGGAACACGTTCTCCAATAGCATTCCCGTTAATGTTCGGGTTCCTCCGGCCGCGTTCACGTTGTCGTCCGATGCCGTCTATCCCGACCCCGATGTAAACTTCACGGTGAGCTGGACGGTATCAACGGATGCCAACAACTACACGATCTACACGTGTGCCACGCCTATTATGGTCATCAACGGTTCCGTCCAAGAAATTGCGCATCAAATTACTATGACCACGTGGCCTTTAACCAGAGCGAATGGCGACTATTACTTTGCAATTATGGCCTACAATAACGCTGGTGAGCGGCTATCCAATTACATTCACGTCGCGGTGCGGATTTTGCCTGGATCATTCACGTTATCATCGAATGCTAGCAATCCCGACACGGATGGCTCGTTCACGTTGACTTGGACTAATTCGACGGGAGTGGTGAGTTATTCCGTTTACGTGTATGGTAGTTACATCACGCAAATCAACGGAAGCTTGACGAATGTTACAGATAGCCTTACTTCAACAACCTTCGATATCTCCGGATTAAATTCCAGCATGTATTATTACATCGTCATAGCTCACAACCAGGCAGGGCAAACGGTGTCCAACTGCATCGTGATAACTGTTCTACGGGCAACAAATCCCGCTATTGGCACGATCTTATCTGGATACGTCACCCTGGCTTGTGTGGTGCTCGGTATTGGAGCATTGGCAATTATAACTTGCCGGAAAACACGGTTGATGCGTCTTAGCTAAAATCTCTATTTTTTCTTTATTATATTTCATGTAACCAAGGTAACCTACGGAAAAACCAGAAAGGAAAAAAACCTTAATTCTTCCTTGAGTAGACCTCATCCATGGACCGAGTTCCACTAAGCACCGAATTCACCTTTTCGAGCTCGCCCGGGATGTCGATAGATTGGGGACACTTTTCGAGGCATTTCTTGCATTTGGAGCACAACGCTGCCATGCCGTTGTCCTTTGCAGTGCTCAAGGCGTCCTTGTCCGCGGCGAGCTTCTTGTACTCCTTTTTCGCCCTTTTCAAGTCCTTGTGGCTGGAAAAACTGTTCAAGATCGAGAAATTCCGGGGAATCGCCACGCCGCTCGGGCACGGCATACAATATTCGCACGCGGTGCACGGGACGAGGATGGATTTCTTGAATACCTCGCTAGCTTGCTTGATGATGCCAAGCTCTGCAGCCGTGAGCTTGCTGGCTCCCGATTTGCCCGCGGATTCCAGGTTTTGCTTGACTTGCTCGAAGCTGCTCATACCGCTCAGCACGACCGATACTTCGGGCCGGTTCCACACGAACTGCAGCCCCCAGTCAACCGGCGTTCGCTTGATGCTCGCCTTGTCGAAAATCTCCTTGATTTCCGGCTTCGGATTCGCGAGGTGACCACCCTTGAGCGGTTCCATGATGATGACCGCGATGCCCTTGCTCGCGGCATACTCAAGCCCCTTGGTCGTGGCCTGCGTGTCCTGGTCGAGGTAATTGTACTGAATTTGACACGCTTCCCAATCGTGGTAATCGATGATTTCCTTGAACGCCTGGAAGTTGTCGTGAAACGAGAAACCAAAATGCTTGATCAAGCCTTTTTCCTTGAGCTTTTCCATCTCGACGACCAGATCCAATTGCTTAACCTGCTTCTGGAAACGTTCCTTGTTCAAGCCATGGAACAAGTAAATGTCGAGATAATCGGTTTGTAGCTTCTTGAGCTGCTCCCGGCAGAGCTTCTCGACATCGCCTGCGGCCTTCACTTTATACATGGGTAACTTGGTCACGAGGTGCACCTTCTGCCGGTAGCCGTCCTGGAGGGCATTGCCGACGATGACCTCGCTCTTGCCCATGTGATATCCGTAAGCCGTGTCGATGTAATTCACGCCGTTGTTGATCGCGTGGCGGATGATGCGAATCGTTTCCAGCTCGTTGACTTTCTTGATGAAAAGGATCTTTTTGATTGGGAGCCGCATGCAACCAAAGCCAAGGGCAGACACCTCCCACTTAATCGTTTTATTTCCCATTTTTCGGTACTGCATATTTGAAAATCGTTCGGGGGACGTAATAAAACGGATACTTTCGGGGGAAAATATCGGAAAAAGAGTTAGAGCCTCGGAACAGGCTCGATCTTGCCAGACTGGGCGCTCTTGTACATAGCCTCGACAATGTTGAGGATCTTCAAACCATAGGTGCCATCTGTCAGGGGTTTCTTGTTAGCGACGATGCAGTCGATGAAATGCGCGACCTCTTGCGGGTATCCGAAATTCCACGCCTCTGATGGCACAGGGAATGTCCATCCCTTAGTTGAGCTGGCCTTTTCGACCGCATATCCGTAGCCCTTTTCGGAATACACGCTCACTAGGTTGCTGAACGTCGGCGCAACCTTGAGCTGGCCATCCGTGCCGAAGAGCTCGAACCGCATGTCATAGCCGCCGGGAGCGCACCACGATTCCTCGATGACCACCTGCGCCCCGTTGTCAAAGTAGAGGATACCGACCGCATTGTCCTCGACATCGCATTTGCCGAAGGTGCCCCGATCCGGGATGGTGATCGTGGTCTGGCAAAACACCTTTTTCACGTCGCAGCCGAGATACCACACCAGGCATGCGATATCATGAATTCCGAGATCGGCGAGCGCCCCGCCGCCGGCTTGGTCTTTGTTGTAAAACCAGCTGGAGTGCGGTCCGCTGTGCTGCTCCTTTCCACGGCCCATGTAAATTTTTCCCAAGGCACCTTCGTCGATGATTTGCTTGACTTTCGAAAAGGTGGGCGCGTACATGTTGTTCTCGCAATAGAAGATCTTCTTGCCGGATTTTTTCTCAGCGTCCAGCATGGCCCTGCCCTCGGCCACGGTCCTCGCCAGCGGTTTTTCCACGAGTGCGTGGGCACCCACGTTTAACACATCGGTCGTCACGTCCTTGTGCAAGAAGTTCGGCAAGCACACCGACACGACATCCGGCTTCAATTTCAGCAATTCCTTGTACTCCTTGTATGGCTTTCCCGGGATCTTATATTTCTTCATCAAGATATTTGCTTGTTCCTCGATGAGCGATGAGATGCCAATCAATTCGACGTTCTGCAATTGTGAATAAGCGAGAGCGTGGTGTTCAGCGATGAAGCCCGAGCCGATGATGCAAGCCTTAATCTTGTCCATGAATCTCACTTCGCTATTCCTTATCACGAAGCTATCCCTCGAAACAGATATAGGTTAGCTTGGAACCGGGGGCATCACGTTTAAATGTACCTCCACGAGAAGCTTAAGCAACACACGATCAACCAGTGACTTGCCATGATGGAACACGGACACCTCGATTTCCAGCCACAAGCATTGAAACTGGTTATGTGGAAGCCGGATGATCCCGCCACGCCCGTGAAAGGCGTGATCGCGGCGCTGCACGGGTTTGGAGTCCACGCGGAGCTGGGATTTCACTATCTCGGCCCGTTCATGGCGAACCGGGGCTGGATCACGGTTGCCATCGACCTGCCTGGCTTGGGCCACTGGCAGCCAGCGGAGAAACGGGCACTGAAGGCGCACTGGAAGCTCTTGCCCAAGGCAGTTTCGTGCCTCGTGAAAAAATGTCAAGAACTCGCGCACGGCGAACCCGTCTTTTTGCTCGGGAGCAGCCTTGGCGGCCTTGCATGCGTCGATTACGTCCTTCACCATCGCGACACCGCAGATGGCCACGTGAGCGCGGTGGTCGGGCTCGTACCAGCGATCGGAACCGTTTCGCTGCCGTGGTACTTGTGGCTCGGCGCTGGGCTGCTGCTCGCGTTCTGTCCCGTGGCACGCATTCCCATCGCTCGATATGCCGGCATGGGCAGCCACGACCCTAAATCCATCATCCTCCAACCCGACCCGATTGCCCTGGACAAGGTCTCGATCGGCTATTTGGGCGAGATTTTCAAGAGCATAAACAAGGCGGGCATCAAGGGTAAAGGCCAGGCACGGTGGGATTCGGACATCCCGCTGTATTTGTTGTCGGCTGGCCTGGACAACTTCGTGAAGGAAAGCGATGTCAAGGTATTCTATAACGGCTTGCCTGAACGAACCTTCAAAGTGCTTCGTCACCGGGCGAACGATTACCATGGCGTGCTCTACGAGGCCGACCGGGACGAGGTCTTTGCCGATATCGATTCCTTTCTCAACACTGTTCTCGAAAAGAAGAAATCTATGAAAAATGGGTCCTAATTTCAATCCAAATATGATGAAAAGGGGGAACGTATCCTGAGAAGATATGCAAGTATTGATTTCTTGCGGGGATTGGCTATTTTCCTTATGCTCATCTTGCACATGGTCTCGGAATTCTTCGACGTGAACGGTGCCTTAGCAAATATCGACAACACGCCATTAATCACACTCATAGCCTTGATCGTTTTTCAATTTCTCGGCGGGCTTGCGGGCCTTTTCCTCCTCGTCTCCGCGATAGGAAATATGGTATCGATGTACCGCCACCTGCAAGCCGGGAAATCCGTGAAGAGCCTGGTCACCCGGCAAGTGATAGGTGGATTTTTGCTCCTGGCATTCGCCATGCTAACAGAAAGCACGATTGGGAACAACGGGATGATGGGCTCTTTTGCCGATCACTTGAACAACATCTCGGCGACGAACGTTGCATCTATCTTTTACAACGGGTTCAACTTCGAGACCATCCACACGATTGCTTGGTGCATCGTCATCAACGGCATCGTGCAAGGCATCTTGTCTGTTGGCGGGCGTTGGAAAAACACGAGGCAGCTGGTGCTCGTTTACTCGGTCCTTGCCATCGCGGTTGTTTTTGTCACTCCCTTCATATGGTCTGGCCTTTCTAGCATCGGCTACCCGTTCTCCACGAATCCTATGACTGGCCAACCGTTGTACAAGCCATACCTTGGGATATCTCCGTTCTGGGAAGTCTTGCTTGGAATTTTTATGAATCCACTCGCGACTCCCATGGAACCGATCTTTCCATATCTTGCCGTCTCATTCGTCGGCAGCATCATGGGCATCATCCTCGCGCAACCACGCGAATCCATACCGCGGGATTTCCCCCGGAAAATGATGACCGTGGGAATGATCATGTTCATCGTGGGCGCAGCTGGAATCACCTGGGTAGTGCTTGATGCATTGCAAACAGGAGGATTTAGCTTCGCCGCAAGCGTTTATCGTCTTCTCTCTTTTCACAGGCATTGGGCTCCCGATAGCGATGTTCCTGTAACGACACCCTTAGCATGGCTATGGCAATTTACCGGATTGAACGGATTTGCGATCTTGGCCACGGCGCTCATCATCCGGATGGTCGAATTTCGTGGTATCGGCGCGGACTTTGCAAAGAAAACTACGTTCATCAGACGGTTTGGTTTCGTTGCTTTCACCATCTATGCTTACCAATGGATATACAAGATGAACCGGTATTGGTTTACAACCCTATTCTATGGTACACCATATAAGCCAATGGACTGGGCCGGGACATGGGCCCTTATTGGCACAAGCCTCCTTAGCTTCCACGTGATTATGCGTTTGTGGGAGAAGGTGAAATACACGGGCACGCTAGAATGGATAATGGGAACCATCGCCTTGGTGTTGGTGCCCGCGCGCAAGATTCCCGTTGAGGGTTCCACGAGATGGTGGCAAAGAGCCCAGCTGGATGTTGAAGGTACTTTTTACAATGCCGAGTGGTTGAACGTCGTTGAAAAGGACGAGATGCATCGTGAATCGCTGGCCGATTCGAAGCTCTCGTTCAAGCTTTCCCTCTCGGGCCTGGTGTCCTTCGTCTTCCTCCCCGCCACGTTCGTCACACTCTTCACGTCCCGAACCGCGCAAAAGGCAGAAGGCATTAACAAGTACAACAAGGTGGCGTTCGTCGCGTCCTTTATCGGGATCGCGATATTCGTGGCTTTCCTGACGGCTTGTATCATTCTCCCGGCAAGCACCTTGATTTCGCTGTTGATACGCTAGGGAAAAGTCGAGCAGGGAAAAAAAAGTTCCTTAATTACCTTCCTCAACAATCTTTTTGCCCAGGTCAGATGCCGCTTTCATTACTGTTTCGTTCTTTTCGATCTCGCCAGGATGCTCGGCACTGCCATACACGATGCCGATTATTTTGGCCCCGACGAAGTTGCAGATGTCCTGGAACGAGTGCAAGGCGTTGGCAGCGCCCGACGTGAATGGGTCCGTGTCGGCAAACGTCATGATGATACCGACTTTCTTGTCGCTGAAAGCGTACTTGTTCTCGCCTGGCCGCAAGGCGTACGACCGGTCGATGAACAGCTTGAGCTGGGCCGAGATGTTGAACCAGTACGTGGGACTCACGAACACGATGGCCGTTGCCTTTTCGATTTTCTTGTACAGCGGGATCATATCGTCCTTGATAACGCAGCCTGCTTTCGGGTTCTTGACACACGCGTCGCACGCGCTGCACGGGGCAATTTTCAATCCTTGGAGGTACACGCTCTCCACGTCGGCCCCTGCTTCCTTGACACCCTCGACCAGCTTGTTTGCGAGGATTGCGCTGTTCCCGTTCTTTTTCGGGCTTCCGAGCACGACCAGCACGTTTTGCTTTGTCATACTTTGTCTCTATGATGCTGAAAAATAAAAATGGTATTAAGCCTGGCATTCGAAATGAGATAATATATTTTCCCGTGATTCTACGGACTTTCCCGGTGGCATCATGGAATTAGCAATAGATGTGAAGCAAGTCACCAAAAATTTCCAGAAAAAAGTCTGGGCATTGGACGGCATCGACTTGACCCTCGAAGCGGGTAAAGTGTTTGCGCTGCTCGGCCCGAACGGCGCCGGCAAGACGACGTTGATGCGCATCTTGACCACGCAATTCAAGCCGACGTCGGGGGAAGCCCGCGTGTTCGGGTTGGATGTGAAGCGTGAAGGTGGCAAGATCCGCCGGCTCATCAGCTACGTTCCCCAGGAAATGAGCGTCTGGACGGACGTGAGCGGCTACGAGAACTTGCTCGTGTATGCGAAAATTTTCGGGATTCCTAAAGCACAACGAAAGCAGGTCATCCACGAAGCCATGGAAAAGATGGGCCTGACCAAGGTTGCAAACAATCTCGTCAAGACATACTCTGGCGGTATGGTGCGTCGCTGCGAAATCGCGTGTGCCCTGCTGATCAAGCCCCGGATCATCTTCCTCGACGAGCCCACGATTGGCCTCGATCCGTCGGCCCGTAGTGTTGTGTGGAAGGAGCTCATCGAGTTCAAGAAGGAATACGGTACCACCATTTTTTTCAACACGCATTACATGGACGAGGCGAACGCCTACGCGGACGAGATCATGCTCATCAACAAGGGGAAGGTTGTCACGCACGGCACGGCCGCCGAGCTCAAGCATTCGATCGGTGGCGAGGTCATTATTTTCAACACGGGGAAAGAGGGCATCAAGGAAACAATCATAGATTCCATTCGCAAGATGGACGTGGTGAAAGACGTGTCGATCGACCGTGCCGAGCTGCGGATCGTCGTCAACGACGCAGAGACGGCCCTGCCACGAATCCTCGACTCGCTGCGGAGCCAAGACATGCCCATCACGCAAATATCGATGGCAAAACCAAGCCTGGACGACGTGTTCCTGAAATATGTGGGAACGAAGCTCGAGGTCGGCGGTCGTTTGAGCGACGTGAGGCACATGCGGATCATGATTAAGAAGGGATGATGGATGCAAGACAGCTTAAGAACCCTGTTCGTGATGATTGAATTGGAGCTTAGACGCTTGAAGCACGAGCGTACAGAGATGTATTATCGAGCGATCCAGCCGATCTTGTGGATCATTGTCTTCGGCCCCGTGATGGCAGCCGTTAGGGGCATCGAAGCCGGGGTACCGTACACGGATTTCATCACGCCGGGCGTCTTGATCCAGTCCACGACGTTTGTTTCTATCTTTTATGGTCTCCAGATCGTCTGGGAGCGCGAGTCCGGCATCTTGAAAAAATTGCTCGTCACGCCTGCGTCTCGCTATGGAACCGTGATTGGCAGGGCCATGGCATCGGGGGTGCGCGCCGTTTTCCAGGTACTCATCATCTTTCCATTCGCGATGATCATCGGCGTTCATTTCATCCCGAACTTCTTGTGCTTCCTCGTTGCCTTTGTCCTCATCTTCTTCTCGTCCGGCGGGTTCGCTGCCATCTCGATATTCATCGCATCTTTCATGAAAACGCGGGAACGGTTTATGGGGCTCGGTCAAGCGATCATTATGCCGCTGTTCTTCTTGAGCAGCGCGCTGTACCCGATCAGCACGATGCCGATAATCCTTCAACAAATCGCGATCTTCAACCCGGTAACTTACGTGGTCGAGGCGGTGCGAGGCTTGCTCATTACGGGCGAGATCGGCAATTTACTCGTCGACATCGTGGTAATCATCGGGTTTGACGCGTTCATGTTCCTCGTGGCCTCGGCCAGTTTCAAGCGCATCATCGAGTAGCAACATAACCATTTAACCATGCCGGCCTTTATTCAACAAGGGAAGATCTACATTATTTAAAATATCTTCTTCGTTGGATCGCAATGCCCGCATTTACAAAAGAGCTCCTTTCAGAAACCCTGGACCTAGTATTGCAGCAGCAATTCATCTCTGACACGGGTGGCATTCTCAACCGGACGAAGAAGGAATCATTCAACATCCCGGGCACCAAGTTCACGTATGTCCGGATCAAGAACGCGATACTAGAAGGCGCGCAATACGTCTTGAGTGAACAGATCGATAAATTCATCGAGTTTTTGGCTGGGAAGTTCCGGGTGCCTCGGAAGGTGTTCGATGACAAGCTTGCATCGCTAGGCGATCAACTGCTCATGATGGACATGCGTATGAAGCTCGTGATGATTCTCAGCACGTTGCGTGAATATTGGCAAGATATCGCATATCAAAAAGTCATCGAGGAAATCTGCCACGCGATAGCGTTCATGGGGCTTGATATCAACCCCCCGACAGCAGCGGAGGTGAAGCAAATCGTCTCGACCGATTTCGGCCCAGATTACTCCATGTTGGTGAACATTTACGTGCTCATGGAAATGGGTAAATTGGCCGGCACCCTGTTGAAAGCAGATGATGCCTGGTTCGAGATGATGGACCGCCTTGCTGCTGAAGTGGTCACGAAGCTGAGTGAATGAATCTCTTTGAGAGATCCTCTAATCTTGCATCCTACATCATAGGTTAAAAAAGAATTAGAAAAGAAATTATGCAGCCTTGGCATCGATCTCTTTCTGCTGCATGTCGAGCAAGCGCTTGTACTTCCCGTTCAATCGAACCAATTCATCGTGCGTTCCTTGCTCGATGATGCCCTTCTTCTCCGTGTCGAGCACGAAAATCCAGTCCGCGTTCTTGATCGTGGACAACCGGTGGGCGATGATGATGGTCGTGCGTCCTTCACGTGCCTTGTCCAGCGCGTCCTGGATAAGACTCTCCGTGTAGGGATCGACGCTGCTCGTTGCCTCGTCGAGGATAAGGATCGACGGATCCGTCATCAAGGCTCGGGCGAAGGCGATCAATTGCCGTTGGCCGATGCTGATGTTCGAAGCGTTTTCCTTGAGCAGCGTATCATAGCCTTCTGGCAATTTTTCGATGAAGTTGTGCAAGCCAAGAAACTTCGAGACAATGATCATCTTGGCCTCGATATCGGGCGTCTCGTCCTTGATCCCATAGAGCAGATTCTCCTTGATCGAACCTGCGAAGAGAAACGAATCTTGCGGCACCATGCCAATGATGCGTCGTAGCTCATCTTTCTTGAGATCCCGCACGTCCACGCCGCCGATCAGCACCTTCCCCTCGTTCACGTCATAGAACCGGCTCACGAGCTTGATGAATGTCGTTTTCCCGGCGCCGGTTTCTCCAACGATGGCGACCGTTTTACCCTCGGGTATCTTGGCTTCGACATTCTTGAGCACGAAACCGACGGTTCGCTCCCGCTCGAGCAAGACCTTTTCCTCGTTCAGCGCGGTTTTGACCACGTCGGGAAGCTCATCGATCACGTCCGCGGGGATCTCCATGCTCGCCAGCATGCGCAGTATCTCCTTGGGGCCGCCTGGCATCCCGCGCATTCCCATTCCACCACCCATGCCACCATTATCTCCACCACCCATGCCGCCACCCGTGCTTATGCCTGCTTCTGGCTTCAGCATCTTGGCGAGGTTTTTCGCCATCTGTAAAACCATCTCCTTGTTGAACGGCATTCCCGTGGCGCCTGGCATTTCCGGCATCGTGGGCATGCCGTGCATTGCTGGGATTCCCGCTCCGGCGCCGTGTTCAGCAGCTGGTCCAAATGTCGTCTTGAGTTCTTGGTGCTCGGAAGCCATCTTGCTCCCCGGCACGGCATTTCCATTATCCGCGAGGATTTTATCGATGATGCTTCCCACATCCTCGGGAGCCTTGCCCATGAGCGACATCAATAGCTGGCGTGAGATATCTTGAGGTAGGGTTCTTGCATTGGTCTTCATGAAGGTCTTGTACGGTTCGGGCATGCGGTTCACGAAATCCTCGATCCGCTTCTGCATCATAGCAGGCATTTTCATGGCACCTTGTGCCGCATCAGGTTTGATGCTTGCAGGTGTTTTTCCGTGATTATTCTTGCCATTATCAACGAGCTTGTAACCAAAGGAGACGTTCTGGAATTCCACGTCGCTGGTTTCGGGAAGCGGTTTCGGCCTTTCGGGATCGGGCAAGTCCGTTTCCTCGTTGAGCAACCCGTAGATGCGATCGGACGCGGCCATGGCGCTCTCGACAACCTGCTGGAACTGCATAAGCGACATGAATGGCCCGAAGAATTGCGAAAGCAAGCCGATCAAAGCAATCAACGTGCCTGGCGTGACGACCGTGCCGAAAAACACGTATCCCTTGATCATAGTGGACCCCCCGACAAATAGGACGAGTGTCGTGAGCAGCGATGATATAAAACCGATGAGGGGGAAAAACGTCGACATGAGCTTCCGCATCTTAAGCCCGACCACGTAGTTCTCCTGGTTCACCTTGTCGAATTCCGTGGCCGCTTTCTGTTCTTGCCCGAAGGCCTGGACAACCTTGGCACCCGCAATGTTTTCTTGAATCGATGACGTGACCGCGCTCATCTTCTTGCGCATCTCCTTGAAGACCCCCGTCATGACCCGCTTGAATATCGAAACCGCAATCAGATACACGGGAAACACGATCGTGCTCACTATTGCTAGTAACGGGCTCATGATAAAAATTACAAGGAAGATCAAGGAAATCGAGACAATGCCTTGCACGATCATCACGAGCTGGCCGCCGACCAAGTTGTTCAGCTGGTCGACATCGTTGGTCGTGATGGAGATGATGTCACCCGACAATTTCTTGTCGAAATATGCCATGGACATGTGCTGGAGCTTGGCAATCAGGTCATTTCGTATGGAGAAGATGATGCGCTGGCCGACCTTTCCCATGCCATAGCTGCCTGTGAACATGAACAAAGCCGTGAACGAGTTGATGATCAAGTACACGACAGAGAGCATGATTACTATGTTTATTCCTGCCGTCCCCACCCTGATGCCGTTATCGATTATTGCCCGGGATATGAGGGACGAGGCGGACATCATGATCGTTCCCAACATCATCAAGGACATGAATGCCACGTAACGCCACGCATGGTTCTTGAGGTATGAGAAGATCCATCGCCATAAGACTTTTCGGGGGAACACGAGCTTCGTTTTTTCCCCGCCAAACATCGGCGGTGGTCCACCTGGACCCGGTCCTCGCATGTGAACCATGGGTTCTGGTCGGTGTTGTTGTTCCTGGTCAGAAGTTTTCTCTTCTTCCTTGCCTGCTTTGCTCATTGCTTATTCGCCTCCGCGGGGTTAATGACCGGTTGTTTTTTCACGGCATCAACGAGTCCTTTCTGCTTCTGGTACAGCGTGTGATAGATTTGCGTGTAGAGTGGATTCTTGTCGATCAAGTCATCGTGGGTTCCGAACCCGACGACGCGACCCTTGTCGAGCACGAGGATCGTGTCTGCGTTCCGGATGGTTGATATCCGCTGCGTGATGATGAAGGTCGTCGCGTGTGATAGCAACTCCAATGCTTGCTGGATGTGGTATTCCGTCTCGACGTCGACGCTGCTGGTCGAGTCGTCAAAAATCAATATCTTTGGCTTGATCAGCACTGCACGAGCAATAGAGAGGCGTTGCTTCTGGCCACCTGACAAGCCCATGCCGCGTTCGCCGACCATTGTGTTGTATTTTTCCGGCAATGAATCGATGAAATCGTGGATGTTGGCCGTGATCGCAGCTTGCGTCACCTCTTCGGGGGTTGCGCTGTCATGACCAAACCGGATGTTATCGAGGATCGACTTGTTGAAGAGGAACGTGTCTTGCGAGACGATGCCTATCTGCTTCCGCAGCTCCTTCAAGTTATAATCCTTGACGTTTGTCCCGTCGACCAAGATTTCACCGCTCGTGACGTCATAAAACCGGGGGAGGAGATTGATGATGGTCGATTTTCCTGAGCCCGTCGTGCCGATAATGGCGAGTTTTTTGCCCTGCGGCACCTTGAATGTCACGTTCTTGAGGACGAGATTGCCCGGCGTGTATCCGAACGACACGTCCTTGAACTCGACGTCGCCGTTGATGCCCGCTGCACTCGCAGGGTTGGTTTTTTCCTTGATGTCCGGCGTGGATTCGATCACCTCGCGGATGCGAATCAACGCTGCATCGGATTGGACGTACATGACCATGATTTGGCCGAGCATCATTAAGGGGAAGATCAATTGGCCACCGTACGTTTGCAGCGTGATGAGTATCCCGATGGTCATGCCCTCGATGCCATTGATGACCATCATACCGCCGAACAGCAAAATAGAGATGAACATTATGCCGATGAGGGTCATGTTCACGGGCATGAATAATGACGAATATTTCATGGTCAACACCGATGCATCTAGGAACTTTTTATTGTTACGACCGAATTTCACCTTTTCCTTTTCTTGCGTCGAGAAAATGCGCACGACTTGCGAGCCGACGATATTCTCCCTAAGGGTGTTCGTGAGCTCACCAAATGCCTCCCTGGTCTCGAGAAAGATAGGTCGTAACTTGAACGTGATCGCGATGGAAAATATCAGGGACACGGGAATGACCATGATAAAGACCCAGACGAGCGGATTTCGCAAGATCAAGATGGCAATAAGCACACCGCCCATGGTCATAATACCTTGGACACCCATGTTGAGGACCATGCCGAACATCATTTCCGTCTGCTCGACATCCGACGTCGCGCGTGCGACGAGTTGCCCCGTTTCTTGTCGATCAAAGAAAGCAAATGACTGGGAATAAATTGCATCGTAGATATCCTTGCGAACATAATACAATGCCTTCGAGGCGACATCGGCATTCAAGATCCTCGAATATCTGTTTAATAAAAACGACAAGAAGCCGAACACGATCGACAGCAGCAAAGCATAACCAAACCGGGTCAAGTCGGGCGTTTCAGGAAGCACTTTCGATACCTCGTTAATCGCTTGACCGATGAAAATCGGTGCTAGCAAGCTGAAAAAGGTCGATGCGAGGAGCAAAACTATACCACCGAAGAACTTTCCCTTCGTCTTCATCCAATAATGGACGATCATTTGAAAGCTATTCATAATTTTTGAGCACCATCAATTTTTTTCGCACGCATTTGCGATTTCAATTCCAGGATATCTTTTTTTACCTGTTCTAATCGTTTCTTCATGTGTTTCTCGATATCTTCCAAAAATTCAAGACGTTCCTCGGGCGGGATTTTTTCATCACGCTCGATGCGCGGTGGCTCGCAAAACGTATCGAAAGTACCTTCCTCTAGGAATTTCTGGGCATCGAAACTCTCGTATAACGCGTCCGGGAAACTCCTTCGGATGATGTCGAAAAAAGAGAGCAAATGGGCTTTCAACTCTTTCAATTGCTCTTCACCCTTGGTACTGAGGCTGTATAATTGGCGTGGTCGCCCCAGCTCGATACGTTCCTCCTTTTTTTCCAGCAAGCCATCTTCCTCCATGCGTTTCAAGATGCGATACACCTTAATGTGCGGTAAATGCTCGACCTTTTGGAGATCGGTGTAGGTCATACCACCTGATTCAGTTTCCCGTTTTTTAATCGTGTTCAGCAAGAGCAATTCGAAGAAGCGCTTGGATAAAGCATCGAAAAACGGGAATGGGCCTGGTGGTGGGGCAAACATAAGGAAATATACCTTGATGATTTTTTTTCATTCTGTAAAAAACCAACTTAACCTTTATTAGCGACTCCTATAAATTATTTTCAATCTGAAAAATACCAATCTCTACTGAAAACTTATCATTTCATTATAATCCACACCATCTTGTAACGAGGGAAATCGTGTCTGCATTTCGGATCGTGGAAAGACGGTGAACGAGGAAATCATGCTCTAGCAGCCTCTTGCTTTATTTTTATCGTTCGACGTTCTATTGCCGGTATTTCAATCGCGGTACCAATTCTCCTAGGAAGGAATGCTTCGTTTTATGATACGGAAAAAAGGGGAAAGAAAAACGTGTGGTTGGAATAATGTTTAGAACTAGTTCTTTTCATTAGCAAGATTCCTATCTTGCATCACCACTTGCTGGGTGTTTTCAAACTGGCTGTTGTATAGCTCGGCATAGAACCCGCCACGCACGAGCAAGTCCTTGTGATTTCCTTGTTCGACGATGTCGCCGTCCTTCATGACGAGGATAAGGTCAGCGTTGCGAATAGTCGAGAGCCGGTGGGCAATGACGAAACTCGTGCGGTTTTGCATGATCGTGTCCATGGCCTTCTGGATGAGAAGTTCGGTGCGCGTGTCGACCGAGCTGGTTGCTTCGTCGAGGATCAAGATCCGTGGATTCGCCAGGATGGCGCGCGCAATGGTCAAGAGTTGCATCTGGCCTTGAGACAAGTTGCTCGCTTCCTCGTTAAGGACCATGTTGTAACCATCAGGCAGCGTGTGAACAAAGTTGTCAACGTGTGCAGCCTTCGCAGCTTCGATAACTTCATCATCCGAAGCGCCGGGACGGCCGTACCGGATGTTTTCCATGATGGTGCCATTGAATAACCACGTGTCTTGCAAGACCATCCCATAAATCATGCGCAGATCGTGGCGCGTGAAGTCGTGAATGTCGTGCCCGTCAACTAAGATCTTGCCCTCGTTCAATTCATAGAACCGCATCAGTAGCTTTACGATGGTGGTTTTTCCAGCACCTGTCGGGCCCACGATTGCCACTTTTTGTCCAGGCTGGGCGATGGCAGAGAAGTTCTTGATTACGATCTTGTCCGGGGAATAGCCAAACCGCACGTTCTGGAATTCCACGCGACCATCCAGCGCCTCCAACCGAGTCGGGCTAGCTGTATCGGCAACCTCCTCTGGCTCAGCAAGAAACTTGAACACGCGTTCCGCGGCGGCGGCGGTTTGTTGTAGGACATTCGAAATATTCGCAATCTGCGAAATGGGTTGCGTGAACGACCGGACATACTGAATAAATGCCTGGATATCGCCGATAGAGATGACGCTTGTCCCGGCCAGATACCCGCCGAGAATCGCCACCCCAACATAGCCAATATTGCCGATGACCATCATGAGCGGCATCATCAAACCCGACAGGAAATTCGATTTCCAGGAGGCGTTGTATAGGACATTATTGTACGTGTCGAACTTCTCGATGCTCTTTTTCTCGCCGTTGAATGCCCTCATGACGACATGGCCGCCATACATTTCTTCCACGTGACTGTTAACGTGACCCAGATAATCTTGCTGCTGCTTGAAATATTTTTGCGAGCGACCAATGATGATGCCCATAACGATCATAGACAAGGGTAACGTCACCAGGGCGACGATGGTCATCTGCCAGCTGATCGTGAGCATCATGATTAGCACGCCGACGATCGTGACAACAGACGAGATGATCTGCGTGAGACTCTGGCTTAGCGACTGGTTGATCGTATCGACATCGTTCGTGATCCGGGAAAGCACTTCCCCATGCGTGGTACCATCGAAATACTTGAGAGGTAACTTGTTTATCTTGTGCTCGATGTCCTTCCGGAACCGGTAGGTGATGTTCGTAGCGACATTTGCCATGATCCATCCTTGAATGTAGCCAAACGCAGACGAGATCACGTAGAGCAAGATCGTCATTATCAAGATCTGCCCGATCGCGGCGAAATCGACGTCGCCGGTTCCGCGTATCTTATCGATGATCCCTTCGAAAAGCTTCGTGGTCGCTTGCCCGAGGATCTTCGGCCCCACGATGGTAGCAATGGTCGAGAGGATGGCAAACACGAACACGATGGAAACGGAAATCTTGTAGCGGCCCATGTAATTGAAAAGTTTACCCATCGAGCCTCGGAAATCCGCGGCTTTCTCTCCACGCATCATTCCCATGCCCATCGGTCCACCCATCGGTCCCCTCCCGCCCATCGGACCACGTCCCCCAACCCCGCCACCACTCGGAGAACTGCCCGTAGGTTGTCCAGGATGCGCCATCATACCAATTCCTCCGCGTTCATTTGTGACATCGCGATTTCCTTGTAGGTCCCGCTTGTCCGCATCAGCTCGGTATGCGTGCCCTTGCCAACGATACTACCATTCTCGAGCACGATGATTTGCTCTGCGTTCTTGATGGTGGAGACGCGCTGCGTCACGATGATCAACGTGCTGCCTCCCGTGTTCTGCTTGAAGGCCCTGCGGAGGGCAGAATCCGTTTTGAAATCCAGAGCGGAGAAGCTGTCATCGAGCAAGTAAATGGACGGCTTCTTTACGATTGCGCGGGCGATTGAGAGCCGTTGCTTCTGGCCGCCAGATACATTCGTGCCACCTTGCGCGATCTCAGTTGCTATCCCCTCGGGCCTGCTCGAGACGAACTCGGCGGCCTGGGAAATCAAGATCGCAGACTGCAGAAACTCGTCGCTCGCGGCTTCGTCAGCATAGCGCAAGTTGCTCTCGATCGTGCCGGAGAACAAGGCACTTTTCTGCGGGACGTAGCCAATTTTATCACGCAGATCGTGCTGGGTAACGTCTCGAATATCGACTCCGTCGACCGTGATGGCCCCTGACGTGACATCGTAGAAGCGCGGTATCAAATTCACGATCGTCGATTTACCTGCGCCAGTTGGACCAATAATCGCCGTCGTCTGCCCTGGCTTAGCGATGAATGAGATATCGTGGATGGCATCTGCTTCCGCCCCGGGATACCGGAAAGAGACACCGCGAAACTCGATAATTCCATTGAACGGCGTCGGGAATCGCTTCGGATCACTCGTATCCGTGATCACGGGATCGGTCGATAGCACGTCAACGATCCGCGTCACCGAGACCGATGCACGAGGCAAGAGGATGAACATGATTGACATCATGAGAAATGCCATAACGATTTGAATCGTGTACTGCATGAAGGCGATCATGTCGCCAACCTGCATGGTTCCAGCCGCAACCTGGCTGGAACCGATCCAGATGATGGTGACAGCGATCCCGTTCATGATGAGCATCATTAAGGGCATCATGACCACCATTAACCTATTGATAAACAAGCTGACCTTGGTCAAATCGATATTTGCCTTGTCGAACCGCCCTTCCTCGTGCTGCTCCTTGTTGAAAGCCCGGACGACCATCATTCCGGTCAAGCTTTCCCGTGCAACCAAGTTGAGCCTGTCGACCAATTTTTGGATGATCTTGAACTTGGGTAACGCTACTGAGAACACGATCAATATAATCACAACTAGGAGCAAGACCGACAGCGCGATCACCCACCACAGGTCCGATGCCTTGTTTAGGGCCATGAAAATGCCACCGACACCGAGGATCGGCGCGTAAAAAACCATGCGGATAATCATGAAAATGACCATCTGGATCTGCGTAATATCGTTGGTGGACCTCGTGATCAAGGACGCCGTGGAAAATTTGTCGAATTCAGTGCTGGAAAAATTCTCAACCTTTGCGAACAAGCCCTTGCGAATGTCGCGTGCCATGCCGGTCGATGTCCGCGCCGCGAGGAAGCTAACCGTGATGGTGCAAGCCATGGAGAGCAGCGTGAGTAAGAGCATCACGCCACCGACGCCGAGGATGTAATTTAATTGCAGCTGCGTGGTATCCATGCCAAGGGCTGCGTACTCCGCCTTGATTGAACTTGCTGCCGCTTGGACGATCACGGTTTCACCAAATGCGAGCTGCGTGTTTATCATGTTTTCGATATATACCACTTGGGTCGGCGAATGGCTTAAAAAGGTAAACAGCTCGTCAATCGAGAGGGAGGTCAAGTATGTGACCATGGTAGCATTGAATCCCAAACTAAAGAAGACTTGGGAAGCCAGGGTCGAGTTCTCAGCCAATTGATTCATGAATCCAACCGGAATGATGGCTCGGGCAATGACCGGATTGAGCCGTGCGATCTCCGTCTCGTTAATACGGTTCCGGACGTAGATCGATTCATTTTCGAGGACGGGAAATTCGTCGATGTACCGGGTATAATTCTCCGAGGTGGTTTCAGTCGCGTTCACGAACGTGTAATGGCCGAGAACGTCAGTCCGGTTTGCCGGGGTCATAAAGATGAACATGTGGCTCATGGAAGAGTTGCGAAGCGCGATCGGCACCGCGCTGTCCACGCCACCTTGCTGAATGCCCGTATTAACGATATTGGAAAGGTAGTTGGGCAATGATAGGTCGCAATACGCTTGCGCGAAGAGCAGGACGATAGCGAGGCCCACCAAGGGAAAGAAGGGTTTCATGTATTTTGTCAGATGAGTACGTTTCATGTTTCGTTGCACCTGAGTTACCATGATGACCATATAATCGAAAGAATCATGCTTAAAATAAAAAAGAAGTTATTCATATCGTAACGCTTCAACCGGTGGTTTTTTACTTGCCTTGCTGGCAGGATACAAGCCGAAAATGACCGCGATACCAACACCGAACAAGATGGCTTCGAGAATCAGATCGATGCCAAGCACGGGCATTATTCCCCCGCTTAATCCACCACCGAAACCACCACCGCCTCCTGCGCCACCCATGACTGCACTTAATATTTTCCCGATGAGCCACGCGCCGACATAACCTCCCACCAAACCGATGAGGGAACCGATGAGGCCAATGAGGAATGCTTCGACGAGGAAGATTCCAAGGATGGTTCGATCTTTCGCGCCTACGGCCTTGAGGATACCTATCTCGCGCGTTCGTTCCATGATCGAGACAGTCATGATGTTCATGATGCCTATCCCTGCGACAAATAACGAGATCGCAGCAATCATGGTCAAGAATATCGAGACGGTGCTCAAGGCAGTGTTGAGTGTTCCGAGAAGTGAAGTCGAGGATAGCACGCTCACGCCATTTTCGAAATGAGACCTGATTGCAGCGGTGACACCATCGATGACCTCTTTTGTACTGCTGTCAACCTTGACAACGATCGTCGATAACTGGTCAGATTCGAATATTTGCCTTCCCATCTCAAGCGGGAGGAAAATACCCCTATCTGAAGGACCTCCGCTCAAGCTGAAGCCGCCGATTTCGCCCAGCACGCCTGATACGTTAGCAGAATACGTGAGATATGCTCCTGTGCCATTTCTCCATTGGAGCGTGATATTTTCACCCAGGGGAACCAGGACTGAATCGTTTTGAGCGTATGGGTGGTAAAGACCATGCCCAATCACGATAGATTTGTTGTCATTCAAGATGGAACCTATGCCCGAAGCGGTCGAAAAGGTCGTATAAAATTGCCCGTATTTCGAGAAGTCTACGCAAGTAACCGAAGCAGAATAATTCTTGATCGTTCCCGTGAGATTCTCGGGGAATGTAACTTGTTTTTGCATCACACCAATTGCCATGTCCACGTGCTCGATGGCATCAACATCTGCCACGTCGCTGATGTATAGCTGGGTCGTTGTTCCACCACCTCCGAAAAATCCCCCTCCTGGTGTAACCGTGAGCACGTTTGCCGAGAGTCCTTGCGACAATTGACCCGTGATCGCGACTTGAAAGCCTCCGCTGAGCGAGTTAAGTGCAACGATAGCCGTGATACCGATGACAACGCCGAGAATCGTGAGCACGGATCTACCTTTCTGCTTTTTGATGGATGACCCGGAATACTTGAGAACATCGAGGATTTTCATGGCAATCCCGCCTCCATTTTTCGCTCGGTACCATTTCCATTTTCGCCTTCGATAGCTTTGTAATTCATTTCCGCTTGTATTGCTTCGTCTTCGGTGTTATAGAGCAATCCATCGACAATGTAGACTTGCCGGTTCGTGATTTTAGCAACAGCAGCATCATGCGTGATGATGATCGTCGTGATTTTCTTTTCGTGATTCACCATCTTGATGAGTTGAAGAAGGCTGTCCCGTGTCTTGGTATCGATGTTTCCAGTCGGCTCATCCATGAGTAAAAAGGAAGGCTCTTGGGTCAACGCCCTTGCAATCGACACGCGTTGTTGCTGGCCACCAGACAGTTCAGAAGGCTTGTGCTTTATCCTGTCCGATAGACCAACTAAATCGAGTACTTCCATTGCCTTGGCTTTTCGTTCGGGTCCGGGCATTCCTCTTACTGAAAGGGGCAGCTGGACGTTTTCCAGCGCCGAAAGCCTCCCGATGAGGTTAAAGTATTGAAACACGAAGCCAATCCGCTGGCGCACTTCAGCAAGCTGGTTCTTATCCATACGCGCGATGTTTTGCCCTTCCAGGATTATCGTTCCTGATGTGGGGCGATCAAGAGCTCCGATCATGTTCAGCAGCGTCGATTTGCCGCTTCCAGATGGGCCGCGGATGGACATCAACTCGCCTTTTTCCACGGTCATGTTGATGCCACGTAATGCGTGGACGACCACTTTTCCCTGCATGTATTGTTTTTTCAAGTCCTTCGTTTCGAGCACGATCCTATAGTCCGAAGCGAAGGGAACGCTTCTTTCTTCTTGCCGCATCGATTCCTTCACCTTTTCGTTGTAATCATCAACCATTTCTTGCTCGTTTCATATTTTCTATCATTGTTTCGCGATTTCACGTGCGCGGGCTTCGTGCCATTCGACGAACCCGAGAAATAATTCCTTCGTTTCTTGATCCCGAGACACGCTCGCCTGCCATCGATAAAAGTCCGCGAGCCACAAGTGGCTTTTTATAATATCGCTCATCTCGTTCTCATTCCTCTGGTTGTTGCTGATCTTGCATTTCTTGTTCGATAATCTCTATTATCTTATCTGGAGAATACTCGTCCATTTTTTCAACGAATTCCTTCATCTTGGCCAACAACTCGCCGGATCTTTTCGCCCATTCGAGCCCTCTTTCGAGACTCTTGATCTGGTGATTGGAAAAATCCTCGAAATTGTCGAGCAATGACAACGCATCATCCTTCGTCGTCATCGCACGTATCCTGTTCTTGATGAACGTGATTATCATGTCCATCGTCATGCTCGATCTCGGCATTTCCGCCATCTCAGGGGTAAGGATCTCGAAAAGGAACAAGATCTTTCCCGCGATGGCACCTTTCAAGTCCTTCAACTGCCGATCTCCTTCGTCCGTGAGCATATAACGTTTCTGGGCACGGCCGTCTACGATCTTCTCCTCCGCGGTCACGAACTTTTTTCCTTCCAGAACGTTCAGCTCGCGATACACGCTTGTTTGGGGTATGTTGAATAAAGTCTTCAGTTCATAACCCGTGATCCCCCCGCCTGGCGTAGCAACTTGTATTTGATACATGAAGAGAAGCTCACGCAATTTCTCGAATTCTGCAAGGGGTGGTGCGCCCGGAGGCATTCCCATCTTGAAAAAACCGAACATATGTATGAATCAACCTTTTTTTCTGCTCGTGGCAATATCTGCACTAAGGACATATTACCAAATTGGCAATATAAATTTTGACTTTTTAAAAAAAAGTTAGACAACATTGCTCAGCCGGGTATATCAAGATATCGGTATCCGTTCAAGGCTACTCGTGAAACATGTAATCCTCGATTTTATCTCCCGCTTTTGCTCTCGCTTCTTGGTGCCGTTCCAAAAAGGGTGAAAGTTTTTCAACAAGGATTTGTTTCAATTCTCCCGTCAATAATTTGCCGTTTTTATAATCGTCATGAATTTTTTTCAGCTTGTTGTCATCATCTTCGAAAAATCTGAGCCATTGATAAGATACGTCGATGTCGGGGTTGCCACCTTTTTCTCGATGCTCCTTTATCGAGGCTTGGCCCCCGGAAAATGCATATTTCATTATTTTATCCTTCATGACTTTTGGGGAATCGATCGTGTACACTGCACTTGTTGAAATCGACGAGCTCATCTTGCCTCCTGGTCCCGTTAATGGCGGTAAAAAGACCGAGTGGATGGCGGCTGGCTTGTAATAACCCATCTTGGGCAAAATGTCCCGGGCCAGCCGGAAGTGGGGGTCTTGGTCAATTGCATGGGGTATCAAGCAAGGAATGTTTTTTCCCGCCAGGTACGACGGAAAGAACGCCGGCACGCTTTGCATCGCCGTGTAGAAGATCTGTCCCAGGTTAACGCTGTCGTTGAATCCGAAGCTCGATTTTATAGTGGAGAGCGTGATGCGCTTGGCGACCTCGCACGCGGGCTTGTACATAGATTTCGCGTGCAAGGTGTCGACGAGAAAATGCGTTTTCTTCGGGTTGAACCCGAGTGCGATGACGTCGAGCATGTTCTCGTGTAACTTCGGGTTGAACCCGAGTGCGATGACGTCGAGCATGTTCTCGAGCATGTTCTCTCTCTCGAACTCGTCCAGCAGCCAATTCATATCTCTGTGGGAAAAAAAGATGCCTCGCCGGAGAAACGGGTGCAATTCTCCTGCTTTACGTTCGATGCGCTTTAATAACTGTGAATCGATGCGCTCCACGCCGAATTGCTTTATGAGTTTTTCATAATCCACGTTTCCCGTTACTTCCCATGGCGTTACTGTTGATTCATCATTCATCAGCATCATTCCTATGTTTCCAATTCATTACCTCGAGACAAAAATACCTTGAGACAATGGTTTATCTTCTCTATGGTTGCTATGGAAATCATGGCACGAGGTAAAGACATGCTTAATGTCGTGTTTTTTGCCATCGACACGACGCGCCGCGACCACGTGAGTTGCTACGGGTATGACAAGAAGACGACGCCGTGCATCGACGAGAAAATCGCCGGGCACGGCGTGCTGTTCGAGCAATGCTTTTCAGTGAGCAACTGCACGTTGCCCGGGTATACATCTATGTTTTCGGGTTTGTATCCCACGTCCCACGACATCGTTGCACACGGTAACACCTGGCCGGCGCGGGCCGGGATCGTGATGCTTGCCGAGATGCTCAAGAAGGTCGGGTATCGCACGGCGCAGGTCACCTCGCTCGCCGATTTCCCGCAAGAGTATTGCTCGCATTTAAATCGCGGGCACGATCGCCACCAGTTCAAGGAGCTCGATGCGAAGTACAAGGCGAAGATTCCAAACCTGGAACAGACCCAGGGTGGCCATGTCGTTCCGGCGCCGCGCATCAGTGCCCAGGCCATCGATATCCTTGCAGATTTTAAAAAGAACGATCCGGGGCAGCCGTTCTTCTTGTTCGTCCATTTCTGGGATCCCCACACGCCGTACATACCGCCGGAGGAATTCTGCACGTTTTATCCCGCGGGCACTGATCCCCGGGATCCCGCCAACCACGCCCTTGACCAGCTCTACAGCTGCAACATCGGCCAGTGGCTCAAGGATTGGGGTGCCAAGCTCGACCCGCGATACAAGGGCATCACGGATCCGAATTACATCATCTCGTTATACGATGGTGGCATCGCTTACGCCGATCACCACGTCGGCAAGGTCATCGACACGCTCGCCGAGCTCGATTTGTCGGATCGGACTGTCATCGTGTTCACGAGCGACCACGGCGAGACTATGGCAGAGACAAATAATCTTATCTGCGGCCAGCGGGCCATGTTCTCGCACATTGGCCTTACCGATCCGAACTGCACGATACCGCTCCTTATCAAGATCCCTGGCTTCGACGATGCCAAGCGCATAGAGGGCTTCACTTCGCAAGTCGACATTGTTCCAACGCTGCTCGACGTGCTTGGCATCGGGGAACGGCCGCGGTACAGTTTCGACGGCGCCAGCTTGTACCCGAACATCGCCGGGGAGCAGGATTTCATCCCCCCTTCCGCGTGTGAGCTCGGCGATGCCTCTCCAGATCCTTCTAAGGAACAAGCAATCGAGGAACGGAAAGCAATCCTCCTCGTCGAAAACACGTACCAGAAGCAGCGCGCCATTCGAACGAACCGGTGGAAGTACATACAGAAGATTGACGATTACCCGTCTATGCCGGCGGAACAGCTCTACGATCTTATGTTTGATCCAGGTGAAGGCCGCAACATCGTCGACGAGGCGCGAAACATCAGCGCGCCCTTGAAGGATGGCGTCGTGGCATGGATAAAAGCGCTGTGCAAAAAGTACGGCACGACGGATCCGCAGTCGCGATGTCCTGTTACGCTGCGCGAGGGATTCACGCACGGGATCCGCCAGATGTATGATAAATTCGATAAAAAACAAGTATTTTTCTAGGATACTTGTGAAATCAACCTTTTTATAGGGCTTCCGTCAAAGCTCGGGGTATGGAACCCGATGCTATCATCGACCAGTACTTGGATGCCAAGCGGGGCATCCGTGCCTCCATCGACGGGAAAAATAGTGCGTTGCTCATCATCGACATGCAAGAATACCAGGTCCGCGAGAATTCTGCCATCGCCAAGTTTTTCGGCAGCTTCGCGCCGGGCATTTTCGATTATTATGCGAAGCGTGTCGAGTCCCTGGTCGAGCCAAACCTTGTTCGTCTCATGGACTTCTTCCACGAGAATAAATTGCCCGTGATTCTCACCCGGTATGCCTCCTTCAGGCCCGACAAGAAGGACTATCCCCCGCACATCCAGATGTTTAACGCCCTGTCGGAGAGCACGATCCACGAGCCGATATTTCCCGACCAGTCGCACCCGAGCACGAGGATCGTGCCGAAGCTCGAAGTCAAGCAGACACCAAGCGATATCGTACTCTTGAAAACGACGAGCTGCGCCTTCACGTCGACTGATCTCGATCATACCTTGCGAAACCTCAACGTGTCGACTGTCTTCATCGGTGGCGTGGTGACCAACTTTTGCGTCGAGAGCGCGGCGAGAATTGCATCGGATCTCGGTTTCCGCGCCATCATCATCGATGATGCCAGCGCCGCGTGGGCTCCGTCGTTGCACGCGGCCTCGCTCAGGACCTTCGAGATGCTCTACGGCGATGTGATGACGACTGATGCAATCATCAAGCAAGTGATGAAATCGCTAAAGAAATCTACGAAAGCAGAAAAATAAAGAAATTATTACGGTTGGATGAGCTTTTCAAAGTGTTTCAAGGCTCGATTCACGTAGTCTTCAGTCAGGTAGGCCACCGGGCTCTTGGTCTCGTAGATCCGTTTTGGAATCTGAGATGCATCGATCTTAAAGCCTTCACGGAACTTGAACGCGTACTTGTTCCGGTAAATTTCCTTTCCGATTTTTTCGAGATCCTTGGTCGTGATGTCGAATCCCGCTAGTTTAAGAGCCCGCACCACGATATCGGGCGTGTAAATGGCCCTCGCGAAAAAACAAATGATGATCGAGGAGATGATTTGCCTCCATTCTTCTTCCTTGACCAATTCGTCCACGACGGTTTCGGGCTCGATCTCTTTTTCCATGAGCTTTTTCTGGTCGACGCTATATCCGGCGTTATCGAGGTGACTATGCCGTGCTCCGATTGCGAATCCGATATATCCTGCCGGCCCCGTGTGGTAGCCCGCCATCTCGTTCTTGCCGAAGGCCATCGCGTATTCTTGTCCCCCGTAAATTCTTGACGCTTGGAACGATCCCAATGCCATGTCCTTGTAGAACTGGTTCGGTGGGTCGACGATGAATCTCGCCATCTTGATGTACCCAAGGTGATCGCCCCAGTCTGGCTTGATGCCGTTGGTCTCGGTTTCCGTGATCACGCCCTTCTTGAATGCCTCGGTCGCCCATGCCATGGTAGCACCCGCCGTTATGGCGTCCAAGCCAACCTTCTCGATCTGGTCCATGAGCTTCAAGAATTTCTCTGGGTCACCAATGCCAAGCATCGACCCGGCGGCGTAGATGAGCTCGTGGTCGTATGATATCGACGTAGTCTTGTAAAAATAGGGCTCGTCCTCGTAGGGCTCGCGCAAGTTCGCGATGTGGATGCAAGCGACCGGGCAACCCGTGCACGCAAGCCGCCGGCCTAGATAATGTTCCGCAAGGTATTCACCCGAGATCGTGTTTGCTTGATCAAACTTTCCCGATTCCACGTTCCGGGTCGGCAGCGCCCCGATGCCGTTCAGCACGTTGACGTTGACCGACGTGCCAAGATCGTGGTATTTTTTCATCAGGGCCGACTTGACCGAAGCCTGGTAAATTTCATCGTAAAGCTTCCGATATTCCTTGATATCCGAGACGGGATACTTGTCTTTACCGGAAATCGAAATTGCTTTCAAGTTTTTGCTGCCAAAAACGGCACCGAGTCCCATCCTACCGAAATGGCGATAAGTTTCGGCCGTGACGCAAGCATATCGCACGAGATTTTCTCCCGCGCGGCCGATCCGCATAATGGATCTGGTTCCAGCGCCAGCCTCGTTTGCTCGGATGATTTTTCCCACCGTCGTGTTGCTGCTCATGCCCCAGAGTGTTGTGGCGTTGCGGAAGTGCACTGCGTGATCGTAGATGGACAAATAGACCGGGATATCTGCTTTCCCTTTTATCACGATGGCACCGAATCCCGCATTTCGAATAGCCAAAGCACTCCTTCCGCCACAATGGCTCTCACCAAGGTCGCCCGTGAGCGGCGATTTGAACATGGCAATTGTTTTGGACGCGAGGGGGTAGGCACCGGTCATAGGACCGATAGCTAAGATGATGGGATTTTCAGGCTCAAGCGGATCGCAACCCTCAGGGCATTCATCGAGCAACAGCTTCGAGGCAACTCCCGTGCCTCCGATGTACTGATCGAACAGATCCTCGCGTCGCTCGACTGCATAGGATTTATGCTCAAGATCAACGCGCAGGATATTTGCGATGGGATCATTTTTGAGCATCGGCAGCGACCTCCATTTTTTGTTCCGGTAATTGGTCCAGCGCAAGCACCCCGTGGGGGCAATACTTCGCACAAATACCGCAATGGATGCACACGAGCGGTTTCTGGGCGCTGTTATCCCAAAATATCGCCCCGAGTATGCAGTTGCCCACGCATGTCTTGCACCCGATACATTTCGCCTTGTTGAGTATGACGCCGCCTCCCTTCCGGACCGAAAGCGCATCAACTGGGCATACACGCGCGCAAGGTGGATTGTAGCAGGCGCGGCAAACAATGACCGTGAACCCGTGTTCCATCCCTCCGGAAGATTGCACGCCGATACATGAGCTTACGAGACCTACATCGTTTTGACGCCGTGAACAAGCCAACATGCAAAGCTCGCAACCGACGCATCTCTGTGCGTCGACCACAGATAATCTTGTCATAATGAAAGATCCTTATCGATTCTCGCTTCAAGTGATAATTTTATTTCGGATAAAAAATAAGTTTCCCTATTGGCTGCAAGAAAGGCAAGTGCGTCTGAAAAAACACCTGGTTCGTGAACGTGCACGATGAGATGGAACCGAAATAAGCGGCAAGGTCTTGCCCTTTCTCTTTTCATTCTGGTCCTTGCTGGAAATGTCTCGATGATTTTTTTCAATTACGACGACCGCCTAGCCTTGGATGATGAACGGCTGCTGGAAGAAGCACGTGCGAGGATTTTGAACATACGCCGGGGATTAATCCCGCTCGATTTTGGCCTTGCAAACGCGGGCAAAAACGTTACGGTTCGGCAAGTTTCACATTCCTTCCGGTTTGGCTGCAACGCGTATCAATTCGACTCGTCTTCCAACGTCACCTTGAACCAGGAATACCGTGACTTGTTCTCCTGGTTATTCAATTATGCGACCGTGCCGTTTTACTGGACATCGTACGAGTGGACGAGAAATGTGTTTTCATACGATGCTTACTTGCACAACATGAGCGCGTGGCTTGCATCGTTCAACGCAACGGTCAAGGGGCATCCTATTATCTGGCAAATTGATGGCTTAGCCCCGCCGTGGATGGAGATATTGAACCAGAGCGCGCAACGGCAAGCCGCCCTCGACCATATCGATACGGTGCTATCGCGATTTCCCGAGATCTACGTGTGGGACCTCGTGAACGAGATGACGCACGTTCCAAATACCTGGCTTGGCTCCACGCCCGTGGAAACGTGGGAGACCGCGCTTGCCCGAGGACGTATCGCCAGGAATGATTGCGAATTCATCGCCAACGAATATACCCTTGGCGATATGCAAGACACTCGTCCATTCTACGATTTCGTGAGTAGTATCAAGGAAGATGGCTATGCCCCGGATGCCTTGGGCTTCCAATGCCACACGATCGATTTCTGGTTACCGCTCCGGTCAATCGTTGACACGTTCGATGCCTTCGGCGGGTTCAAGATCCCGATGCATATCACGGAATTCGTCCCCGGTAGCAACGGGACATACAATGGTGGAACGCGCCGCGGTCGTATGACCGAGGAGACCCAGGCTGAATGGGCAGAACGCGCGTACACGATGTTTTTCTCGCATCCTGCAGTCCAGGGCATCACGTGGTGGGACTTTTCGAACATCGCGTCGGGGGCATGGATGGGGGAATATGGGGCATATTTCATGGCGGCGGATGGCCGTGTTCTGCCCGTGTACGACCGGTTATTCGACCTTATCCACCGGCAATGGAATTCCTCCACCACGATCACGCTCGATGCCACGGGTCAATTTGCCTTCACCGGCTTCTACGGAAACTACACCTGCACCATCCAGGGCAGTCCGGCGAGTCCCTTCCAAATACTCGACAATCGCACGGCAGACGAGCGGCCGTGGCGCACGACCGACATCATTTAGGCTTGTTCAATACAACGATCCAGTTGAGCAAGGCTTTCAACGATTCTGCCCTTTCGTAACCGAGTTCCTCGTCGCGGGCGAGCTTTACTCGCGCCTTTTTAAGGACCTCGTCGCTTGGCTTTATTCCCGTGTTTTTTTCCAAGCTTTTCGCCATGGTGATGGAATCCAAAGAGGGAAGCCTATTCAACAACAAGGCCGTGTAAGCATCTTGCACTTGCTCTCGTGTTGGCAGTATTCCCGTCCACGACGAGATTTCCAGGACCGTATCGAACCACACGGTATCCCGGCCGGGATTTTGGAACGTGGCGTTGAATATTTCACGGATAAAACCTGCATCGGGCCTCACGCCCATCCAGGCTTCCATAGCTTTCGCAGCCTTGATATCCCCCCGAATGATCGCCGAATTCTGGCCTATCTTGCTGTTATGCTCTGATGGTTTCATGCCGGTCCACGATTGCAGTTTTTTCGCGGCCTCGACGGGCTTTTCTTTCAAGTCAATGACCTGGTATTCTAGCACGTGGTGGTAGGTTTCCTGG
>JAUQYW010000146.1 GCA_030587525.1 Candidatus Sigynarchaeota archaeon | reverse complement strand
TTTTCGATCTCGTCGATGCGGCCGGACAAGCAAAAATCGCACATACTATAGCCGTCGCCGTAGGATAGGAGGGTTTTTCTGCTCTCCGGAGGCAACACGCCGCCCCGCTGGATGGGCTGCAGGTTGATGTACTGGTCCGGGGTGTTGTCGCGCAGCAAGCCCTGGAATTTCTTGAGCTCGTCCTTGGTGATATCCATACGATCACGGAAAGGATTGGATGTAATGAACCTTGCCTTAACTGCCACCGCAAGTCTTGCACTTGGGGTTCTTTTTAATGCCAATCATGGTGAAGTCGAGAGAGCGGAGATCCACCATGAGTAACCGGTTGACCAGGCAACCTTCATCGGTGAATCCAAGGAAATATTTGATGGCTTCGGAAGCCTCGATCGTGCCGAGAAGGCCGGCGGTGATACCGATGATGCCGAGCTTGGAAGGCGGCTGCATCGTGCCTTCGGGTGGTTTCTCCCCGAAAACGCACCTGTAGCACGCGCTCTTGCCCGGCCGGACGCTCATCATCTGTCCATCCCAGCGTATCACGCCACCAACCGTGCACGGAATACGCATCTGGACGGCCGTCTCGTTGACGAGAAATTTCGCATCGAGATTATCGCTCGCATCGATTGCATATTGCATGCCCTTGAACATATCCTTAGCGTTATCCGGGCTAAAATTGGCATCGATGGCTTCGATCTTTATCTCGGGATTCAAAGCTTTCAGGGCCTGGAGCGCCGAATCGGTCTTACGCTTGCCAACCCGAGGGGTGTCGTGCAAGATCTGCCGGTTCAGGTTCGAGATGTCGACGCAGTCATTGTCGATGAATCGAACGTGTCCAATGCCAGCCGCGGCGAGATAATACAAGATCGGCGAGCCAAGACCGCCCGTGCCAAGCACGACGACCTTGGCTTTCTGCAGTTTCTTTTGCCCTTCCTCGCCGACTTCAGGAATCACGATCTGTCGCGAATATCGGGGGTTCATCGCCACCATATACTTCACCAATGTAATGTTTAGAAGGATCTCATTCCCTTGATTAAAATGTCGCATGTTAAAGGAGGCTAGGCACGACCATGAACTCGCGAGAAGATGCTGGGAAATCCCGGCCCCGTTGCTGCGTGAAAAACTGCCAAAAGGAGTTGGGCGAGGCGGATCGGGTGCCCATCGGGGACCAAGTGTTCTGCAAGGCTTGCGCGGTGCTATATTTCAAGGATATGCTCACGCCGGACATGGAATATGACGAGGATTGATTGCCTATTTTTTCGGGCTGGGTTTCGGGATGTCCTTGACCTGGTCCTGGTATTGTTCGTGCTTCCGCACCACTGATCGCACGATTTCCCAGAATTCCGCATCGCTGACACCCATGCGTATTTCATCGAGTTCCCGCATGATGTTGTGGAAAATCTTCCGGCGAGCCTCCTTGTCCCGCTTTTCTTGCTTTTGCTTAACCAGTTCAACAATTTCGTGGAGGATGTCCCGCGGAAACTGCATACCGACCTGGGAAAGTTTCTCTTGAATGGATGAGATGCCCGAGAATTTTCCAAGGTAGAACTGGCGTTGGCGACCCACCTTCTTTGGAGGAATGGGCTCGTATGTGAGCGGGTGCATTAAAAGGGCGGAAATATGAATCCCCGACTCGTGCGCGAAACTCTGGCCTCCCACGATTGGCTTATGAGACGTTAAGGGGATGCCGAAATATTCCTCGGCAACCTTCGAGAGCTCGGCGATTTTTTCCAGCTTGATGCCGGTCTTGATGCCGTTCATCTCCAGCCCGACAGCGACCTCCTCGAGGGCGCAGTTGCCGGCGCGCTCGCCGTAACCATTGATGCACACGTGCGGGTACACGACGCCCTCCAGCACCCCTGCGAACGTGTTCGCTGTGGCAAGGCCGAAGTCGTTATGCACGTGGATGGCAAGTTCGAACTTGTCCTTGTGGCTCTTGTTCAATTCATCGAGGATATTTCGAATGACCATGTGGGTTGTCTCGGGAAATAGCACCCCGACCGTGTCCGCGTACACCAGCCGCGATGCCCCGTGATCGAGGCCGAGGCGGAAGAATCTCAGCACGTAATCGATCTTGGCACGGGATGCATCCTCCGCGACGATTGACGGGTGCAACCCGTGATCCGTCGAGTAGGTCAATGCAGTCACGACGTCATCGAGCACGCGGTCGATCTTTTTCTTCAAAACGAGGTTCAGGAAGAGGTCCGACAGCGGGACGAAGAAAATGATGTCCTCGCACTCCGTTGCCAAGACCGCGTCGATGTCGTCCTTGAGCGTTCGTGAAACCGCCGCGATGCTGGCATTCGAGAACTTTTCTTTCGAGATGGCCTTGACCATGGACAGCTCGTCCTTGGAAACAGCCGGGAATCCAGCCGCGATCACCTTCACGCCGATTTCATCCAGGAGCTTGGCCAGGTGTATTTTTTCGTTCACCTTTAAAAAAACGCCGGGTGATTGCTCCCCGTCCCGCAACGACTCGTCCCAGATCTTCACGCTCCTGGACACGTTCGGGTATTGCTTCATAACTTGCGCGTTGTAATCCTCCAACATCTTCTCAAAATCCGCTTTTTGGTAGTTCTTGAAGGGGGATTCATCAAGCCGCATATTCAAACCCGCTTTTCGCACATTTAACTGGTTCTATTTATTTCAAACGTTGAAATACTTGTCTCCTCTAGGAAACATCATCTTCTAATCAATATTAGATTGCTTCTTTTTTCTTCTTTTTCATCATTTCTGTGATTCTATCAACCGATTTCTTGAATGAGGCACGCATCTCCATTGCTACCTTTCTTTGCCATGCTTTTAAGGCGCTTACTTGTTGCACGCGTGATTTATCAAGAGGTAGCTTGATTTTTCCCAAATCTTTCAAGTTCTTGATGGTGTGGTAAAGCAATCGTCGCTCCGCGATGAGCCAATTCAATTGCTCGGGGGTCGGGTGCATCGTCGTGGAAATCTGCTGGGCTAGTTTCTTGATCTTATTCGCGTTCGGCTTGGGATTTAGCAAGTCTGGATTCAACTCCACTTGCCCCTTGATGCTCGAGGTTGCCTTGAAGGTCTTGCGGATGAACGCGT
>JAUQYW010000009.1 GCA_030587525.1 Candidatus Sigynarchaeota archaeon | reverse complement strand
GGAACCAGCCGCCAGCCCGTCGATGTTGATCGTGATGGGGACGCCATACGTCCACGATCCCGAGTCGCATTGATTGCCGTTGCGATAGATCGCGTAACTTGTCGTGCCAGCGCTCGAGTTCATCACCGTCCAGCTGATCGAGTTTCCCATTTGCCCGGCCACGTATTGGATATCTTCCGGGCGCGTGATGTTTAAAACAGGGGGCAAAGAGGTGGGGATGATCACGGCAGGGTCGAGGGCCATGCCCGTGCTTTGGTTGTACCTGAACCCGTCGAAGCAGACATAGGTCACAGTAGAATTTTCTATAGACCAACTAGGGCCTATGGTATTGTAACTCCGGGTGGTGTTGCGCGCAGTCGGGTCGCCGAGTTCTGTGAACTGCGTCGGGAAGCGCATCTTTCCCATCTCCGTGTTATTAACGATGCAAAATGCAGTATCATTTGCAGCATTCGTGGAAAAGTTCCTTATGGTAATCTCTGACTCTCTCAGGTAGAAATACAATTGGTCCGGGGCAACTAGGCTGAAATTCTCGCCGTCATTCATCGGGCCATGGGTCGGGAAATTCTTGGCATTGCTCCAATCAATGATCGCCCCGTATTTCCACTCGGTGTTGGTGGCGTTGTGCGTGACCCGGTATATCAGCGTGATATTGATTGGAACCCGGTCCCACGGGGGATTATACGGTGCTGTAGTTAACAAACAAGCGCCAGTTCCTATCGTCGCGGCCACCGTGACGTTGAAGGTTGCCACACTCTCGTTCAAGGCCTTGCCTTCGAACATGTAGGGAAAGGTGCTCAAGTGCACCGAGCCAATCTTGATCGTCGCATTCTGGTAGCTAATCGATGCGACTTCGTTGGTAACACCGGTGGCATTCCTCCACGGTATAGACCCCCCCGTGTTTAAAAAGCATACAATTTCCGGGGTTCCCTTGGTAATGGCAAATCCATTGAACCCATACAACGATTGTATTACCGTGCCATTCACGCGACCACTACTCTGCACGGTGAGATCATTGCCATTCAATTTGCTCCAATTTAGGACTTGCGTATTGGGAACATCCAGGCCCCCATCCTCGAAATGGTTCCCGATCTCGAAATGTACTTGTGCCTCGCTGCCGTCGTTGTATGACAGCCACATCAACTGGTCGAGTGTATCTCCTACCACTCCTCCCCCCTCCGCCTTAAAGATTAATGAATAGGTGACGTTCACCTCGGGAGTGAATTGTTCTCCCCCGTCATGCCAGTCGGTCTGGTTTATCGATGCTGCTCTTGGAACGCCCTTGGCCACGTGACAATTTAACGCTTTTTGTCCAGTTACCGTTGTCGCGCTGGCGAAGATACAGCTAATGACAAGTGCCGCGCAAGAGACCATTGCAACGTTCTTTCCTCGTGTCTTCATCTTTCATCACGTATGTTAGTCGATCAAGCATTGTTTTAATGATAAATAACACTAAATTCTGAACGAATCGATATAAGCCTATAGGCTCCCCTTCGTGGCCGGCGTGGTATCGAAAACGGCCTCGATTTTGCCGGCAGATGACAGCATCACCTTCATAAAATGCCTCGTTCGAGGCAACCCGGCCGGTTTGGAACGCCACGCCGAAAAAAACCCCGCGATGCCGGTTAAACCTGATTTGCGAGCCTGGCCTGGCTGTTTTTTCTCTCGAATAGCGCGTGCGGGTATCGGAAATTAAAAAAAGTAGTGGAATAAAAATGGTCGAGAATTTCTTGAACTGTCTCGTTCGTTTTTGACCAAGAAGGCGAGACACCCCCAAGAAGGCTGTCTGTCTATACAAACAGATACACGATTTGATGTTCCCCGAATTCATTGGGCAACAAAACGGGCTCTGGACTGATGCGAAGTTCGATGAATTTCTCGACGCCTACGAACTTCCAACAGTATGGTTTCGATCCGTATGGGCTCTCGAATTTCGGAGGTCAGGTATCGCTAAACTTGGGCAGCATGGAATATACCATTCTCGCCATCGCTGGCCATGTGAAGGATTAGCAAGACTGGGCGGAGACCGGCAACTGGATCTACGATTGGCGTGCGCAGTTCGGTCGTCAAGACGACGAGGATAGGAGGTGTAGCCGCACAATCACGAAAGATAACTGGCGCGCCGTCCGCGAGCGCATTGCCGAGCTCGTCGCCCAGAATCCCCCGCGGAAAGATGGAAGCGGACCGGTGATATCTACCGAGGACGCGAGTGCGGCGTTTGACGACCTTGTTCGTGAGATGACAACGGCTGGCATCGACATCGAGGAGCTTTTGGAGTTTGCGCGTGGGAAATGGATAGCATTCATCGAGGCCAAATCGGGTTTTCCTCTCAGGGATTCTCGGCGCATTTACTATGAAGACTTATTCGGTACGCCGCTCGCCGACCGCCCCGACTTCCCCAAGCCCATCATCCCGCTACCGCCGGAGCGTGAGCCTTCGCCACCCAAAAAATCGGCTAAGCCGAGGAAATACTGGGAAATACTACGCGCAAGTGGGCGTGAGGTTAGAAAGAGTTATAAACTGTGAATTTAAGCCTTGGGTTTATTTGATCCCGGCTTGGCCGGCTTGGAATCCGAAGGGCTGGCGGGCGGCTGCTCGCCATCCACGGGAAACTTGGTCTTGTCGATCTGGACCTTATCCGAGGGCTTGCTGGGCGGCTTGAACGCCCCTTCTTTCGGCGTGATTTCAACAAGCGGGAAGTCATCGGGCACCTCGATATGCTCGTTACCAACGTTGATGAAGTTCTTCTTGTCGCCTTTCGGTGCCTCGGCCGGAGATCCATCGGAACCGGGTTGTTGCTTGGCGAATGGCCCGACTTTTGGCTTGATGGATTCCTCGGGCGGGGGAGTTGTCTCGACCACGGTTGGTCCCTCGTCCTCGACCGGTGCAGGTTCCTTCCTCGGTGGCGCGGAGGGTTGCGAGATCTTTGCTTCCGTGCGCTGGACCCTTTCCATCAACCCATCGGCTTTCTGCTGGATCATTTTTGCCATCGCGGGCTTGAGGTCCGGGGTTTTTTTCGCGAACAACCGGCAATATTCGATGATATCGAGCCATTGTTTCTTGGCCTGCTCCCACATCCCATTTTTTTCGTATAAATTGGCTTTTTCCATCTCTTTGGCAAGGAGCTCGTTAAATTTCTTCAATGGACTTGCTGTGCTTGACATGGTCATTCGCTCTAATCTATCAATGAAACTTAATCTATTTAAAAAATACAGATGACATTTATTGTGTCGGTTTAGAAGGATATCATTCAAAGTGATGTTGGAGCAAGAAATCACGATTCACGAGATCCTCCATTATCACGTTGATGCATTCTTCAAAAAAAATAACGGCAAAGGCGTGAAAAACATGTCAAAAGCTGCGAAAGACGAAGAAAAGCTCAACGTCGGGATGCTTGGCTACGCCTTCATGGGCAAGGCACATTCAAACGCGTATCGCCAGATGGCCCACTTTTTTTACCCGCCACCAGCGACGCCCGTGATGAAGGTGATCTGCGGCCTCGGCGATGCCGAGGTAGCCAAGGCAAAGGCACAGCTAGGCTGGGCAGAGGGTACGACCGTCTGGGAAGACGTGGTCAAGCGAAAGGACATCGACGTGTTCGACAACTGCGGGCCGAACAATATGCACAAGGCACCGTGCATCGCTGCGGCTGAGGCCGGCAAGAACATCATTTGCGAGAAACCTCTCGCGATGAATGCCAAAGACGCGGAGGAAATGGCTCGCGCGGTGAAGAAAGCCAAGGTCAAGGCGATGGTCGCGTTCAACTACCGCCGCGTTCCTGCCATCGTGCTCGCGAAAAAGTTGATCGACGAGGGTTACATCGGCAAGATATACCACTGGCGTGGCGTGTACCTGCAAGACTGGATCATGGATCCCAAGTTCCCGCTCGTCTGGCGATTGCAGAAAGATCTCGCGGGTTCAGGGCCTCACGGCGACTTGAACGCGCACATCCTCGATTTGAGCACGATGCTCGTGGGCAAGGTGAGCAAGGTCTGCGGCATGACCGAGACATTCATCAAGGAACGCCCGCTCGAAGGAGCCGCGGGCGCTCTCGGGGCGGCAAAAGCGGATGCCAAGAAAATGGGCAAGGTGACGGTCGAAGACGCGGCCATTTTCATGGCCAAGTTCGAGAACGGCGCGGTCGGGACGTTCGAGGCCACGAGATTCGCAAAAGGCCGCCGGAACTACAACCGGATCGAGATCAATGGCAGCAAGGGCTCCGTCGCGTTCAACCTCGAGCGGTTCAACGAGCTGGAATTCTTCTCCGAGGACGACCCGAAGTTCGCACAAGGTTTCAGGACCATCAACGTGACCGAGGGCGTGCACCCGTACACAGGCAACTGGTGGCCTGCTGGCCACATCATCGGCTGGGAGCACACCTTCATCCACGAGATCTACGAGTTTTTCAAGGCGATCGTGGAGGACGAGCCCATCACCCCCAGCTTCGAAGACGGCGTGTACAACAACAAGGTGCTCGATGCCGTGCTCGAAAGCGCGGAGAAAGGCACGTGGATCAGCATTTAATTTCCTTTTTTTGGTTTTAAGAATCCTACAGCATGGTGAATGATTGAACTATGGCACCGCAAGATATCAAGGTAACCATCGTAACCTTGCAACCTATGATCGTCGCGAGCGTTTATGCGTTTGGTGACAGCCCCGAAGAAGAAGCGCTGCAACTCTTGCACGCGTGGGCAGAACCTAGGAACTTGATGAACGATAAAAAGCGGAAGATTTTCGGGTTCAACAATCCCCCTCCATCAAGACCGGGACAAAAATATGGCTACGAGCTGTGGCTGGCCGTGGATCCTGCAACTGAACCTGATAAGAACGTGCGAGTTTGCCTCTTTAAAGGCGGGAAATACGCCGTCACACGATGCAAGGGTGCTCGAAACATCTCCGCTACCTGGGCTTCATTGTTTGAATGGTGTAAAGCTAACAAGCACGAGATTGGAACGCATCAAGGATTGGAGCAGTTCGTGGCTGGGGATGATCCAGAAACTATGACCCTCGATTTATATTGCCCCATTTTGGCATAACCATTGATAGGTTTCATTGCCGGTTTCGATTATGTCGGGGCTTAAAAGTTATTTACCTTAGACCGTTAATGGTAACTTAACTACTTGAGAGCAACTAAATCAAGGTGAAGAATGTACCGGGCTTAACCATCGAAGACTGCGTGATCCTCTTCGACTCGTCGCGGTCGATGTTCAAGGGAGATTTCAACCCGTCGCGGCTAGCGGTGACGATGCGTGCATCGCTCGAGCTCATCGCGAAGAAGTTCGAGATCGACGCCAACGATCGACTGGGCATCGTTTCCTTCGGGACCAAGGCCCGTAAGATAAGCGATTTTTCGTCGAAAAAAGAAGTGTTGTTCGAATCCTTGAAAAAATTCGAGCCCGGTGGGGAATCGGACATCGCTGAAGGACTCGCGCTGTCGATCCAGATGCTCGCTACTGAGATGAGAAAGATCGGCAGCAAGGTTGTCCGGATCTTGCTGTTCTCGGACGATCGTCTGGGAAGCATGACAAATCAGCTCATCAAGCTCGGGAACGCGGCAAAAGGTCTTGGTATTTTCATTGACTGCCTCGTCGCAGGGGCTCCGAACCGTGCCGGGAATTATTCGGTTATGAAAAACCTGGCATCGATCACCGGCGGCGATTTCGCCTACTTCACGAACGCCACCGCGTATTACAAGGCCATCGTCGGGTTATCATCGAAGAAAGACTTGAACGACGTGTCGGGCTATTACGAGGCGCAAGAAAAGGTCAGGGCTGCGCCGCTGCTGGCCGAGATCGCCGTGGACCTCCGCCGCCCGAACATCCAGGAAATCCAGGACATGATCGCGAATCCCCAAAAGGTGAAGTGCAGCATCTGTTACAAGTCCGAGTCCCAAGGGCGTCCAGCATATGCGACGATGCGATTCTGCCCTTCTTGCGCTCGACCGATGCACATCGCTTGCACGGCGCAGTGGGCTAAGAACTCGCCAGATGCGAGGGAGGACGTGTTTCGTTGTCCTTTCTGCTACTTTTTGATAAAAAACTCGGGCGCTGCGGTATTGTACAAGACGGGAGAAAGCGGCAAGAAGCCGGGCTCTGCCGGCGTCACCACTTTTTCCATGGTGCCACGCAAGGAGATTCCCGACATCAATGGCAGTTGTGGCCACTGCAGGAACATATTCCTCGGTGAATACGACGTGTACAAGTGCGGGAGCTGCGGCACGTATTATCACAAGCCGTGCGTGAAGGAGATTAACGAGAAATTCGGGGCCTGCCGCATCTGCGGGAAGCAGATCAAGAACGCGCGGGAAATCATTGGCTAAGGCATACTTGCAAGGCTTGTATCATCGAAGCATCGTCCATTTTTGTCGGTCACGGCGGCCGGAATTGGTCGCCCGCGTATTTTTCCGTTAATACTCGCGCTACATTTTTTAAGTTCTGAGAAATGTAGCTCGTGATGCTCTACGACGAAGTTAATTTTGTCGGGAAGGAGAAAAAGCATTTCTTGACGACGTTTCCCGGCAAGATCGAGTCTACCAAGGCGCAGCCATCGGGTAATCTAATTGTTACGTTAGCGACAGTCAAGGATGAAAAAACCGTCAAGCGAGATGCCATCTTCAAAAGAATCGAGATCGACACCTATAAACTAGATGAATTCCTCAAAAAAGGGAAGCCCTTGACCGTGTTTGGTATTTTCACGAAAAAGAAAACTATTTTTCCCGTGTGTTTCGTCAAGGTGAAGTCGGGCAGTGAAATCCGCGTGATCGAGTTCCAGGAAAATTTCCCGCAGTACAAGATCCTCCTGGAACAAGTTGAAAAGGCTCAGCAAACCGATCTCGACCGATTCAAGAAATCTTAAACTCAAGATGAATAAAGGTTAAGGTTCACAGCTCCTTCTTATTTTCGCGTTAAGCATTCGCAGAAAAAGCCAAGGGGTTGCTCGTGCAAATGGTGAAACGAAAATTTTACGTGACCACGCCCATCTATTACGTGAACGACTCGCCGCACGTGGGCAGTGCATACACGACGATAGCGGCAGATATCATCGCCCGTTATTACCGGTTACTCGGCTATGACGTGTTTTTTCTCACGGGCACTGACGAGCATGGCCAGAAACTCGAAACTGCAGCGAAAGAAGCGGGCTTAACCCCGAAAGAGTTCACGGACAAGGTCGTCGAGACCTACAAGCAAGCCTGGACGGAGCTTAACGTGAGCAACGACCACTTCATCCGCACGACCGACGGATATCACGAGGAATTCTGCAAGATTATCTTCAATAAGATGAAAGCAGCAGGGGACATCTACAAGGACGTGTACGAGGGATTATATTGCGTCGACTGCGAAAAACCGGTCAAGGAGATCGATCTTGTCGATGGAATATGCCCGTACCACAAGAAGCCCCCGGAGCATCTCAAGGAGGAGAATTATTTCTTCAGGCTTTCCAAATATCAGCAGCAATTGCTTGATTTCTACGAAAAAAATCCTGATTTCATCTCGCCGGCATTCCGGAAGCAAGAAATACTCAACCGCGTGAAAGAAGGTTTGATCGACTTGAGCGTTTCCCGAACCACGATCAAGTGGGGCATCCCAATTCCCGACGACCCCGCGCACGTCATGTACGTGTGGATTGACGCGCTGTCGAATTATATCTCGGCGCTCGGGTATCCAGGCGAGAAATACAAGAAATTCTGGCCAGCGGACCTTCATCTCATTGGAAAGGACATCGCCTGGTTTCACATGGTCATTTGGCCAGCTATGCTTATGTCCGCGGGTTTTCCGCTGCCGAAGAAGGTGTTCGCCCACGGTTTCTGGACCGTGGATGGTCAAAAAATGTCGAAATCGCTGCACAACGCGGTACGTCCCCTGGAAATGAAGGCAAAGTACGGCCTCGACGCGTTCCGGTATTACCTGTTCTGCAAGGCACAGTTTGGCCAGGACAACGATTTTTCCGAGAGGGAACTCGTCGAGATCCTCAACTCGGATCTCGCAGACGTGTTCGGGAACCTTGCAAACCGGGTCATCGTGCTCGTCCAGAAATATTTCGGAGGCAATGTGCCCGTTCCGGCATCGATCTCCAAGGATGAGGAAGAGTTCAAGGTCCGATTCAGCGTCATCGATGAGATCAAGCAAGCCTATCAGGATCTCGACTTCTCCAAGGCCATTCGGATACTGTGGGAACTGATCCGGTACATGAACAAGTGCATCACGGACGCGGAGCCCTGGGTCCTGTTCAAGAACAAGCAAATGGATAAACTCGAAACCTTGCTTTTTAACTTGATCGAGGGGCTGAGAATTGCAACGATCTTGATCCAACCCGTTATGCCAGACACGTGCAACACTTTACTCGACGCGTTTGCCGTAAAAGCGAGGGATATTCCATCCGCCACGTGGCGGGACAAGAAGGGATTCCAGAAAGGTTCAAGTTTAGCCGTGAAAAGCTTGATCTTGTTCACGAAGAAAGAATACAACAAAGAAATGAAACAACCTGCAACCATAACAGAAACAACATCCAAGAGGGAAACGATCGTGTCGGAACAAAAACTCGAGGCAATCAAGCCCGAGGTGAGCTTCGATGATTTTACGAAGCTTGACCTGCGTACGGCCAAAATCATCTCGGCAGAGGCCTTCCCGGATTCCAAGAAGCTGGTAAAATTGCAGGTGGATCTCGGTGTCGAAAAAAGAACCATCGTTGCCGGTATTGGGAAGCAATACAAGCCGGAAGCGCTCGTTGGCAAGAATATCATCATCGTTGCCAACCTTGCTCCGAAAAAATTGCATGGCGTTATGTCGCAAGGAATGCTATTGGCTGCGGACATAAATGACGAGCCTATTTTACTCATGCCCGATAAGGACGTGAAGCAAGGATACCCAATACATTGAAACTCCGATAATTTTATACGTGGGAACCACACTCGTATCCTTTTTTTTCCTTCCCGAATTCAATGATATGATAATCAAACCAAAATCAATTAATAAAGGCACGTTTTGGTTGATACGTATAGCCTCCATTGAATGTGATGCAAGGTTCATGGTCATGCAACGAAAGAACGTCATCTCGTGTGCTTTAATCCTTTTTTCTGTCACGGCGAGCATTTTCTATGGATTGTCTTTTTTAATGAGTGATTCAAGCAAAGGCTCGGTCTATTCAAATGCATCTTCGGATGTCGGGCCTGTAGCGAGCGTCTCCAAGAAGGTGCCTATGTGGAACGAGACATTTCTCACCACGTTCGCGATCGATTCGCTGGAAACGCCGGTACCTCGGGGCAGGAACGTGACCGGCGTATCCATCTCGGAATCATCATTCAACAGGACATTTAACCGCGACCTAACGATCAATGCAACGAACCTGAATCCCGTCATCAACGTCAGTTTCACGGAACGATTCAACGTGACATGCCTCGACGGATCGGCGATTTCGAATTTCACGGTCCGGTATTACCCGTCCTTGGCCAATTTTTCATACTTACACAATCTGACGAATGTAAACACGTTCCGGGTCATCAACGTGAATTACACCAAGATTTTTACCAAGAACAACGATTCCGGATTACTTCCTTTAATCTTACTTTATCAAACTGCGGGCTATTTCACGTTCAACATCAGCAAGGCCGTTAGCAAGTTCGAGAACGCGAGCATTTACACGAATGCATCATTCATCGTCGAGATGAACCTCAGCTATCCGATCAAGTTTTCAGGCTATACTTTCACCATGTTGAATCCATGGTTCGAGCTGGAAGGGAACACCACCACGAAATTGCTGAATTATTCGCAATCCTTCCGGCTCACGAGTGGAAAGGCCTTGAACATGTCGCTGCTATTTTCCCCCGTGGAAGGCCTTTATTGGAATAATACAAAATTTTACAAGAACTCGGTGCAATTTACCCCGCCAGCTTACAATTCCACGTTTAACGGGTGGCGGATCGCGCCGGGTGGATTCATCTCCTCGAATAACACGGTCATCAAGGTCGATTTCTGGATCAACACGACGGTCGGGTTCTCGAACATCAAGGCGTCGCGATGGGCGACCGATTCGCTGATCATGGGCTTGGACACGCGCCGCCGGGAATATATGATCGAAGTTCTCAAAGGTCCCCCGAGTTATTTGGTCGAGCGGATAAAATTCAATGTCACGGACATGGCATTAGCAAACATCTTCCAGCAGACCAAGTCAACCTACCCGACGAGTGTGGTAACCCTCGAGAATAACACTTACCAATACTTCGATCCCGAGCTGGAGCAGACGATTAACATGCCAAATGGCACTCGCATGTATCTCACCCGCGCTCAAAAAGCATGCGGCCGGGTCACTATTTCCTTCAATTACAACGGGTCATACAACGCGACGATGCGGATCCTGGACGAGGTTCACAATCCACTGCCTGATGCCCAGGTCGAGTTGCTCTACAACGGGGTGCGATTTGGCACGCTCATGGGCTGGAACGGCTCGATTTACTACCCGGCGAAAACCACCAGTATCATTGGCATGGTCAGTTTCAACTACCTACCAGAAGGGAATTATACCGCCGTTGTCCATTTCAGGGGTACCCAGGTGCAAGCACAAAATTTCACGCTGAACGGCAAAAACCGGGCGCTTGTTTTGGATGTAATCACCACAGTACCATACCAACCCACGATCCTGGTTTCCTGGTTCGCAATATTCAGCTTCCTTGCCGTGCTCGGCGTCGTACTCTTAAAGAGAAAGCGATGATGGCGGCGATCCCCGCATTTATTTCCTTTATTCTAGTATCTTTTTCATAACTGCAATCTTGCGTGAGAAATCAAGGGGAAAAAAGGTGGTAGCAGCTCAATCATTTTTTTCGGATACTTCCTTAAATCTTACCATGTTCTTCAATGCCGCGACGGCACGCTTGACCGTCGGGAACACGGGAATGTTGTTTTTCAAGAAGTCTTTGCGGTCCGTGATCGTCTCGTGATCGTAGGCGATCTCGGGCATGATGACGAACACTGGTTTCTTGGAAGCCCGCTTGGAATGCTTGATTGACTTAATCGCGTTTTCGAAATAGAGTTGCGGGAATTCTCCCGCGGACATGATCACGGCGTTGTATATGTAATGCGTCGATATCTCGTATAATAAAATATCAATGTTCGGATCCTGGAGGATGGTATCTACTGTTTTTTCAATGATGGAAAAACCAAAATATGAATTGCCCAGATCAACAGGATTTTTCGTGCTCACGCCGACTTCGGCCACCGCCACGCTCATGATTGCATCCTGGCTCTCTTTCGTGAGCATCGGGATTTCGAGACCAGCCTCGATGATGTCGTCGGTTGCCGTTACCGCTGAACCACCAGAGATGGAGATGAGCCCGATCCGTTTTCCTGGCACTTTAGACCCAAGAAATTGGAAGGCGAGGACGGTATCCATGAATTCATCGAAGGAGCTCACCGAAAGCACGCCGCTTTGCTTGACAAACGCGTCCCACATCTGGCTGCTCGTTTTCAAAGCACCGGTATGGCTCGACGCCGCGATGGAGCCTCGCTCGCTGCGACCCCCGCGCCATATGATCACGGGCTTCGTCTTGACCGTCTCCTTTATGATGGAAAAGAGACGGCGGCTATCTTCCGTGGTTTTTCCGAGAGATTCGAAATAACAGCCGATGATCTTCGTGTCCTCGTCCATGGCCATGAGCTTCATGATCTCTGCGGGTTTCAGGTCGATCGAGTTGCCTATGGAGATGGCCTTGGAAAATTTGATGCCGAGCATCTTGCCCCGGAGCGTGATGTTGATGGCAAGCCCGCCGGATTGGGAGATGATCCCGACGTTACCTGGTTCCGTTCCCATGTCGCTCCGAAATGCCAAGCCATTGCGAGGATAGTAGACGCCCATGCAATTAGGGCCAAGTACGCGGAGTCGGGTTCCAGTTTCCTCGTAACCTTTCTTGAGAAGATCGAGGATCTCTTGCTCGTCTTTTTTACCTTGAACGGGATCATCTTCCGAATAACCAGAAGTGAATATCGTCGCGATCTTGACCTTGTACTTGATGCATTGCTTCAAACAATCTATCACGTATTTCTTCGAGACGGCGATGATCGCGAAGTCAATTGGGATGGGCGGGGCTGCATCGAGCGTGGGGTAGCACGGCACACCCGCAGCGGACTGGATTGTCGGATTGATAGGCAAGATCGACCCTTGATAGTTGGCACCCATGAGAGATTTAACCCAGTAAAAGCCCCGCTTGGCACTCTCGCCAAATATCGCAACACCGCGGGTCTTCTTTTGTATAACTTCGAGAAATTCCTTCAGCTGTTGCTCCTCTTGATCTGACATTTTTACCACGGTTCAATGCAGCTCGCGGTGAATTTCAGTCTTTCCCAAGCAACGATTCGGGATAAGCGGTATTTTTTTATCCGACGTGAATGAACAATAGCATAGGTGACCGCATGCCAAGCGAAGATACCCTCGTGTTTCTAGCCGTGGATTCGAATTTCACGTCGATGGATGCCGTGATAAAAGCCCTTGGAAATTTTTTCAAGCTCAAATCATCGCTCGACCCGTCGGACCGATTCAACCTCATCTTCTTTACTGAACAAGGACCGATGTACGTCGATGACTTCACGTTCAAGTACGATCTCCTCGTGAAATTGCTCAAGGATTACCACGACCAGATCGTCAACCCGAGCTTCGAGAATGGCTTGTTCCTCGCTCTCACGTTCATCCTCGATATTTACAAGCTTGTATCGGGCAAGTATTTTCGTATCCTCGTCATCAAGGACGGTTCCGTGCCCGAAATCACGAAGGAATTTCTCGTGAGCGATCTCATCGACAAGGTGCGGCCCATGCCAGTCTTCCTCGACATAATCGTGCTCGGCATGTACGACGACCCTGACCAGGAGAAAATCAACGCCATGATCAGCGCGTCGCAAGGTGGGGAATTGCGGTCGGCAACGACGTTCGAGGAGTTCGAGTCGATGCTCCACCAGGCAGCGGAAAACAAGAAGGAAATCAAGGTTGGCACGTGGGATAAGAAACCGGATTACAAGATGGACCCGGAACACAAGGATTTCTTCGAGAACCTGTCAGCCTCGCTTGCTCCGGTCGATGAGCTCAAGCCGAATATGAGGTGCACCGTGTGCTTCAAGCCGCAATCGCCTGTATGTGGCACCGATGCCCTCGTGCAGTGTCCCTCGTGCAAGTCGACGTTCCACGACTGCTGCCTCGTGTCGTGGGCGAACCAGTCAAATATCGGTATTGATCACGTGTTCAGGTGCCCGATTTGTTTCTACTTAATCAATCTACCTGAAATTCTCGTGCAAGAGATTTCCAATGGCCAGATCGAAAGCTTCGAATCGTTTCTCCAAGAAATAGACCAGGTCGAGGTTCTCAAGGCAAAGGACGCCGAAAAGAAGGATTTGAATGTAATCTTAAAGGAGCTGGATCTTTAAAGATTTTTGAGAAAAAGCACGTGTTTTTTCTAATTATAACGTTAACGGGAGGAAGGATTCCACCCAGACGTGAAATGTGGAATTCTAACTGCTTAATAATAAGGCTTTAATTTCTTTTTCTTGTAATGTAGAGCAACACGAGGTAACCTCATCATGCCCGTGCACGCCATCGAAGGACGCTACAAGACCAAGGAAATGTACGCCCTCTTCACGGAGGAGTATAAGCTGCAAAAGTGGCTCGACGTGGAAGTCGCCCTCATCAAGGCCCATGTCAAGCTCGGCAATGTTCCCGCAAGCGCGCTGCCCGTTGTTGAAAAGAATGCAACGACCAAGATCGTCAAGATCGAGCGGGTGCAAGAAATCGAGGACAAGATCCACCACGATGTCATGGCAATGGTGAAAGGTTTTGCTGAAAAATGCGGCGACGAGGTCGGAACATTCTTGCATCTCGGCGCCACCAGCTACGATATCGTCGACACGGCGTGGACGTTGATCTTGAAAGACGCATTTGCTATCCTAGAAAAGCGTGTCGTGGAATTGCTCCGCATTCTCGTCGATTACGCGACGAAATACCGGGACTTCGTTTGCGTCGGCCGGACGCACGGCCAGCACGCCATTCCCACGACGTTCGGCATGAAATTCGCAAACTGGGCTGATGAATTTTCGCGGCACCTCGACCGGCTCCAGCAGATCAAGGTTTGGGATCTCGTCGGCAAGTTCGGCGGGGCCGTCGGGACATTCGCGAGCCACGGCAAGAATGGCTTGAAACTGCAAGACCTCGTCATGGATGCGCTTGGCCTGAAAGCCAACCTCATCTCCACGCAAGTGGTGGCCCGGGATCGGTACGCGGAGATGATCTACTGGACAGCGCTTGTCGGTAGCACGATCGCTAAGGTTGCCAAGGAAATGCGGGACTTGCAGCGCAACGAGATCGCTGAGATGTTCGAGCCATTCGAAAAGGAACAAGTCGGCTCGTCGACCATGGCGTCCAAGCGAAATCCCCACAAGAGCGAGCGGCTCTGCGGTGTGTACCGCATCATCGCATCGCACGTGATCCCGATGCTGGAAGACAACGCCCTCATCGAGCACGAGCGCGATCTCACGAATTCATCGGTCGAGCGCATCGTGTTGCCCGAAAATTTCATCTTGCTGGATTACATGCTCACGCAATTTATCTCGATCCTCAAGGGCGCCGAGATCAACGAGCAAAATGTCACGAGAAACCTGGACCTCACGAAGGGAGCCATCATGTCCGAAGATATCATGATCGAGCTGGTGAAACTCGGCCTGAACCGGCAGGATGTGCACGAGATCCTGCGCCAGGTGGCCATCCGTTGCCGCGACGAGGATATTTCCTTCCGGAAGGGCATCGAGGAGGATGACCGGATTAAGGGCAAGATTTCCAGCAAGGAACTCGACCGGATCTTCGACCCGAAGAATTACATCGGGCTCGCGCCGCAGCTCGTTGACCGGGTAGTGCAAGACGTCAAGGCGCGGTGGCTCAAGTAATCAATATCGAGAGGATCTGGCTATGGGCAAGAAAAAACTCCCGCTTACCTACGACAATCTCGGCGTGTCGTCGCAGAAGGAAGACGTTCACAAGGCCATCAAGGACGTCGACAAGGGCTTGTTCCCGTCAGCATTTTGCAAGGTCATTCCCGATGTCTTGACAGGCGATGGAGAAAAATGCCTCATCTTCCATGCAGACAGCGCGGGCACGAAGACTATCATCGCTTACCTGCACTGGCGCGAGACCGGCGATGCCCGGGTGTTCCGCGGGATCGCCCAGGACGCCCTCGTTATGAACATCGACGACATCGCGTGCGCCGGCTTGGCATCTGGCTTCGTGATCTCCAACACGATCGAGCGCAACAAGTTCTTGATAACTGGGGACGTCATCAAGGAGATCATCGCGGGATACCAGGACGTCGTGGATGTCATGGCACCGTTCGGGATCGCCCTGCACTTGTGCGGGGGAGAAACGGCGGACGTCGGTGACTTGATACGCACGGTCACTGCCGAATGCACGGTCATGGCCAGGGGACATCGCGCATCGATCATCGAGACGGTGAACGCGGTTCCTGGCGACTGCATCGTCGGGTTGTCGAACACTGGAAAAGCAACGTATGAGACCGCGCCAAATAGCAGCATCGGTTCCAATGGCATCACGATGGCCCGCCACGCGATCCTTGCGCACGATTACGCGGTGAAATATCCCGAGATCGTGGATCCCTCGGTCAAGGATGCATATCTTGGCAAGTTCCATCTCCAGGACAAGCTGCCCGGCGGTTCAACAACCATCGGGACGGCCTTGCTCTCGCCGACCAGGACCTACTTGCCCGTGCTCCACGCGCTGTTTACGTCGTTCGGGTCGCCCAAGGACTTGAAGGAGCGGATCCATGCCATCATCCACGACACGGGTGGCGGCCAGACGAAATGCATGAAATTCGGTTCCGGTGTTCGGTACGTGAAGGATGACTTGTTTCCCGTGCCGGAAATCTTCGAGCTCATCCAGCAAGAAGGAAACGTCTCCTGGGAGGAGATGTACCGCGTGTTCAATATGGGGCACCGGCTTGAGCTCGTGTGTACCAAGGATTATGCCGAGGAAGCCATCAACACCGCCAAGCACTTCGGGATCGAGGCCAAGGTCATCGGCCACGTGGAGAGGAATCCTGGCAGCTCGGGGAATGCCGTGGTGATCAAGACTCAAGCAGGCACGTTCACCTACGCGTGATTGTGCCTAATACCGTGTTGTTAAAAGCTCCATGTTTTTAACGCTTCATTTCATTATTTTCTCGAAAAGGAGTGCTCGTGTCAAGCATGAAGTATTTGCTCATCATCGACGTCGACGGCACCATCAACCTGATGGGACAGAAATTCGACATCACCAAGGTGCCGACGATCCCGCCCATGGAAAACGCCAGGGAAATCCTGGAAAAATTCAAGCAATCGGGATCGAAAATCGTGTACCTCACGGGGCGATCCGAGAAAGACTTGAAAATTGTCACGGCGAACTGGCTGCACGAGCACGGGTTTCCCGATCCTGAATCGATCGTCTTTTTCCAGCCGCGGCACGGCCCGTGGACGTGGAAGTCCTATCTCGCGTTCAAGCAAATGGAAGTCGACGAGCTCCGGCGGCAGAACCCAGGTTTTGTTCCGGTTGTCGTGGACGACAGCGAGGACATCCTGGCTTGTTTGCAGAAAATCGGCGTGGAAGTCTTCAAGGTGCGGCAGCCGGATGATTGGCTCGAGTTCCAGCAGAAATACATGCACGGTGCGCCCGTTGCTCAGCTGGATGATTTCCTGGGATCAAGTTCTAACCGGTAATACTTCTTCTTTTGAACAAGGCCCGCGTTTTCATAGCACTTGATGGCCGCGTGGTTGTTCGCGGAGACAAACAGCCCGACCTTTTTATTGCCCAACTGGAAGAGCCTTTCGAGAAATAACCGGGTCAAGGCGTTGCAAATACCCTTGTTTCTCTCAGTATCAGCAACCAGGACGCCACTAATGCATGCAGCATCGAGAGCTCGAGGGACGATGGACAAGTTATCGTACATCGCGGCAATGATGCGATCGTCCCGCGTCACGTACAAGCCCTTGACTGCTTGGAGCGTCGGTCGTGCGATATCATCCCGTTGATACTTATACAGCGAAAGCAAAGCATCAATGCTGGGCGGTGGAAAGTCATGAACTGCGAGGCCAAGGCTATGCAGCCATTCCAGCGGTGGCGTGTCGCCTCTTGGGCAGATATCGGGCGTCATTTCATAATAAAAATCCGACAACGCCGGTTGCTTGCCGAAATATGCCGTGAAATGCGGCGTTTCCTCCTCCCGAATGTAATCGAAAGTCACTTCCTCGCCCCCCTTCAAGCTTTGGAAAAACGCGAGGAACACGAGCTTGTTGCCCCTGAGCACGACCCATGACTTCGTGCCGGGGGACCCGTACCAAAGCCCCCACCCACGATACGCGAGGTCAGATGCCGGGGGCCAAAAAAAGAATTGGTTGGTCGGGAAGGGAAATCTGGAAAACGTGAGCACCGGGCTATTTTCCAAGGAGTCATGTAACAAGTGATCCAGGTATGGCTTGTTTTTTGCTTCCCATATGGCCTTTGCATCAATCCACGTGCAAGTCATTTGATGACCTCGGCAATCTCACTTGAACTTATTATAATGTTCTTCCTAACTATTTTAAAAACCGTTTTAAACATGGTTTCATTTATTCGTGCATACACCAGCGGTTTAGATCTCGTGCTATCATCCTCGCAGCTACGAATTGGCACGGGTTCACGACCACGCGTTCACGGGCGTGTCGTCTAGCATGGATATAATGCGAAAAACCTTCGCATCGACATAAAGGGCACCAGGTTGCGGACCTGGCCTTCGCAGGTTCAACTCCTGCCACGCCCGCTTCTTTTTTGCAAAAAATCAAGGCGACTGCACGAAAGCGAGAGTCGGTTATTCGCGTGTCGACAACCCGCAAACGCAAGGCGCGATCACGCGCCGCCGGAGAAGCCGGCAAGGAACTAGACAAGTTCGACAAGGACTATCTTACTTAGGATTTAGGTGGAAACATTGCCCGTAATTTTTTAAGCACGGATTTTACCAAATGATCAGAGGCGAATATATCACGGGTGTCGATATCGTAGCATATGATTCGGCAACGGAAGAAACCATAGCCAGTACAGAGGGGAGATATTTCGATTTTCTATATGATCGGGGATATCACGTCGATTTTCGACAAATGTGGTTCGCTCAATTGATTCGAATACGAGACGAGATTATAAAACGCTTCCCGCCAGAAAAATTCAAGGAGGAGGTGTCGCGTGAGTATATTACCGAGGCATTAGATTTTATTAAGAAATGTCTGCGTTATGCTGGCAAAACCGGCCGCCCGGTTAGTTTTTCAATAGGATAGATGTTTTTTTTTGATTCAAGACCTTTCTCTTGATTTTCGTATTTCCTCTTTGTTATATATATAGAGTAAAATTACATGACAAAAGAGTTTATTTCGCTACAACCCTCTTTAGGTACGGGACATCATTCCCGGGTGGAGATGTCTCTCTCTCCACCCGGGTGGAGAGAGATGAGGGAGGGAGAAGGAAGGTGGATCTATAATCCCGAGTTTCTTGTATTCAATAAATACGAGTTAATTATCCAGTTCGGCATTGTGGTGAAGCCCCACATCACCATAGAGAAGAAGAGGAACATTGTGATGGACGGATTTATAAGCATGAACACAGGACCCTTCTTCCCGTACTCCCTCACGATTGCGCGTAGTCGTTATAAACTATTCGAAGATGACATATACAATATCGACAGAATTGCGAACAACCATCCCTCCTGGATACCAATACGCCGCGCCTTGTCCGAGGTGCTCGGTGTGGAACCCATCTTTTTTATATATTACGATTAAAAAATTTGCTTCAAAAACATACGAGAGATAGAGCATGTATTTCACGTTTTTCATCGGGCCCGCTGGTTCGGGGAAGACAACCTTGACGCACGCGCTCGCCGATTGGATCCAGAACGCGAGCAAGGAAATCAGCGTCGCGTGCGTGAACCTCGATCCCGGCGTTCGCTGGCTGCCGTATGATCCAGACGTGGACGTGCGGGATTATGTCGATTATGACAAGATAATGGCCGATTACAATCTCGGCCCGAACGGCGCGCTAGTCGCAGCCACCGATATGATCGTGACCCATTTGAACGAGATCCGTGACGAGATTCGCGACACGAGGGCGGATTACGTGTTCGTCGATACCCCCGGGCAGATCGAGCTGTTCTCGTTCCGGGTCGCTGGCCCCCGGATCGCCAAGGGCCTTGGCGGAAAAAAAAGTGCCATTTGCTTCCTGTTCGATCCAGTCCTTGCCAGCGAGCCGACCGGCTTCATCAGCACGCTCTTGCTATCGAGCGCGGTGGAATATCGATTTTTCCTCCCGCACTTCAACTTGCTTGCCAAATCGGATATGCTCACGGAACCGAAAGTCGATGAAATCGTCGAGTGGTCAGAAGATTTCTATAAACTCAGCGAGGCCATCGAAGAAAAAACGGAGGGCATGGAACGCGAGAAGACGCTGAACATGGCCCGCGTGTTAAACGAGATGGGTAACATCTCGTCGCTGATCCCTGTTTCATCAAAAGCGGTGCTCGGGCTCGATAATCTCTATGCAGAATTGCAGCGTACCTTCGCCGGCGGCGAGGATTTCGAGACAGAAGATTAATTCATCTTGCTTTTTTGCTCGTAATGCGAGTATGTATTAAATATCATCGATCGACGAGAGCCGGTCAAGTATGGTCAAGGTTAAAGAACGGGTCTTTCATTTAATCCCTCGTTTACTGGTGATCAATCCATGGGCGGCATGACGATAACCGAGAAGATCTTCGCAGAAAAATGCGCTAAACCATCGATCAGCCCTGGTGAATTCGTGCTTGCGAGCGTCGACATGGCACTGGCCAACGACATCACGGCACCGCTGGCGATCAAGACGTTCAACCAGGTCTCGGACAAAGTTTTTGACAAGAAGCGCATCGCGTTGATTCTCGACCATTTCACGCCGAACAAGGACATTAGTAGTGCTGAGCAGTGCAAGCTCGTCCGGGAATTTGCGCGGAAGCACCAGATCGACTATTTCTACGACACTGGCCGCGTCGGAATCGAGCATTGCTTGCTACCGGAGCAAGGCATCGTCGCGCCAGGTGACCTCGTGATCGGGGCAGATTCGCACACTTGCACCTACGGCGCGCTCGGGGCATTTGCTACAGGCATGGGCAGTTCTGATCTGGGCGTGGCGTTCGCGCTGGGCAAGGCTTGGTTCAAGGTGCCCGAGTCCATCAAGTTCGTGTATTCGGGCAAGCTGCGTGAATGGGTATCGGGCAAGGACTTGATCTTGTACACGATCGGCAAGATAGGCGTCGAGGGGGCCAATTACAAGGCCATGGAATTCACGGGGCCTGCCATCGACGAGCTTGATATGGCCGGGCGATTCACCATGTGCAACATGGCCATCGAAGCGGGGGGCAAAGCAGGCATCGTCAATCCGGATCAAAAAACCATCGATTATGTGAAAGATCGCGTCAAGAGGGAATATAAAGTGCATCGCAGCGATCCCGGGGCGCAATACTGCGACACGATCGAGATCGACTGCAACCAGCTGGAGCCCCAGGTCTCGTTCCCGCACCTCCCCTCCAGCGCGAAGCCGATCAGCGAGGTAACCAACGCCCGCATCCCGGTCGATCAGGTCGTGATCGGGAGCTGTACGAATGGACGCATCGAGGACTTGCGCGTTGCGGCCAAGATCTTGAAAGGCAAGGAAGTATCCAGGGATGTCCGCTGCATCGTGTTTCCTGGCACGCAGCAAATTTATCTCGACGCGATGAAGGAAGGGCTCGTCGAGATTTTCATCAAGGCAAACTGCGCCGTGAGCACGCCCACGTGCGGTCCTTGTCTTGGTGGTCATTGCGGCATCCTAGCCAAGGGCGAGAAGGCGGTGTCGACGACGAACCGGAATTTCATCGGCCGCATGGGCGACACGTCGTCGGAAATCTACCTGGCAAGTCCCGCGGTCGCCGCGGCCACCGCCGTGAAGGGTTTCATCTGCTCGCCTGCCGATCTAGAATCAACACCCAGGAGGTCCAAGAAATGATCATCGAGGGGAAAGCCATCTCGTACTTGCAAGACAACATCAACACGGATGAAATCATCCCGGCAAGGTACTTGAACACCAGCGATCCCGACCAGCTCGCCAGCCATTGCATGGAGGATCTCGACAAGGAGTTCTTGACACGCAAGAAAGCGATCGGTGCCGATATCCTGGTGACCGGGTCGAACATGGGTTGCGGATCGAGCAGGGAGCACGCGCCCATCGCCATCAAGCACGCGGGGATCAAGGCGATCATTGCACCATCATTTGCCCGGATATTTTTCCGCAACGCCATCAACACGGGCTTGCCCATTTTCGAATGCAAGGATCCCGAGTTCTTCAAGGCTGTCAAGAATGGCGACGTGTTACGGATCCACGCTGACCAGGGTACCGTGGAGAACACGACGACGGGAAAAAAGCACGCGATACAGCATATGCCGGCATTCCTCCAGGAACTGATCAAGGTTGGTGGCCTGGTTCCCTTCGCGAAAGCGATCGTGAAAAAGAGCAAGTGAATTCTGGTTCAGCACTCTAACTATAGCTCGCTAGGTGCTGCGTGTGTTACCTGACTATGGATCCTTCGGTTGGTCATGTAATTCCACGAACGGTTAAAAACCAGAAGAATCGTGTTCTACGACTCGCGTGATGTCCAAGTTCGACCAACTTTTTAACGAGTAGTTACGACTGTAACCGGAGCAGCATTTCCATCCGTCTTAGCACGTTCACGCGGCCGCCTGGTATGCCGTCCTCGTCGGTTCCCGCCAAGGCTGCACCAAGCGCCGCCCGCGCGCGGTCTTTCGGCCCGCCGTTGAACTTCATAAAATTTTCGAGGTATTCATCCCTGAGCAGCGTGAGATGTTTCAAGGAAATGTTTCTATCGATGATGTTCTCGCGCCAGGCTTTCCGGATATTATCCACGAGATATTCGGGGAAAAAAAACTGGAACTGGATGTCAGATTTCAAAACGATGATTTTCTTGGTATTCTTCTTGTAGATCTTGATGATGTCGTTTTTCTCAAGGAGTTTCAACAAGTAATTGAAGTTCGACGGCATGTAATTGTATTTTTCAAGGAAATCGATGCGCAGCTCGTCCATCTCGAAGATTTCGTCGCGGAGCATCACGACAATCTTGTAAATGTTGGGGATGGCAAGTAAAACGCCCAGCTTGTTGATCTCGGTCGGCGTGAGTTCATAGTCCTCGAAATACTCCTTGACTTCATCATAATAACTGGTTTCGATGCCATCAAGCATTTCAACCTTGCCTTTCTTGAACGCATCGATGATTTTCTTCGGCGGGATCCTGAAGAGGTACACGTCCTTGATCAAGAAATAGTAGAGTTCCTTTCTCCTGCCCTTCACCGCCTCGTAGGACTGCTTGATGATGCCCGTCTTGAAAAAAGGCACGAGTAACCCCTGCAAGTCCGTGGCCGCGACGTTGTATTCCTCGCGCAGCCAGTTTTCCAGCTCGTTCCTGGACCACGGCCGCTCGGCCAGTTTGCTCAGGATCTGCTCCCGCACCTCGTTGTTGTACAAGGCGGCAATTCGCTGCTCATCGGAAATGGGCTCGAGAAACGAGAAATTGTCGATGATGTTGAAAAACAATTCTGGGAAATCGTTGTTGTTGATGAGCTTGAGGATAAAAATGGAAAACTCGATGAATTGTTCCTTGATCGAGTCGATTTTTTTATCCTTTTCAAAGAACAAGAAAACAATGCCATGTTCCAGTTTCTCGTCGTCCTCGTACTCTTCCTTCATAAGCGGCGTGTAATACGTCGCGATCTGGTATGCAGATTCGTCAAAAACAGCAAATCCCGCGATGGCATGGACGATGCGGTCGTTGAAGATGTTCAGCAGCTTGGAATCATCGATATTTTGTTCCTTCCGAAAGTTGCTTGGGTATTCCGCGTGGATCTTGAGGCCAACAGTATCATCCCACGTTCCGACTGCGATTCCAGCGGCCATATGTCATCCTCCGAGACGAATTTAATTTCGACGATTCTTTTTCACGGGAATTAGATTCCGGCGAATCTTATTCACGTGAATCCTATTCATATTTCATCCTCCAAGCTTGGAACTCTTAAAGATGAGTCCAACCGGGATTAATTAAGCATTTCGCATTATCAACATGACATTCTCGATTAAATAGCTTTATCCATCAAATCCCACGGGATTCAGTATTTCGTGAATTGGCCCGAATTTTGCATCGAAAGGTCTATTTGAAAAAATGGGCGTTCATTCACCCGATTTTTCTACCAAGTTCAACACCTGGCTTTCCTGGGAGTTGTACCGGTATACCGTGATACCTTTCGTTTTTAACTCGTAAGCCTTAAAGAAGCACCGCTTCACGTCCTCCACGATCGCTGTTTCTGGAAGGTTGATGGTTTTGCTGACCGAGTTGTCGACATAAGCCTGGAACGTAGCCTGAATCTTTATGTGCCAGTCGGCATCGACCTCGAACGCCGTGATGTACAGCGATTTCATGTCATCGGGGATACCCGGGACGTTCATAGTCTTTCGCTTCTTGATTTCATCGACGATCCTTTTCGCGTTCAAACCTCGGTCGCGCAATTGCTGGATCAACAAGGGGTGAATGTAATCCACGGGACCATGCCCGGTGATTTCCCGCTTGTGATACACGGAAAATAATGGTTCGATGCCTGATGAGCAGCCAGCGATCAACGAAATTGTGCCGGTCGGGGCAATCGCGGTTCTCGTGGCGTTTCGCATGGCCTCCACCTTCCCCTTGTAGATGCTATGGATAAAATTCGGGAAGGACCCGCGCTCGATGCCGAGTTGGATCGATGTCTTGTCAGCTTCGTCGTGGATGAATTTCATGACTTGGTCAGCGATGTCCAGCGCTTTCGGCTCGTTGTACTTGATTCCTATGAGGATGAGCAGATCGGCGAATCCCATGACGCCGAGGCCGATCTTGCGGTTCACCTTCGTCGCGTTATCGATGTCCGCCAAGGGATATTTGTTCGCATCGATCACGTTATCGAGAAAGCGCACACTAAACCGTGTCAAGTCTCGCAATTTGTCCCAATCGATGCGTTTATCCTTGACTACCTTGGTTAAATTTATCGAACCCAGGTTACACGATTCGAACGAGTACAGCGGGACCTCGCCACACGGGTTCGTGCTCTTGATGAGGCCCAGCTTGGGGGTCGGGTTCTTTCGGTTAATCTCGTCGATGAAAATTAGGCCTGGATCCCCGGTTTGCCACGCTGAAAAGGCTATCTTGTCGAAAAGTGCCGCGGCGGAGATCTTGCGCGAGGTTTTCAAGGTTCTAGGGTTCACGAGGGGAAACTCGCGATTTTGCTTTACAGCTTCCATGAAATCATCGGTCACGGCAACGGACAAGTTGAAGTTCTTCAACACATCGCCCTTTCTCTTGGCTTCGATAAAGTCTTCGATATCAGGGTGATCGACGTCAAGGATGCCCATGTTCGCTCCCCGCCGGCGCCCGCCTTGCGTGATGGCATTCGTGGTCGCGTCGAAGACGTTCATGAACGACAAGGGACCAGACGACGTGCCCATGGTTGAATGGATGATATCACCCTTCGGGCGCAATTCCGAGAAGGAAAATCCCGTCCCGCCGCCACTTTTATGAATCTGCGCCATGTTCTTCACGGCATCGAAGATGCCTTCAATGCTGTCATGTACCGGCAGGACAAAGCACGCGGATAATTGTCCCATGGTCGTGCCGGCGTTCATAAGCGTCGGGGAGTTCGGCAGGAATTCCAGATTATTCAACATATCAAGGATTCCTTGCTTGCATGATTGAAATTCCCCCGGATTAACCCTTGTCACGTCCACCTCGCAGATGCTATTTGCCACGCGATTGAACATTGCCTCGGGCGTTTCGATGATTTCTCCCCTTTCATTTTTCAACAAGTAGCGATCCTTCAAGATCATCAAGGCAATTTCAGAGAGCTCGACCATTGGACATTCCTCCATGTTTGACCTTAACTGACAATGCGACTAAAGCTGATTAATTATACCTTGCAGCATCCAGGTATTTGTCGTTTTCCGGGAAAAAGGTTGAAATGGCATCCCGCGTTTATATACTCATGGCCCGAAAAATACTCGTGGACGACGTGGGCTCGTTCCCGCTTATCGAAGGAAAGCGGGACGCGTTTGACCAGCATTACTTGAAGGCATACCAGGTATTGCTCGATAACGATGTGTCGAGCATGTTAGACAACCGGGGCCTTTGGCTCCACGTGTATGAGCCGATCGTCCACAGCTTCTTGATGAAATTGCAGACGGGCCTTGATGTCGTGAACTATCCCCAGCATTTCAACTTCTACGGCCAATTCATGCGGCCGGTCGCCTTGTACCCCTCATCCAGCGACGATATGGCCCCGTATCTCATCGATGAAACGAGAGCCATCATTCCCGAAGTGAAGATCCTCCAGCACTACATCAACGAGACGCCCGTGGAAAAACTCGGCATCCCGGAATTTTCCGCGTCCCGCGACCAGGTCCAGCTCAAGGTGTGCATCACGGGCCCCATCGAGCTGTACATCAAGAGCGATATGGGGTTCACGGTCTACAAGGAGATCCTCCAGAATTTCTGCAAGACCGTTAATGCATTTGCCCGGAATTCGATCATCAACGATAAGCGGATAAAAACCAAGATCATCGCGATCGACGAGCCATCGCTGGGTTTCATTGATTTGTTCAACATCGACGAGCATGAACTCGTGGAAAGCCTCGCCTTGGCGCTCGAAAACCTTCCGGAAGACGTGATCAAGCAAGTTCACCTGCATTCACTGCGCGATGCACAGATCCCGCTGCAAGCGAAAAACATCGACGTCATCACGTGCGAGTTTGCGTCGGATCCCACGAACATGATCGAGCGGAAGCTTTTGGAACAGCACCACAAGAAAATCCGCGTTGGCATTTGCCGCACGAACTACAACGCCATCATCGGCAAGATGATCGAGGAGGGTTACTCGGTTGGAACAAATTATGAGGACCAGATCAAGCTGGTGGATAGCGAGGAAAAAATCGAGGCCGCGTTAAAAAAGGCCATCCAGCATTACGGCGAGGATAATTTGCCGTATGTCGGGCCTGATTGCGGCCTTAGTTCGTGGGCACCGCCAGAGCTTGCCCAGCTCTTGCTCAAGCGAGTCGTGGATGTCGTGCGAAAGAACATTTCCTGAAAAGCAAGAAATTCATCAAATTCTCGAAGCGTTGGCACGGATCTCGGCAGCAAGATCTTCTTGAAGCCGAACGGCATCTTTCGCGTGCAACTCGTCGGCTTGTCGTGCCGGGATTTTCAACTTGATGACGTTCCCGATCTTGTCGATTTGCGTGAAAGGGATATCAAACTCCACATCGAGCCCCTTGATGATCACGAACAGCTCGATTTTCATCTCGTTCTTCTTGTCGGTTCCAAACCTGAGCTTTATGGAATGGCATATCCCAATGCGACGAGCCTCGACATCGATGATCTCCTTGCCGATCAACTTTCCCGGGACGCTTAATTCGTACAGCTCGGTTTCCAATGCTTCTGGCATGGATGGTTCCTCAGTCATTATTTGGGTGTATTCCAAATTAATGGGAAGTATCATCCATGTAATATGTGCAAAGTTCTAGGTTTATTTTTGACGTGACCTTGACTTCTTGTAGTTTACGCGTTGCTAAATTTTCGAGATGGCGCCCGTGCAGCAAACATCTAATGACCTCGTGAATTTCTTATTGAACCCGTTTTTCCTCATTGCCGTCGTGTTTTGGGGCATCATCGCACTTCTAGTTCTCGTTCTCGGGCGCTTCAAGAAATCGAAGGCCTTGTCCGTTTTCTTCCCGTTTATCGCGATGATCAGAACGACCCGTTTGAACAAGCTGTTGAAGTCAATCGCGTTGAAATCCCCGCGGACATGGAAAGTCCTCTTCACCATAGGTATCTTCGTCTCGTTTGCCTTCACTATATACGGCTTCACCTATTTCGTTACGAACTTCATCGTTTTACTCACGAACTTCGTGGCAAACACCCCGCCTCCACCCGAGGCGCAAATAACGCCTCTGGTTCCAGGACTCACGATCAATTTCGAAACTTTCTCGTATCTCATCATTCCCATCCTGTTCGTGCTCACCGTGCACGAGTTTTCCCACGCGATCGCGGCGAATGCCGACGGCATCCCCATCAAATCAACCGGTGTCCTCGGCATGGGCGTGTTTTTCATCATCGGGTTCGGCGCGTTCGTGGAACCCGATGAAAAATCGTTCAAGCGTGGACAATTTTCGGGCTGGGCAAAAACACGCATGGCGGCGGCCGGGTCGTTCTCGAATGCATTCCTCGCCGTTATCGCGCTCTTGATTGTCCTCAATTTCACGAGCGTGATTTCGCTCTCGTGGGGACCACCCAGTGCGCTGTCTATCAGGACCGTATATACCACGGCTCAAGGTGGGCACAACGAGGGGGTCTTGTTCCCCGGCGACGTGCTCCACGAGATCAACGGGACCCGCCTCTCGGACTTGAACTTGAGCTTGTCATCTTACCTTTACAACCAGGTTCACCAGAATGACACCCTGGCTTGCTTGATAACGAGGAATGGCGTAAACCAAACGATCATGGTGCTAACAGGTTTGCCCCCGCCCGAAGCATCCAACCAATCCATTGCGTTCATTGGTATCCAAAGCGAAGCCTGGTGGCCGGCAAGGGACTGGCTTGGCACCTGGCTTGGCGGGACCTTCCCGAACACGCTTCAGCTCGAGTTTTACTGGCTCTGGGCGATTTCGATAAGCGTGACGATCTTCAATATGATGCCGCTGCCGATTTTCGATGGTGACAAATGCATCTACGAGGTCATCAGCTATTTCATCAAGCCCAGGAAGGAAATACAAGAAGTGAAGGATAAATTCGTGATCGGAAAGGATTCCAAGACTTGCGAGCTAAGCCACGTGAATGTCCAGGGCGTGAACAGCGTTGTCGTCCTCCCGAATCGCAGGAATCAGGAGAAAGAATCGATGGCAATCGAGCTTACCGAGCATATGGATTATCAAATAACCGATTCGGATGGCGATGGAAAAATGGATCACGTTAGCTTCGAGCTCAGCGACAAGGATCTCGCGGGAATAACCGTGGAGATTTCATACAACGCCGATGTTGATACCAACGAGAGCAAGAAACAATACATTATGAATATCATCCGCGTGATTGCCCTGGTGTTGATCTTCGGGAATTTCGTCATTTCTGGCATCACGATGGGATTCACGATGCCATTCTTCGGTTAATTTCGCAGCGAATGGCATCTAGGTATTTTTTTTCAACTATTTGAAGAGGCATAGCAAATGGCTATAAGCACGCCGACTTGTTCACGGTGCACCAAGAACCGGGCCGTGATGGTACGGGCGCATTCCGGCGAGGCGGTATGCAAGGCGTGCTTTCTCAAGGAGATCGAGGATAAAGTCCGGCGGACCATGTCCCGGTACAAGATGGTCGATTCGTGCGACAAGCTTACCTTTGCATTGTCTGGTGGCAAGGATAGCACGGTCCTGGTGCGCGTCATCGCGAAGGTGCACGAGAACTTGCTGCGGGAACAAGTAAAAAAAGGAAACACGCCGGTTGCTATCACGATTGACGAGGGCATCGCAAATTATCGCGACGAGAGCTTGCGCATCGCTCGTGACACTTGCGCGGCAACCGGCATTGATCAAATATTGTTCTCGTTCAAGCAAGAATTCGGCATGGCCCTCGACGACATGATCAAGGCTACCTCGAACAACACGTTCATTGAAAGGATCGGTTCCAAGCATGCTGGTGGTCAATTGAAGAATGCTTTCAAGGTCATCACGAAGCCTTGCTCGATCTGCGGCGTGCTACGCCGCAGGGTACTCAACGACATTGCAGCGGGATTGCACGCCACCAAGATCGCGACCGGTCACAACCTCAATGATGAGGCCGAGACCTTTCTCATCAATCTGTTCAAGGGTGACATCAACCGCATGGGGCGCGCGGCATCGATCTTGTTCGAGGAGGAAGCAGCCCCGTTCGTGAAGAAGATCAAGCCCTTGCAAGACTTGCTCCAGCAAGACGTCGTTCTGTACTTGTACCACGCAGGCGGGGACTTCCAGGAGACGCCGTGCCCGTACGCGGGCGATAACGTGATGCGGGGGGAAGCCCAGGGCATCCTTTACGGCCTCGAAGGGGGACACCCGGGTACGATCTTCAACATCAAGAAATTTATGGACACCGTGTACCCGCTGCTCTCGAAACCGGTGAGCAGTGGCCAGCTCAGCACGTGTGAAAAGTGCGGCGCCCCCAAGAGCAAGGATCTCGACGAATGCATGGCGTGCTATTACATCGAGGCGATTTGCGGGAAGGATTACACGTCCGTGATGCGCGATTTCATTGCCCGTCACGGGAGCTAGCCGTCGATGATTTCTCCCGTGAAATAATAGCCCACCGCGGCGGCTATTTTCACCCTCACGATATCGCCCAGGTGGCCGCGGGGCAAAACGATTGGCCTGTAAAACGGGTTGCGGGCGACCCAATTCCCGTTTTCGCTGTTATATTCATCGATGATGGCCATTCCCTCCCAGCCGATCCATATTTTATGGATCTCGGCCGTGATTTCCTTGTGCAAGGCAGTGAGCTGCCGAGATCTTTCCTTGACGACTGGCGATGGCAATTGCTTTTGCCGCGAGGCCACGGTCCCGGGTCGGTGACCATACATCGAGATGTTGATGACATCTGGCTTTACCTCCCTCATCAAACGAACCGTTTGATCGAAATCTTCATCAGTCTCACCCGGGTAGCCGCAAATGATGTCCGTCGCCAGGGTAATTCCCGGATATGCTGCCGTGAATGCTGCAAGTATAGCCTTGAAATCCGCGACCCTGTACCGGCGGTTCATGCTTTCAAGAACGCGATCGGAACCTGCCTGGACGGGCACGTGGATGAACTTGAACACGCGATCGTCTAGTAAGGAACTGATCAAGTCGCCGTGCACGGGCAACAAGGTTGCCGGATTCATCATGCCTAACCGCACGAAATACTGGCCCGGTTTTTTCAAAAAGCCATTTAGCAGCCCGGGTAAATCCATATTCTCGCCTTTGTCGTGGTAAGCCGAGCAATCCTCCGCCGTCACCCAGATTTCTTTCGCCCCGCCATCGATCAGCGCGTTGAATTTACCGGTCAAGAGCTTGGCCGGGTAGGACAAGAGGCTGCCGCGGGCAAACCTCGTGCAGCAGTAATTGCACGCCCCGAGACAACCCTCCGCGATGGCAACGATGCCGATATGGCCCCGGGATCGTTTCTGCTCCAAATGATATTTGTGTTCCAGCGACACGGCATCGATCTTGAGGATGTTGCGCTTGCCACCGCGCAACGCAGCGATGACTGCCCCGAGCTCGTGATAATTTTTTGGCCCGACCATGGCGCCGAACTCCGGGACGAGGCGGGAGATCGTTTCCAGGTCATACTTGTGGATCAAGGGCAAGCAGCCGCAAATGATGAGGATCTTGCCCGGGGCGCGTGCAAGCTGCCGGATTTGATGTAAGATCTTTTGTTCGGTTGGAGTCTTCACGCCGCACGTGTTGATGACGATGAACGTGGCATCCTTCACCGAGCTGGTTTGAACCAGCCCTTCCTTTTCGAGTATGCGGGCTATCACCTCAGAATCGCTGGTGTTGAGGGTGCAGCCATACGTCTCCAGGAAGAAAGAATCGGCGTTCATGACCGTATTACCTTCAAATCAATCGGTGATCCGGGCCACCAGCGTCAAGATCTTGCTTTCGTGGACAATAGCACGTAAAATCTCTCGGCAGCCTTGAAAACCGCGTAAAGCGACGTTCGCAAGCATTCATCCGAGATGCTCGCCTCGGGCACTTCTGCCAATGCCATAAGGTTCCCGTCTTTATCCATGCAGAATTTTACAAACGAGAGCTTCAAGTTTTCCTTGAGGAGTTTTGCCAGGAAATCAGCATCTTGATTTTTTTCATCAAACCGCATCGATATATAAAGGATGCGCGTTTCCGCATCCGGAAAAAAGATGATTTGCTTTTGTATCTTTTTATCGATTTTCCAATAACTCATGATGTATTTTTCGTGAACTGTGACTTCCATGCCAAGGTTCTGAGTGAGCAAGATGCGCAGGTCTTCGAGCTCCATCTTGACTACCCCAATCTGGCGATGATCGCCTTGACCTCGTTCTCCGTCATTCTCGCGAGAGAATCCACCTCGACGACGATGACCCTCTTGCCTGTCCTGGATGCAACGAGGTCCGCGGATTTGAACAGGAACTGGTCGGTCTTGTCATCCTTGATGCCGATCAACACGATGAGGTCCTTTTCTGATGCTTTCTTGACAATCTCCTTGAAAATCTTGTCGATCTTTTTCTCGATATTGGCGATGGCAGCATCTGGCATAGAGGGATTGATCTCCTTGTAAAAGCGGGCATCCAATGGACCGCCGGTCGTGACCTGGTCGAGCACCAGGTTCTGGAAACCATCGAGTTTTTCCTTCACGGCATTGCGGCACGTGACGGCGAGGATTCTTGCAGGATCGATGCTCATGGTGACAGCTGGCCCGCTCGCGATCGATGAAGGCTGCGTGGCCTCGCCGATCAAGTCAAGATCAACGAGTAATTTCTTGAATTTTTCTTGTGCCCGGAGAAGATCCTTGGCAACTTGATCCCGCTCTGAAAAAATTGCTTGTTTCGTCGGGATTTCGTTCTGCAACCTTGTCTTGGCGTCGATCATGCCATTCATGATGCTCGTGAGCTCGGCTTGCATTTTCTGGATGTCCATGGTCATCACGCGTAGATCCATACGAGAGGATGGTAAAACTATTTTTAAATTATTCAAGTTCAATAACATAGTATAGGAAAAATATTTTCACGTTTGGTGGATTTTTGGCTCGCAAGAGCGATATCGATACTTTGTTCTTGCCACCCTTGCTATGATAAGAAACGTGGATGCTTGATGTGTTAGACATACAAATAAATGATGCGAAATGATACGAAACTTCATGGTCATCGGCAGCGGCGGCCTCTTGATGTACTCTCGGCAGTATGGTGAAAAAAAAATCGACCAGGACCTCATTTCCGGTTTTTTAACTGCCCTGGCATCGTTCAGCACCGAGGTCAAGGGAGGCAAGATCGAGAGCCTCGTCATGCAAGACATTCGGTTCATCTACTCGCTTGGCGAGCACGAACTCTTATTCGTATTTTGCTGCGACAAGGATGACTTGGAAGAGGAAGTCCAGGGCCGCATCGAAAAGGTGAAAGCTGAATTCCACCGTATGTTCGCAGATCAAATCCAGCACTGGAACGGAAACGTCACGATTTTCAGACCTTTCGACCAGATCGTCGACGAGTTGATCATGCTCCCGCTCAAGATCGTCCTCGTCGGTGAACCCGGGGTTGGCAAGTCCACCCTCCTTGATTTTTTCCCTGGCGAGGGGCTTCTTACTCTCGATGATAACGACAACGAGCTCTACAAGAAATCGGTATCCGTGGAGGGGATCCAGAACGTCAAGCAAATGGATTTGTTCAAATTCACGCTCGATTCATTAATCAACGATATCCGGTTCCAGGCGGACCTCTTGAAATCGGTAGATCTCGTGATCCTCGTCGTGAGCTCCGGGGTCTCTAACGTGAGCCGGACGAAAAAACACGTGGAAAAACTCAAGGCGAATGTCCGCAAGGGACGGCTGGTCATCCTCGCCAACATGCAGGACTTGAAAGACGTGGCGCTGGAGCCGGAAATGATCCAGAAAAATCTCAGCGACTTGAGAACGTACGGGTTTTCAGCAATCGATCCCGATGCAAAAACAAAGTTCTTCCAGTTGATCGGTACCATGCTATCGAACGTGTTCTTAAAAGAACCCGCGGCATAAAACGGTGATGAACATGGTTGATGATGGGCAAAATAAAGGCCAACCTGGCACGAAGCAACATATTATGGAAATGAAGAAGGAGTCCTACGTTCACGACGTGTACATCAACAAGAAAATCCTGGACGAGATCGAAGCACGCTGCAAGAATAACAAGTACGAGATCATCGGCATGCTGGTTGGAAATGCATACAAGTACAAGGGAAAGGAGTACGTGATCATCACTGGCCACTTGTTCAGTGAGCAAATCGAGAAGCATCCCATCTTCACGCAAGTGATCGACGGCGCAGTCGGGGAGATGTCGATCAAGCGGGACACGGAGTTTCCCGAATCCATCATCACGGGCTGGTGGCACAGCCATCCGAATCTCGGTGTCTTCTTGAGCTCGGTCGATATCAAGACCATGGAGATGTTCAACCGGGGTTTTCACGTGGCCCTCGTGGTCGATCCCGTGCGGAACGAGCGCGCGTTTTTCAAGATCGATGACGAGAAGCATTACCATTACGTGAGTTATGCTGTCTTGAAAACAAAAAAGTAAGCACATTTTCACGAGGGACTGGTCATGGCGAAAGATCCCGAACGAGGATTCGATGATGATGATGTTCAATTCCTCGGCGTTGAAAGCATCAACCAGGACCTCTTTGATCGCCAAAAACGGCTCAAGGGCTGGGACCAGGAGAAGATCCGCACGAGCACCGTGCTCGTGGTCGGAGCGGGTGCGACAGGCAATGAGCTCGTGAAAAACCTTACATTAATGGGGATTGGCAAGATCTATCTCGTGGATTTCGACAACGTGGATCGTTCGAACTTGAACCGCTGCGTGTTTTTCAAGGAAAGCGATGTGGGAAAGACCCAGTTCAAGGCCAATATCGTCGCTCGAAATGCTATGGAGTATGGCCGGACGAAGATAGTTCCCATCATCGGAAAAATCGAGGATCTCAAGGAGGAGATCTACAAGGAGTGCAACGCGACCGCATCGTGCCTCGATAACGTGGAAGCCCGGCTGCACGTCAACTCGTACTCGTACTTCTATGACCTTCCCTTCGTCGATTCCGGCATCGACGGGTGGTACGGGAGCATCTTTTGCGTGATCCCGCAGGTCAGGGATTCCCCATGCATTCAATGCGGCATGTCGTCGCAAGATCTCGACAACATGTTCAAGAAATTCTCGTGCACGGGGCAAGAAATCGCCAAGGAAGAAGGGTTCACCGAGATGAAGATGGCGAACATCATCACGACCACGTCCATCATCGGGGCATTGCAAGCCCAGCAGATCGTGAAAATCCTTCTCGGGCTCGATTCGTTCAAGAAAGATGGAACGTGGAACGAAAAAGTTGGGCCGCCCGTGATTGGCAAGGAGCTGCGCTATGACGGGACACGGAACTCGTTTACATTCATCGAAAAGATGAAGAATCCCTCTTGCTGGGTATGTAGTACCAAGAAGTGAAAAAAAAACATCCACGGGGATGGAACCTTAAGCCCGGGGGAGAAATTCGTCACCGAATGCTGTGATCCCGGTTGAGTTTCCCATCCCCACCCAGTTTTTGAAAATATCAACGTTGATGACCAAGGAGGACCATCCCATTATGAACGACCCGTTATGCCCGTGGATTTGCTCCGAGCGCAAGGAGCACTATTCCCCTTGGAACCTGGTAGCCGAGTTGATTTTCATCATTCCTACATTCCTCGTGGGCATTTACGGCGTGTATTGGGTGCCCGTGATTGGCACGGGCTTGGCTATTTTTTACACGGCATGGTGCTTCGGGTGCTATTTCGTCGTGTTTCGCGTGGTGTTGTGCCCGAATTGCTACTATTATGGTCGCTGGTGCCCTGATGGGATGGGAAAGTATGCAAAAAAGGTGTTCGGTGTGCAAGGCTCAGTGCAACGGTACAAGAAGGCACTCGTGATCCCGACGATTGGCTGGGCGGTAATCTTTTTCTTCCCCCCGGTCGTGCTTTTCATTGCCTGGGCATTCCAGCCTTCGCTCTTGATTCCAATCGTACTTTTTAGCTGGGTGATGCCAGCGTTCTGGTATGCCCTTCTCTGCTTGGGATTGATCCTGCTCTACTTCGCGGTGCACATCAGGTTGTCGTGCCATGGCTGCGCGCACCGGGAAACTTGTAATCTACTAAAAGTATTTTTCTTCTTGAAACCTCGGGATTGATGGATGTAAATGACGAGTAACATCATGGATGAATACCTTGCACCGACGTATTTCATCGATTTCGACAACCCTGTTATCCCAAGCAAAGCCCGGGATATCGTGAAAGGGATTGGTCAAGCTGACGTTTCGCGCATGGCTCAACGGCTGTTCTATTTCGTGCGGGACCAGATTCCCTACAAGGTATACTGGGGATTGCCGTCGCGAACCTACCTTCGCGCGAGCACGACCCTTTCCCGGGGATACGGGTTTTGCATCCCCAAGGCAACGCTGCTCGTTGCACTTGCGCGGTCGTTAAAAATTCCCGCCAGGCTTCATTTCGCCGACATCATCAACCACCTTGCCTCTGAAAACTTGAAAAAAGTAATGGGCACGAAATTGTTCGTGTACCATGGCTATGCAGAATTATTCATGAATGACACATGGCTCAAGGTAAACCCGGCGTTCGACCTTGCTCTGACCGAGGATAAAGGCTATTTCCCGGTGGATTTCGACGGAACGAAAGATGCCGTGTTCCAATCAACCGACAAGCTCGGCAACAAGCATTTCGAGTATGTCAAGGACCACGGCACGTTTGCCGACGTGCCGTACAAGCAGATCATGGATGCCTTTATCGAGACCTACGGAAACACGTGGAATCCTGGTCAACGATAGACGTTGTATCGATGCTAAATGTTTTAAGTATGAAGCGTCGGAATGACGATCATGTTCAAGGATCGGATCAAGACACGGCTGAAACTGCCATTTTTCATCTTCGCGAGCGGGATCTTGGACATTCTCGTGTGGAGCTTGATGATCGCTCAATACATCGTCTATAGCATAATGACAAGAGCCGTATTTGTCGGGTTCTTCGGGGAATTTTATTTCATATGTCTCGGGTTGTTGCTCTCGATCCTCGTGACGGGTTGCTTCACGCGTGGATCTCGATTGTTCCACGGCATCGGAACCGGGATCCATCTCGTGCAGTTTTTGGTATTCCTCGCCTTGGCGCTTTTTTTCAATGGCCCCTTCGGGATCCCATTGCTGCTCGTGGCAATAGTCCTTGCTGCTAGCAATTTTATGGCCTTTCTAGAAGCGATAAAGATTTCGAGGCGTTTTGAACCCTTGTCCAAGTCGAATGAAGGGATCTTCACCAGGAAAAAGCTGGTGGGATTTATAAAGAGCGGGTTTGTCATCGCCGCGTGTTGCGCTGCTATCCTGGGAATCGCGTCGGTGAACTCGTTCTGGACAACGATAAGCATCAGGGCACCGGATGGTGCGAGGACCACGAGCAGTTACTGGGGCGGTCCGGACTTGAAACAAGCAACGAACGTTTCCGAGACCCAGCCTATCGACAATTGGACGCTGCTCGTCTCGCCGGAAACCATCGTGAATCCCCCGGCAGATTTCGTGGACGGGGGGTTAGCTTTCGTCAATCAAGTTTATCTGCCCGCGAACACGTCGGACAACTATGCCGATTACTTGCACGGCGCGCAGTCATATCCGAACGGCACGGTCGTGCTCTCCAAGCCACTTTCCATAACGACGATCAACGCGTCCATCAATTTCACGTACATCACGAACTGGCGAGTGCTGCAGGCGCTGAACGCGAGCAACGCGACGATCATCGATAATTGGTTTGGCGATTACGTGACCAATCCCGATATATTTGCCAACATCCGGTCCACCTTCTTGTTCCAGATACTCGATCATTGGAACGTGAAATTTTATCTCCAGATCGACGCGAACAACGATTATTCTCACGTTTTCAATTACTTGAACATCACGCCACTGGCGAACATAACCTTGGATTGGGGGTTGCGATGGCCAAGGTTCCAGGGCGTTAGCTTCGACTGCGAGCAGGAAAATTATCCCCAGCCATCGTTGAATCGACCCGGGTATATGCCGCTGTTTCCCGGAACGATCATCCCTGATTCGTGGGGCGATTTCAAGCGATTGTGGTACTGGATGAACGAGCAAAACGAGACGCTCTACGCCCAAGCACGCGCCGCGTACGAGAACGTGTTTCGTTATGCGCTCACGCTCGGAAAAAGCATTTATGTCGTTCTTACCCCTAGTGACTTCAGCGAATTCATCGATGGCGATCAAGACACGCACGCTAATCCCGCATTGCCCTTCACGGATCTTCCAAATGTCCGTTACGGCCAAATGTCATACCACGATACAGACCCTAATGGCGATTTCGCGTGCTATCGGGATTGCATCGACCAGATGACGCAGCTTGGAAGTCGTGGCAATTCGATCTTGCTCGGGTACATTTATCCCGAGGCGTCCTGGTACACCAACGACGAGACCGGGTACCAGCGGTACCTCGAAGATTGCCTGGTGGCCCAAGCCGCGGGAATCACGGAGATCTTCCACGCGCCGCTCTTGCGCATCCAAGTCAAATGGGGGGACGACGTGATATGGCGATTGCACCAGGACTTAAACGAAGCGCTAAAGCAAACGCACGTTATACGAGTCATACAGTTCACCACGTGGTTCCTCTGGGACTTCTGGAAAAACTTCAACAGGCCGTTGTTTTACCTCCCGGTCTCGTGTTGTTTCCTCGCGATCGTGGTTATGAAGGCGCGGTTGTTCAAGTCCAGGGATACCTTCTTAAGTAAAAGCAAGGAGTAAAGGCCATGATTAGAGACACAACATTGCGCCGGTTGATTCATGTCGGGACCGGTTTGGTTATCTTTGTGGTCTGTTGTTTAGCCATAGTGGTAATACCCTTTGTAATTACAGATACGACACCTGATTCAACGCCTGAACAAGCAGTTCCTGCTTTCTGGATCGTGATAATTGTCCATTTGTTTGTTATTGCGATTCTAACATGGGCATCGTTTGTTGATAAACGGGGTGGTCATATCAACAAGGGAATTATGATTGTTGCAGGAGTTGCAGCTATTATACTGGGATTAATGCTATTAGATGCAGCAGTCGCATATTTCAGGGAAGGTTTGAAGTGGCTATCTCAAGGAATGTTGGGAATAGCAATTTTGCTATTTATATGCGTGGGTTTCGACGTGATAACGGGTGTAATGATGCTTGTTGTCCGACGGAAACTTCTAAACCAAGCCCGGCAAATGACCTGAGAAATGATAGCGAAACTGGTAGTCGTGATGGAAGCGACCAGCGTGTCAATCCTTTTAATTGAATTAGATCGTTAAGTAGATGATTGCATTATCATATCTCGATAGAACGTCATTTTTACAATAGACATGATATCCATCATAAATAAATTTGATAAAATCCGTGCGCCAAGTTAATTTTTAACGTTATCGAACGGGGGCTTTATTAGGTGTTAAGCTATGTTGATTCTATGAAAAATGCACTAAATGAGTCTACCTAACTAAAACGTGGGGCACCGACATATTTATTTCTTTCACGATCGTTTGCTCTTCGAAAAACGCACGTTTCGGGAAATGAATGCGCTTTAACATTTTTCGTTGTTGTCCGTTTCGATGATTTGCTAAAACACAATTCGTTGAATCGCTTGATTCCATGTTTCGCAGAAAATACGCGTATTGTAAGGAAAGAACTATAAAGAGGAGCGACGGATGTCAAATCGTGGAAGCCTGCAACT